>NZ_VKJP01000512.1 GCF_007280575.1 Streptomyces benahoarensis
TGAGCGTCTCGTGGGCTCGGAGATGTGTATAAGAGGACAGCAACAGCACCGCCACGTCGTCGGTCAGCTCGCCGCCGTTGAGGTCGCGGACCTCGTTCAGGGTGGTGTCCAGCAGGTCCTCGCCGGTCAGGCCCGCAGCCATCCGCCGGGCGACCAGTTCGGCCATGCCCTCCTGGCCCAGCCGCAGCCGACCCTCCCCGACGTGCCCCTCGATCAGGCCGTCGGTGTACATCATCAGGCTCCAGGCGCCGCCCAGCTCGATCTGGTGGCGCGGCCAGCGGGCGTGCGGCAGCAGGCCGAGCGCCGGGCCGCCGAACTCGTACGGGAGCAGCCGCGGCGGGCCGCCCGCGCGGGAGAGCAGCGGGGCCGGGTGGCCCGCCAGGCAGAGTCCGGCGCGGCGGCCGTCCGGGGAGATGTCGACGGTGCAGAGCGTCGCGAAGATCTCGTCGTCGGCGCGCTCGTGCTCCAGGACCTTCTGGAGGGTGGAGAGCAGTTCGTCGCCGCAGAGTCCGGCGAAGGTCAGCGCCCGCCAGGCGATGCGCAGCTCCACGCCGAGCGCCGCCTCGTCGGGGCCGTGCCCGCAGACGTCGCCGATCATCGCGTGGACGGTGCCGTCCGGCGTGCGGACGGTGTCGTAGAAGTCGCCGCCGAGCAGCGCGCGGCTGCGGCCGGGGCGGTAGCGGGCGGCGAAGCGCAGGTCGGAGCCGTCGAGCAGCGGGGTCGGCAGCAGGCCGCGCTCCAGCCGGGCGTTCTCCTGGGCGCGCATCCGCGACTCGGTGAGCTGGCGCTGTGCGAGGTCGGCGCGTTTGCGTTCGACGGCGTAGCGCACCGCGCGGCTGAGGACCGCGCCGTCCAGTTCGTCGCGGAAGAGGTAGTCCTGCGCGCCGACGCGGACGGCCTCGGCGGCGCGTTCCGCGTCGGTCTCCGGCGTCATCACCAGGACGGCGTGGGCCGGGGCCATCCGCAGCACCGCGTGGAGCGCGCCGAGGGTGTCGGCGGCGCCGTCCGCCACCGGATCGTCGGTCTCCTTGGCCGGGGCGAGGTCGAGGAGGATGCAGTCGACGTCGTGGGTGAGCAGCCGCGTCGCCTCGGTGAGGTTGCGGGCGGTGCGCAGCCGGACCTTGCGGCCCGCCCAGTCCCACATGTCCGGGACGGTGCTGCTGGGGTCGTCGCCGATGAGGAGGACGGTCAGGCCGGGCCCGGAGCCGTTGTCGGCGGGCGTCTCGGGGCGGCGGGCGCCCGGGATCGACGCCCTGGTCTCCGCGGGGGCCGTGGCGAGAAGGTGCGCGGGCGCGGCGCCGACGTCCGCCGTGCCGTCCGCCGTCCGGCGTGCGGCGGCGCAGACGTCACGGGCCGGGGCCGCCTGCTGCGACAGCACGGCCGTTCGCCGGTGCGGTACGGGTACGGACATGGCTCTGCTTCCTTCCCTCCCCCTGGGTCGTGGTGGCCGACATGAGGCCTGGCTCGCGGGGGGCCGCCCTGACGGGCGGGCGAGACCACGGCGACGGCGCTCCCGAGGGTGCCGGGGCGCGCCGTCCGGCGCACCAACGTGCCCGGTCGTGCGCCGCTCGTGGGGGGGGTGAGCGGTGCGCCGCCGGGCACCGGGAGTGCGACCATAGCGCCACCGGACACGTGTGCGGAATGACCCGCGGCACGCGGCGTGCGTCATATGCCGCCGCGTATAAGCCATTTGACCTGGAGAGACCGGGAAAAGACGGAAAGGGAATGACGAATATCACCCCGTCGGGGCCGGAACCGATCGCAATGTGCCACGGCCCGGCAACCGTCCGATAACGACCTCACCCGCGACGCCGCTGACCATCGCGAGTGAGGTCGTCACCCTCATCCCGTCATTTATCGGGACGTACGACACCGAGGATCGGCATCGAACCCGCCCCGGCGATCGTGACCTGTCGGCCCGGTCGCGGCGCGTGCACGATCGCGCCGTCGCCCAGATACATCCCGACATGGCTGGCATCGGAGAAATAGATGATCAGGTCACCCGGGCGCATATCCGTGACGGCGACGCGGGGCAGCCGCCGCCACTGCTCCTGTGAGGTCCGCGGAATCGTACGGCCCCCCGCCTGCCAGGCACGCAGGGTCAGCCCCGAGCAGTCGAAGGTGTCCGGTCCCTCGGCGCCCCACACATAATCCTTGCCGATCTGCGCGGTCGCGAAGGAAACGGCTTTCTTTCCGGCGCCGGACGCTCTGTTGTGGATCTCCTCCAGGATGCCGGTGTCGAGCCATTTCTGCTGTTCGGCGCGGGCCCGGGATTCCTCCAGCCCTTTCAGCCGGTTCTTTTCCGCGGCGGCCAGGCGGGATTCGATTTTCTTCGCCTCATCGAGCTTTTTCTTGATGTCGCGCCGCGCTTTTTCCTTCTTCGCGCGTTCGGCGTCGAGGCGTTCCCAGCGGACGGTCGCGGAGTGCGCGTCGTCCCGCAGTCCGGCCGCCAGACGGTTCAGTTCACCGGCGACGCCGGTGGCGGCGCGCTGGGCCTTGCGGGCCAGGACCGCGTTGTCGAGGTACCCCTCGGGGTCCGCGTTCAGCATCAGCCGCACCTCGTCCGGGACGCCCCCGGCGCGGTACTGCGCGCTGGCCAGCACGCCCGCCTGCCGCTGGAGCGCGTCGCGGCGGCGCTGCGCGCTGTCGATGCGGCGGGCGAGATCGACGATCTTCTTCTGCTCGTCCTCGACCCGCTCCTGCGCGGCGTTGTACGCGTCGGTGGCGCGCTCGGCGGCGCGGTAGAGGGCCTCGATCCGGCGGTGCACCCGGTCCAGCCGGTCCGCGCCGGGGCCCACCTCGCCTGCGTCCGGCCCGTCCGCGTCCGGCCCTTCCGCCGTACGTTCCGCCGCCTCCCGCCCGGCCGCGCGCCCGTCCGGCCCGTCGGCCACCCGCCCGGCCGACGCGTACACCGCCGGGGCCACCGGCCCGAGCAGCCCCAGCGCGCAGAGCACCACGACGGCGCGGGCGACGGCCCGGCCCCGCGGGGTGCGGCGGCCGGACGCGGAGCCGGACGCGGAGCCGGACGCGGAGCCGGGCACGGAGCCGGGCACGGCCGCGGAGCCCGCACCGCCCCGCCCAGCCC
>NZ_VKJP01000513.1 GCF_007280575.1 Streptomyces benahoarensis
GCAGGAAGGATTCCTGATGACAAAACCGACCGACAACGACCGGGAGTACTGGCGCACCGTCCTGACCGACGCAGGATTCACCCCGGTCCCACGGTGGGCCCCCCACCCCGTGCCCGGCGTCGACACCCATGAACTCCCGCTGCCCGGCGAGCTGATGGACCGGCTCGACCGCTGGGGCGGCGAGCACGGCGTCCCCCGCGAAGCGATCCTGCTCGCCGCACACACCGGAGTGCTCGCCGCCCTCTCCGGGGAACGGCAGGTCACCACCGGCTGCACCGTCGCCGCCACCGGCCCCGCACTGCCCTGCCGCCTCTCCGCCGCACCCGTCACCTGGCGCGAACTGGCCCAGGAGGCCGCCCGCGTCCTCGCCGACCTCACCGCGCACCGCCGCTGCGCGGTGCCCCGCCTCGCCGCCGAACTCGGCCTGGACGCCGTACTGTTCGAAGCCGAACTCGACCCGTACGGCCACGGCGGGGACCCGCTCGGCACCAGCGTGCTGCGGCTGTCCGTGACCCGCCACGGCGCGGGCGCGCGACTGCGGACGCGCCACCGGACCGACGCGCTGGACGCGGCGAGCGCCGCCCGGATCGCCGGATACCACCGCACCGCCCTCACCCACTTCGCCGCCGACCCCGACGCCCCCTACGGACGCCTCAGCCTGCTCTCCGCCACCGAACGCCGCTTCCAGCTGGACGAGCTGGCCGGGCCGCGCCGCGCCCTGCCCGACCGCCGCTTCCACGAACTCTTCGAGGAACGCGTCCGCACCCACCCGGACGCCGTCGCCGCCGTCCACGGCGGCCGGCACCTCACCTACCGGGAACTCAACGACCGCGCCAACCGCCTCGGCCACGCCCTCCTGGCACAGGGCCTGACCCGCGAGGGCGTGGTCGCCGTCGTCACCGAACGCACCCTCGACTGGATGGCCGCCGTCCTGGCCGTGTTCAAGGCGGGCGGCGTGTACCTGCCCGTCGAACCGCACTTCCCGCCCGACCGCATCGCCGCCATGCTCACCCGCGCCGGATGCGGCCTCGCCCTGACCGAACCCGGCAGCACCACCACCCTGGACCAGGCCCTCGCCGCCCTCCCCGCGGTCCGCACCCTCCGCATCGACACCGCCCTCGCCGCCGGTCACCCCACCGACGACCCCGGCGTACGGGTCGCCGCCGACCAACTCGCCTACATCTACTTCACCAGTGGCTCCACCGGCGAGCCCAAGGGCGCGATGTGCGAACACGCAGGGTTCCTGAATCATCTCCACGCCAAGATCGCCGACCTGGGCATCGCCGAGGGCCACACCGTCGCGCAGACCGCACCCCAGTGCTTCGACATCTCCCTGTGGCAACTGGTCGCCGCCCTGCTGGCCGGCGGCCGCACCCACCTCGTCGAACAGCGGGTGATCCTGGACGTGGAACGCTTCGTCGACACCCTCGCCACCGCCCGCGTCACCGTGCTGCAAGTCGTCCCGTCCTACCTCGAAGCCGTCCTCACCCACCTGGAACGCAACCCCCGCCCGCTCCCGGACCTGCGATGCGTCTCGGTCACCGGGGAGGCGCTGAAGAAGGCACTGGTCCAGCGCTGGTTCGCCGCCCGCCCCGGCATCCGGCTCGTCAACGCCTACGGGCTGACGGAGACCTCCGACGACACCAATCACGAGGTCATGGACCGGGCCCCGGACGGCGACCGGATCCCGCTCGGCCCGTGCGTCCCCAACGCCCGCGTCTACGTCACCGACGAGCACCTGGAACCGGTACCGCTCGGCGCCCCCGGCCAGATCGTCTTCTCCGGCGTCTGCGTCGGCCGCGGCTACGTCAACGACCCCGAACGCACCCGGCTGGCCTTCGGCGACGACCCGCACCGGCCGGGCCAACGGCTCTACCAGGGCGGTGACTTCGGCCGGTGGCTCCCGGGCGGCAAGCTGGAATTCCTCGGCCGCCGCGACGCCCAGGTGAAGATCCGCGGGTTCCGCATCGAGATCGGCGAGATCGAGAACGCGCTGCTCCGCGTCGACGGCGTACGCGACGGAGCCGTCGTGGTGGGCGGCGACGACGGCCGCGGCACCCACCTGGTGGCGTTCTACAGCGGCCCGCGCCCCCTGGAGACCGACGTCCTGCGCGCGCGGCTGGGGGAGTCGCTGCCCGCGTACATGATGCCGACCGCCTTCCACTGGCACGCCCGGCTGCCGCTCACCGGCAACGGCAAGATCGACAAGCGGACCCTCACCGCGCGCGCCGCCCGCCCCGCGCCCCCGGAGGAGCGGCACCGTCCGCCGCGTACCCCCGCCGAACGGCGCCTGGCCCGGGCCTGGTCCGACGTCCTGGGCGTCCCGGAGGAGACCGTCGGGCGGCACGACCACTTCTTCGACCGCGGCGGTACCTCGCTGGCGGCGGTGAAACTCGTGATCGCCCTCGACCGGGCCGTCTCCCTCAAGGACCTCACCCGCCGCCCCGTCCTCGCCGACCTGGCCGCCCTGCTCGACGACGACCGGGCCCCCGACCCCGGACTGCTGCACACCCTCGCCGCACCGGCGGACGCACCCCGCGGCCACCTGGTGGGCTTCCCCGGCGCGGGCAGCAACGCCCTCGGCTTCCGCCCGCTCGCCGAGGCGCTGCGCACGGCCGGGTTCGCCGTCCACGCCGTCGAACTGCCCGGCCACGACCCTGCCGACCGCACCCCCCTCGTGCCTCTGGAACGGGTGGCCGAGGCAACCGCCGACGAGATCACCCGGCGCGGGATGACCGGAGTCGTCCTGTGGGGTCACTCCGCCGGTGCGGCGCTCGCCGTCGCCACCGCCCGGCTCCTCCAGGACCGCGGCGCGCCCGCCCACCATGTCTTCATCGGGGCACGGTTGCTGGCGGAGGCGAGCGAGGGGTCGGTGGCGCCCGGCGATACGGCGGAGGGCCACGACCCTGCCGACCGCACCCCCCTCGTGCCTCTGGAACGGGTGGCCGAGGCAACCGCCGACGAGATCACCCGGCGCGGGATGACCGGAGTCGTCCTGTGGGGTCACTCCGCCGGTGCGGCGC
>NZ_VKJP01000514.1 GCF_007280575.1 Streptomyces benahoarensis
CGACCGCACCCGCCGCGCCCGCCTCTCCGTCCCCGAACTCGACCTGCTGGAGGCGACCACCGCCATGTTCCGGCAGTGGGACGCCCAGTGCGGCGGGGGGCTGCGCCGCAAGGCCGTCGTCGGCCAGCTCCACGAGGTCACCGACCTCCTCCAGGAGCCGCAGCCCGCCACCGTCGCCACCCGCCTCTTCAAGGTCGCCGCCGAACTCTCCCAGCTCGCGGGCTGGATGAGCTACGAC
The DNA here is from genome assembly GCF_007280575.1 of Streptomyces benahoarensis. Lineage (GTDB taxonomy): Bacteria > Actinomycetota > Actinomycetes > Streptomycetales > Streptomycetaceae > Streptomyces > Streptomyces benahoarensis. Next base: position 239 of record NZ_VKJP01000514.1, read on the forward strand.
ATGGGCCTGCAGCCCACCGCCCAGAAGTACTTCGTCCTCGCGCTGCACGCCGCCAAGGAGGCCGGCGACCGCCCCTTGGGCGCGTACATCCTCTCCAGCATGAGCCGCCAGATGATCCACCTCGGCCGCCCCGACGACGCGCTGGAGCTGATCCACCTCGCGCAGTACGGCAGCCGCGAGACGGCCACCGCCCGCACCCAGGCCATGCTGTACGCGGTGGAGGCCCGCGCCTGCGCCGGGATGGGCCGCCCCAGCAAGGTCAAGCGCGCCGTCCGCATGGCGGAGGAGACCTTCGAGGACGCGGTGCCGGGCGAGCCCGAGCCCGACTGGATCCGCTTCTTCTCCGAAGCCGAACTGAACGCCGAGAACGCCCACTCCTACCGCGATCTCGCCTACGTCGCCGGGCGCAGCCCCACCTACGCCGCCCTCGCCGCGCCGGTCATGGAGCGCGCCGTCGAACTCTTCGCCAAGGACGCCGAGCACCAGCGCTCGTACGCCCTCAACCTCATCGGCATGGCCACCGTCCATCTGCTGCAGCGCGAGCCGGAGCAGTGCGCCGTGCGGGCCCGGCAGGCCATGCCGTTCGCCCAGCAGGTCCGCTCCGAGCGGGTCAACACCCGGCTGCGGAAGACCGTCGACACCGCCGCCCGCGACTTCGGCACCGTCGCGGAGGTGATCCACCTCGGCGAGGAGCTGGCCCGCCGCCTCCCCGAGGCCGAGGCCGTCTGACGACGCCGAGGCCGCACGACACCGGCCGCGGACGCCACCCCGTACCACCCGACTCGGCTTCCCCACGCCAGGTCATACGGGTGGCGCCGCGGTCGGCCCGCGTCCGGCGCCGTGCGCACCGTCCCCGTTCACCGCCACGTAACACCGACGACGCCTTCGTCACGGCGGCGAAACACTCGTGGGCCGTGGCCGAAACCGGGCTGCGCCAGCCTCGTCGGAACGACGGCCCACCCACCACGGCACCCGCACGGGCCGCATCGACGACGGGAGACGCCGATGCCCCCAGGCATCCAGACCCTCGCGGACGGGCTCGCGGCCGACGCCGCCCTGAGCCCGGCCGACACCGGCTTCATGCTCCTCTGCTCCGCCCTCGTCATGGTGATGACGCCGGGCCTGGCCTTCTTCTACGGCGGCATGGTGCGCGTCAAAAGCGTCCTCAACATGCTGATGATGAGCTTCGTCAGCCTCGGCATCGTCACCGTCCTGTGGGTCCTCTACGGCTTCGGGCTCGCCTTCGGCACCGACCGCGGCGGACTCATCGGCTGGCGCGGCGACTTCGCCGGACTCGGCGGCATCGGCCTGACCGAACTGTGGGGCACCAGCACCATCCCGGTGTACGTCTTCGCCGTCTTCCAGCTGATGTTCGCCGTCCTGACGCCCGCGCTGATCAGCGGCGCCCTCGCCGACCGCGTCAAATTCACCGCATGGGCCCTCTTCACCGCCCTGTGGGTCACCGTCGTCTACTTCCCCGTCGCCCACTGGGTGTGGGGCGAGGGCGGCTGGCTCTTCCGGCTCGGCGTCATCGACTTCGCCGGCGGCACCGCCGTCCACATCAACGCGGGCGCCGCCGCCCTCGGCGTCCTCCTCGTCGTCGGACGGCGCATCGGCTTCCGCAAGGACCCGATGCGGCCGCACAACCTGCCCCTGGTGATGCTCGGCGCCGGACTGCTGTGGTTCGGCTGGTTCGGCTTCAACTCCGGCTCCTGGCTGGGCAACGGCGACGGCGTCGGCGCGGTCGCCTTCGTCAACACCCAGGTCGCCGCCGCCGCCGCGATGCTCGGCTGGCTCGCGTACGAGAAGCTGCGCCACGGGGCGTTCACCACCCTGGGCGCCGCCTCCGGCGCGGTCGCCGGACTCGTCGCCATCACCCCGGCATGCGGCGCCGTCAGCCCGCTCGGTGCCCTCGCCGTCGGCGTCATCGCGGGGATCCTCTGCGCCCTGGCCGTCGGCCTCAAGTACAAGCTCGGCTACGACGACTCCCTCGACGTCATCGGCGTCCACCTCGTCGGCGGCATCGCCGGGTCCCTCCTCGTCGGCCTCTTCGCCACCGGCGGCGTGCAGTCCCCCGCCCGCGGCCTCTTCTACGGCGGCGGCCTCGGGCAGTTCGGCAAGCAGACCCTCGGCGTGGCCGCCGTCCTGCTCTACTCCTTCGTCGTCAGCCACCTCCTCGCCAAGGGAGTCGACCGGCTGATGGGCTTCCGGGTCGCGGAGGACGAGGAGATCACCGGCGTCGACCGGACCGCCCACGCCGAGACCGCCTACGACTTCACCGGCGCGGGCGGCGGCGCCGTCCACCGCGTACCGGCCGTGGCCCTGGGGGCTCCCGGCGCCCTCGGCGGCGGACCGGCACCCACGAACGAAGCGGAACGGGGCCTCGGCCCGGACACGGAGAGGGTGGACGCGTGAAGCTCATCACGGCAGTCATCAAGCCGCACCGCCTCGACGAGGTGAAGGAGGCACTGCAGGCGTTCGGCGTGCACGGCCTGACCGTCACCGAGGCCAGCGGCTACGGCCGGCAACGCGGCCACACCGAGGTCTACCGCGGCGCCGAGTACACCGTCGACCTCGTCCCGAAGATCCGCATCGAGGTCCTCGCCGACGACGCGGACGCCGCCCCTCTCGCCGAGGCCATCGTGACCGCCGCCCGCACCGGCAAGATCGGTGACGGCAAGGTGTGGAGCGTGCCGGTGGACGAAGTGGTGCGGGTGCGCACAGGGGAGAGGGGGGTGGATGCGTTGTGACCCCCGGTCGGCGGGGCCCGGGACGGGGG
>NZ_VKJP01000515.1 GCF_007280575.1 Streptomyces benahoarensis
TGAGCGTCTCGTGGGCTCGGAGATGTGTATAAGAGCCAGACCGGGTCCTCGCGGCCGATCCGGGGCTCGGTCAACTCCAGTCCGGGTGGCGGTCGCTGGTCTCCATGACCGCGGCGCTGGCGACCGGCTACGGCATGTCCGTGGCGCTGGACCTGCCCGCCGTCCTCGCCATGACGGTGGCCGGGATGATGGGCCTGATGAGCGCGTTCGTCATCGCCGAGAACACGCCGCTGCGGCTGGCCCGCGCCACCCTGTGGATGCCGCTGCCGTACTCCGCCGCCCTGCCGGTCGCCGCCTGGCTCCGCCCGGACCGGCTGCTGGAGATCGCCCTGATGGTGACGGCGCTGGCGCTGACCTTCCTCCTCGCCCGCTTCGGCACCCTCGCGCTGCTCACCGGCATGATGACCTTCAACGCCTTCATGGTCGGCATGATGGCCGCCGTCCCGCTCGCCCTCTGCGGTGAGCTCTTCGTCGTCGCGCTGACCGCCTCCGCCGCGGTCCTCGCCGCCCGCCTGCTCCTCTGCTATCCGATGCCGCGCGAGGACCTGCTCCGTACCCAGCGCGCCTTCGTCGTCGAGGCGCGTCGCGTCGCGGACGCCGCCACCGCCGCCCTCGACCCGGACGCCGACCACGAGGTCGCCGTCGCCCGGATGCGCCGCAGCCTGCGCCGCCTCAACACCACCACCGTCACCATCGACGGCCGCCTCGCCCAGCCCGAGGTCGCCGCCGACCCGGTCGCCGCCGAACTCCTCCACCGCCACCTCTTCGACGCCGAACTCGCCCTGCGCGGCATCGGCGAGGCCCTCACCCACCTCACCCGCCTCCAGGTCCCCGCCCCGCTGCGGGAGGCGATGGTCGTCGGCCTCGTCATCGCCCGCGACACCCCGCTCGGCCGCGCCGACGCGCTCCACCCGGCGGCCCAACTCATCCGCCAGCAGGCCGCGTTCGTCCTCGACGATCCGCAGGCCGGACCCGCCGACGCGGAGGCCGCGGCCCTCGCCCGCCGCGTCGGCGACCTGCTGGACTCCCTCGCCGACTCCCTCGCCCACTGGCTCGACCTCGGCAGCCACACCCCCACCGCCCGCGCCGAGGTGCCGTTCCGGCCGACCGTCGCCCTGGAGAAGGGGCAGCCCGCGGGCACCGGCGAGGTCGCCCGGCGCGTCGTCGCCGCCCGCAGCGACCACGGCTGGCGCCGCGCCGTCCCGTATCTGCGCGTCCCGCTGCACGCCGCGGTCGCCTCGGCGCTCGTCTGCCCGCTCACCGACGCCATCGACCCGCGCCGCTTCTACTGGGGCCTGGTCGGCGTCATGATCACGCTGTTCGGCACCAGCACCACCCACGAACGGCTGCGGAAGTTCGTCCACCGCATGGCCGGGACCGTCGCCGGGGCCGTCCTCGGCATCCTCCTGCTCCGCCTCATCGGCCCCGGCCACGTCTACGCCACCCTCACCGTCATCGTCCTCGGCCTCGCCGCCGGCTCCTGGGGCATGCAACGCCGCTACGCGTACTGGGTCGTCGGCCTCGTCACCGCCCTCACCCAGCTCTACGGCATGACCACGCCGAACGACGCCCTGGAGGGCCTGCTCGCCGAACGCCTGCTGGACAACGGCCTCGGCGTCCTCGCCGCCACGGCCTGCGCCGCGCTGATCTTCCCGGTCTCCAGCCGCCGCCTCGCCCAGGAGGCCGAACGCGGCTACCTCTCCGCGATGGAACACCTCCTCGCCCAGATCGCCCTCCGCTGGGACCAGCCGGACGCCCCGGTCCGGCTGCGCGGCGCCGCCCGCGCCATCGACGCCGCGCTCTTCCCCGTCCACGGCATCCTGCGGCCGCTGATCCGTATGCCGCTGGGCATCCGCGGCCGCGGCACCGAGAACCGCCTCGCCCTCCTCACCCACGCCACCGGCCACGCCCGTGCCCTCGCCGCGGCCGCCGACACCGACCTCGACCTCGCTCCCCACCTGAGCGCCCGCGTCCGCCAGATCCTCACCACCCTCACGACCTCCCTGCACGCCCTCGACCGGCACGCCGCGGGCGACCCGACACCCGGTACCTGGACCCGCGTCGGCCCTCTCCTCCGCGACCTCGCCGCCCACCTGCGGGGGCCGTCCGGACCTCGCGCGGACCGGCTGCGTACGGCGTTGCATGAACTTGCCGCTCTGGACGAGGCGTTGGCGGCGTACGCGGAACAGCGCGGCTTGACCCTGGCCGCTGCGACACCCGCCGCGCCTGCGCCGCGACCCGTCTCCGCCGCGGCTGCCGTCGATCGCCGTACCCAGCAGGCGCTGGCGGCTTGGGCGGCTCGTAATCGGGCCGCTTATCCGCGGGGGACGGGTGGCGACGCCTCGGTGGGCGTACGCCGGGAGCCCGGGGAGGGCGCGCAGGGCGCCGCGGGCGGTACGGCGGCGACGGGCATTACGGGTGCGACGGGTGCCACGGGGCCGGGCTCAGCGGCGCACGACGCTTCGGCCGCGCGGGGCACGAGGGCCGCGGGGGCTACCGCAACCGCCGGACCCGCTGGCCCCGCCCCGGGCGCGGGGGCCCACATCACGGGCACGGGGGCCCACACCACGGGCACCACCGTCACCGGCATCCTCCGCTGCACCGATCACCCCGGCGGCTGCGATGCCTGGATCACCATCGTCAACGCCCGGGGCAAGCGCCGCGCCACCAGCCGCGCGACCGGCGGCCGTTACCGCATCCCCGCCCTGCCACCCGGCAGCTACACCCTCATCGCCTCCGGCTCGGCCCACCCGCCCCGCGCCGCGTTCCTCTCCGTACGCGCGGGGGCGGGGGAGCTGCGGCAGGACATCGACTGTCCCTTATACACATCTCCGAGCCCACGAGACGCTCCTGAAGCTCGTATGCCGTCTTCTGCTTGAAAAAAAAAAATGAAATGCGCGGCCATCCTGTCGCACGTATATCCGCAAGCTCATGCAGACGCTGTACCTAAAAATGGAACGATATTCCCGAGCAAGAG
>NZ_VKJP01000516.1 GCF_007280575.1 Streptomyces benahoarensis
CTCCCTCCCCGCTCCCCACCGACCACCACTGCCACCACTGCCACCACTGCCACCGACACCCCATCAACCTCCGGGTGGGCTCGGGCCCGAGCCCACCCGGAGGCACTCCCCGCCTACGTCATCACCCCACCGCAACGCCCTCCGGCGCTTCCCTCTCCGCGGCGCCCTCCGCCGCTCTCGCCGCGGCCTCATCCGCGACGCCCGCAGCGACTTCGGCCGCGCCACCGCTCCCCCCTCCGCCCGCGTCCGGCACCGGCGACGGCGGCGACGCCTTCCGCCACGCCCCTCCCCCTGTCGACCAATCCGGACTCAACTCCCCGCTCTTCCCGCCGTCTTCGCCTGCTTGCGGCTCGATCCGCGCCCGGGGTGACGCCCGGCGGAACGCCGCGGTCCCCCGGGTGAGGTCATGGCCGATCGCGACGGCCTCGACCTCCGCCGCGAGCCACCGCTGCCCGCCGCGGTCCGCGGGCTGCTCGCCCTCCCGTACACGCAACCGCCCCTGCACCATCAGTGGTTCGCCCACCGTCACGGACGCCGCGACGTGGTCGGCGAGCGCGCGCCACGCCTTGACGGTGAAGAAACTGGTGTCCCCGTCCGTCCACCGCTCGCGCGCCCGGTCCCAGCGCCGGGGCGTGGCCGCCAGCCGGAATCTCGCCACCGGTACGCCCGTTGCCGTCTGCCGGTGCTCCACCGCGGTGGCGGCGTTCCCCACCAGCGTGACCATCGTGTCGTTCATCGCTCCCCCTCATCAGGCCGCCGTCACCCGGCGCCCTCGCCTCTTCTTCCGCTCCTCGCCCACGTGCGTTCCGTGCGGGCCACCGCTGTCGCCGTGGACAGTTCTCATGCTGCGTGCATCCGCCAACCCCCGCTTGTGCCTGTGGACGACGAATCGTCCTGTGCACAACTCGGCCACCCGAAGGGGGAATTCACACATCCACCCCGACGGAGCGAACGCCCCCGGCCCTCGGCCCCGCCTCAGCCCCCCGAAGCCACCGCAAACTGCTCCCGAACCTCCTGGTACCGCAGCAGTTCCGCCGCGACCGGTTCGAGGACGTGGGCCCTGCCGTAATGGGCCGCCGTGTCGCGCAGGCGGCGTTCCGTCTCCTGACCGTGGCGGCGTGCCGGGGCGCGGGCCGCGGCCGCGCAGGCCCAGGTCAGCGTGGGTGCGCCCAGCACGCCGAGGGCCGTCACGGCCAGCGCCCCCGGCCACCCCGTCACGTCCGCGGGCCCCGTGAGCGCCCCCAGCAGCCACACCGTGCCGATGATCTGCAGGATGCACATGAGCCCCTGGAGCGTGGCGGTCACCGTCCACCACCTCGGCCGGTCGGGGCCGGGCCGCAGTGCCTCCTCGGCTTCGGCGGCGACCGTGTCCAGCGCCGCGGGCAGCCCTTCGGCGCCCCGCCCGGCGGCGTCACGTACGGCGTGGGCCCACGGCGCGGGCAGTCCACGGGACGCCTCGCCGACCAGGTTCCGTACCGCCTGTTCGATGACGGGGCGGGCCGCGGCGCGGTCGTCGGTGGTGCGGGGGGCATCGCCGGTGGGGCGGGTGCGCCGGTGGTGGAGGCGGGTCCAGGGGGTGGCGCAGGCGCGTTCGGCGTGGCGGAGCCAGTCGTGTTCGGCGGTGCGGCCGGTCGCCGCGGCGCCGACGGCTTCGGCGAGCCGTTCGTCGAAGGTGCGGCGGGCCTGTGCGGTGAGCGTCACGCGGCCCTGTGCGGTGTAGACGGGGCGGAGGCGGGCGGCGGCGGCGTCGACGTCGGCGGCGAGGCGGCGGTCGGCGGCGTCGTGGTCGGCGACGAACCGGGCGAGGGCGTCGCGGAGTTCGCCGACGCCGGCGCCGGTGGCGGCGGAGAGGGCGAGGACGGTGGCGCCCGGTTCGCCGTGTTCGCCGAGCGCCATCCCGTCGTCGTCGAGGAGGCGTCGCAGGTCGTCGACGACCTGGTCGGCGGCGTCGCCGGGCAGTCGGTCGATCTGGTTGAGGACGACGAAGGTGACCTCGGCGTATCCGGCGAGGGGGCGGAGATAGCGCTCGTGCAGGACCGCGTCGGCGTATTTCTCGGGGTCGACGACCCAGATGACGGCGTCGACGAGGCCGAGGAGCCGGTCGACCTGTTCGCGGTGGCCGGTCTGTGCGGAGTCGTGGTCGGGCAGGTCGAGGAGGACGAGTCCGTCGAGCCCGGTGGCGTCGCGGGCGGGGGTGTGGCGGCGGTGCGGGGGGACGCCGAGCCGGTGGAGGAGGCCGTCGGCGCCGGGGCTGCCGCCGGTCCAGACGCAGGCGACGGGTTCGCCGGTGGTGGGCCGTTGGGCGCCGGCCCGGGAGCGGGGTGCGCCTGCCAGGGCGTTGAAGAGGGAGGATTTGCCGCTTCCGGTGGCGCCGACGATGGCGACGACGGTGTGCCGGTCGGAGAGCCGGTGGCGTTCGTCGGCGGCGTCGAGGACCTGTCCGGCGTCGTCGAGCGTCGCGCCGTCCAGGCGGGTGCGGGAGAGCACGATCAGTTGGCGGAGGGCGTCCAGGCGGGCCCGTAGGGAGTCGCCGAGGTCGTGGCGTCCGGCGTCGGGGATCCGTGGGAAGCCGCCGCCGGGGAGTGCCCAGCCGTAGGGGACGTGCCCGGGGGCAGGCTCGTCGCGGGGTGCGGGTCCGGTCGGTGCCGCCGCGTCCATTCCCCGTGCGGCGGGTGCGGCGGCGGGGGTCTCCCCGTCCCCTTGCGGGCCGATGCGGCGGCCTTCGCCCTCCGGGGTGCGGGGGCTGTTTCTGGTGGTCCAGGGGGTGGGCAGCCGTCGGCGTCGGCGGGGTGTTCCGTCGGGGCGACGGGCGGTGTCGCGTGGTGTGGCGGGGGCGCGCCGGGCGATGAGGCCGTCGTCCCAGGCGGCGGCGCGGGTGACGAGGCGGCCGTCGGTGCAGACGACGGTGCCCGCCGCCCATGCCCGGTGGTCCTCCGGACGGTCGGCGTCGCGCGCGGAAGGGGCGGGGCCCGGCT
>NZ_VKJP01000517.1 GCF_007280575.1 Streptomyces benahoarensis
TAAGAGACACAGGGTGGAGAGCCCGTGCCGGTCGCCGCGGGGCGGGGAGACACCGGTGGATGGGCCGGAGGCGGGACGCGCAGGGTATGTCGGCTCCGTACGGTGCGCTTCTGGGCGGCCCGGCCCCGTGCGGGTGCGGCGGTGGCTGCCGTCGCTCGCCGCGCTCTGCACGATGGTCCTCGTACCGGCGGTGGTCGTTCCCGCGAAGGTCTGGATCGGGCGGCCGGGGCCGCCGCGCATGGCGGGGGCGCACCCTGACGGGTTCTATCCCTCCGGTCACGCCGCCACCGCCGCGGTCGCGTACGGCCTCGTGGCGTTGTTGCTCCTGCACGGCCGACGGCGGTCCGGCCGCACCGTGCGCGGGCGTGGTGCGGCGGCCCTCGCCGTATCCGTCGTCCTGGTGAACGTGGGTGTCGGCGTGGGGCTGGTACGGCAGGGCTACCACTGGCCGATGGACGTGGTGGCGAGCTGGTGCCTGTCCGGGGTGTTGCTGACGCTCTGGTCCGCGGTCTGCGCCCGCTGGTACGGGGCCGGGTCCACGGGCGGCTCTGACCCGCATCGCGCCTCATGCGCTGCCCCGGTGTGAGGCGCCGCGGCCCCATGCGCCGCACATCGGGCCCCATGCCCCGTGCCCGGGCGCCACGCCCCATGCCCAGCCGCATGCCCCATAGCGGGATGCCCCAGGCGCACATGCCCCCGGTACCGACCGCCCCATGCGCACGCTGCGCGCCGTACGGGCCGTGCACGCCACGGAGGGGCGCGTAACCGTGGGGAGCGGCCGCACCGCAGGTGCGGCGCGCTGCATGGTGCGGTGCGCGCCGTGCCCCGTCAGGCGTCGCGGGCGAGTACCGCTGCCGCTTCGTGCAGGGCGAGTTCGAGGAGACCGGGGTCGTTGAGCGTGCCCCGGCCATCCGGAGGAACGATCCAGCGGACGCCACCGGTGGCCCGGCCCGGGTACGGGACGACGATCCAGGTGCCCTTGCCCGCGCCCCGTATCCCGGTGCCCAGCCAGCGCGTGGCGGTGCCCGGCGGGACGAAGAAGCCCATGCGGGAGTCTCCGAAATCGGCCAGGACGGGGCCGGGCCGGGGCGTCACCCATGTCAGGACGTCGAGGGTGGGGTAGCCGAGTTTCCCGTCGACGATCAGCACGTCCCACCGCTTGCCGGCCGGAAGGAGAGCCACCCCCAACGGGCTGCGTTCCCATGCCCACCGGCAGGCGTCGGGATCGGTCGCCGCCGATACCAGCCAGTCCACTGCGTGCTTCGCCCCCGCGGCGTTCATGTCATTCCTCGCTCTCCCGGCCCGTTCGGGCAGGTCCACGGGGAGAGGTTGCGGAGGCGGCATCCTTACACGGGTCGGCGGAGCAATTTTTCCGCCGGTGTGTGCAGCCGGAAATATCGCGTCGCAAGGCGACGACGCGCATGGTCACGACGGAGCGTCAGCCGGGGTGCAGCGGGCCGCTCATACAGTGGTGGGTCACCGTACGAGGAGAGGCAGCGCCCCACGTAGCCGCCGTTCCAGCATGGGGCCGCTGCATGGGGCGCGGGCCCCATGCAGCAGGCCCCACGCAGCAGGCCCCACGCAACGCGCCCCATGCACCGCCTCCGCCACCCTCAGCTGTCGAACCCCAACCCCGCCGTGTCCATCGCCTTCAGCCACAGGTTGCGGCGGCCCTCGCGGGCGTCGGCGCGGGTCATCGACCACTGGGTGATCCCGATCCCGGCCCAGCGCAGCGGTTCGGGCGGGAACGGCAGGGGCTTGCTGCGGACCATCTCCAGCTCGGTGCGTTCGGTGCGCTCGCCGGAGAGGAGGTCGAGCATCACCTCGGCTCCGAAGCGGGTGGCGCCCACGCCGAGGCCGGTGTAGCCCGCGGCGTACGCGACGCGTCCCTTGTGCGCGGAGCCGAAGAAGGCGGAGAAGCGGGAGCAGGTGTCGATGGCGCCGCCCCATGCGTGGCTGAAGCGGAGCCCTTCCAGCTGGGGGAAGCACTGGAAGAAGTGCCGGGCGAGCTTGGCGTAGGTGGCGGGATGGTGGTCGTACTCGGCGCGTACGCCGCCGCCGTAGCGGTAGACGATGTCGTAGCCGCCCCACAGGATGCGGTGGTCGGCGGTGAGGCGGAAGTAGTGGAAGTGGTTGTTGCTGTCGGAGAGACCCTGGCGGCCGCGCCAGCCGATGGCGGCGCGCTGCTCCTCGGTGAGCGGTTCGGTCATCAGCGCGTGGTCGTAGACCGGGACGATGTACGGGCGGACACGTCGCACCAGGGACGGGAACGCATTGGTGCCGAGCGCGACCTGGCGCGCGAAGACGCGGCCGTAGGGGGTACGGACGGCCATCGCGCCGCGGTACGGGGCGAGGGCCGTGGCGCGGGTGTGTTCGTGGAAGCGGACGCCGAGGTCGCGGCAGGCACGTTTCAGGCCCCATGCGAGGCGCGCCGGGTTCAGCATGGCGACGCCATCGCGGTCCCACAGACCGGCGTGGAAGGTCGGTGAGTCGACTTCGGCACGCAGGGCGTCCCGGTCGAGGAAGGTGTACCGGTCACCGTGACCGAGGCGGGCGGCGTCCTCGGCCGCCTCCTGGAGTTCGGCGATCTGGTGGGGCCGGGTGGCGATGTCGATCTCACCGGTGCGTTCGAAGGCGCAGTCGATGCCGTGGCGGGTGACGGTGTCCTCGATGGCGTCGAGGTTGCGCAGGCCGAGTTCTTCGAGGCGGGCGAGTTCGCCGGGCCAGCGGGCGAGGCCGTTGCCGAGACCGTGGGTGAGGGAGGCGGCGCAGAAGCCGCCGTTGCGTCCGGAGGCGGCCCAGCCGGTTTCGGCACCCTCGATGAGCAGGACGTCCCGGTGCGGGTCGCGTTCCTTGGCGAGCAGCGCGGTCCACAGTCCGGAGTAGCCGCCGCCGACGACGAGCAGATCGCAGTGGGTGTCGCCGGTGAGGGCGGGCAGCGCGGCGGGGCGGTCGGGGTCGTCGAGCCAGAAC
>NZ_VKJP01000518.1 GCF_007280575.1 Streptomyces benahoarensis
CCTATTAAGTCGTCGGCAGCGTCAGATGTGTATAAGAGCCAGCGACGGTGGGCCTGGCCCTGTGGCCGACCTGGCCGGTGGCGCTGGCCTCGGCGGCGCTGCTCGGCGTCGGCTTCGGGGTGTTCACCGCCGTCGACTTCGCGCTGCTGACGGATGTCCTGCCGGACGCCGCCCACCGCGGCAAGGACCTCGGCGTCCTCAACGTCGCCAACGCACTCCCCCAGGTCATCGCCCCGGTCCTGGCCGCCCCCCTCGTCGCCCACCTCGGCGGCTACCGCACGCTGTACCTCACCGCGGCGGCGACGGGGCTGTTGGGGGCGGTGCTGGTACGGCGGATTCGAGGGGTGGCGTGAACGGATGGGCTCCGGCGGCGGGTCGGGGGGCGGTCCGGCCCGCACAGGCCGACGGGCCGCACGGGCCGTGGCGTACGGGCGCTAGAAGCCCAGCTTGCGCAGCTGCTTGGGGTCGCGCTGCCAGTCCTTGGCGACCTTGACGTGCAGATCGAGGAAGACGGGCGTGCCGAGCAGCGCCTCGATGTGCTTGCGCGACTTGGTGCCGACCTCCTTCAGCCGCTTGCCCTTGGGGCCGATGATGATGCCCTTCTGGCTGGGGCGCTCGATGTAGACGTTGGCGTGCACGTCCAGCAGCGGCTTGTCCGCGGGGCGGTCCTCGCGCGGCAGCATCTCCTCGACGACCACGGCGATGGAGTGCGGCAGCTCGTCCCGTACGCCCTCCAGCGCCGCCTCGCGGATCAGCTCGGCGACCATGACCTGCTCGGGCTCGTCGGTGAGGTCGCCCTCGGGGTAGAGCGGCGGGCTCTCCGGCAGCAGCGGCACCAGGAGATCGGCGAGCAGGCCCACCTGCGCGTCACCGACGGCCGAGACCGGCACGATCTCGGCCCACTCGATGCCCAGCTCCTGACCGAGGCGGTCGACGGCGAGCAGCTGCGCGGCCAGCGTCTTGGAGTCCACCAGGTCCGTCTTGGTGACGACGGCGATCTTCGGGGTCTTCTTGATGCCGGCCAGCTCGGAGGCGATGTAGCGGTCGCCGGGGCCGAGCTTCTGGTCGGCCGGGATACAGAAGCCGATCACGTCGACCTCGGCCCAGGTGGTGCGGACCACGTCGTTGAGCCGCTCACCGAGCAGGGTGCGCGGCTTGTGCAGCCCCGGGGTGTCGACGAGCACGAGCTGCGCCTCGGGGCGGTGCACGATGCCGCGGACGGTGTGGCGGGTGGTCTGCGGACGGTTGGAGGTGATGGCCACCTTCGTGCCGACCAGAGCGTTCGTCAGGGTGGACTTGCCCGCGTTGGGGCGGCCGACGAAGCAGGCGAAGCCGGCGCGGTGCGGGGCGGAGGAGTCTGTACGAGCGCTCATGGCGCCTATTGTCCCCGATCCCCGCGGCACCACCGACCACCGGCCACCCCACCGGGAGGCGGGCGCCCCGGGCGGCGACGGTCCGGGGCGGCGCCGGGCGGGCGGGCCACGTGCCGGGCGCCCCGGACGAGGCGCCGTGGCCCGGCCGCGCCGGACGGGGTCCGAGGGACGGCGAACGGGGGCGCCGCACCCCCGCCCGGACGCCGCCCGTCAGGCTCAGGCGCTCGCGTCGCCCGCCGGGGCGGAGACCCGCAGGGTGCCGTCGGGGCCCGCCACGAGAACGGGGGTGGCCGGGCCGCCCAGGTCCGCGACGGCCGCACGGTCCGCGTCGGCGGCGTGCTCCGCGTCGGTGACCACGGCGGCGGCCTCCAGGGACCGCGCGCCGCTGGCGACGGCCATCGCCACGGCGGTCTGCAGCGCGCTGAGCTTCAGCGAGTCCAGGACCACGGTCCCGGCGACGTAGGTGCGGCCGGTCTCGTCGCGGACGGCGGCGCCCTCGGGCACGCCGTTCCGGGCCCGCGCCGAACGCGCGAGCGTGATGATCTTGCGGTCTTCGGGGTCCAGCGCTGCGGCTTCGCTCATACGGGCGAGCATATGCGGGGGCCGGGCCCGGCGGCCCCACGGGGCGGCAGGGATTCCGGGCCGCCCGCGCCCCGCCGCTCCGGCGCGGCGTCGAAGCGTACGGCCGCCACCCGCTCCCGGGTACGGGCGTCCAGCGCCACCAGCGAGGTCACGTCGGCGAGCGCATCGGGCAGCGCCGTCGAAGGACCGGCGGCGGGACGGTCCAGGGTGCGCAGCAGCCGGTCCAGGCCACGGCGGTGGCGGGCGAAGACACGGCGGCGCACCCAGCGGGCGCGGGCCCGCTGCCCGGAGAGCGCGGTGGCGGCGCCGACGTCCAGCAGGACCAGGTGCAGGGTCCGGCCGTGGCGGGCGGTGGCGCGCGCCAGCAACCGACGCAGCCAGGCCCTGCTTCCGCAGTCGTGGACCAGCACCGGGCCGTCCCCGCGCAGCGCCGCGCACACCTCGCGCAGCAGCCGCCAGCGCGCCCACGGCCGGTAGACCGGGTACGGCAGCCAGTGCGGCATCACCGCCTCGCAGGCGAGGTGCACGGCGCGCGGATCGATCAACCGCACCGCCGGTGCCCCGGCTGCTCCGTGCGACGCCCCGCCGGGCTCGCCCACCCGGCCTGACCAGCGGTGCAGCAGGGTGCTCTTGCCGCTGCCCGGCAGCCCGGCGACCACGACGACGGCATCGGGCGGATAGCGGAGCGCCCCGGGCACGGCGTCCGTCGCCCGGAGATCCAGCAGCCCGTCGGGGCGCGCCTCCCCTGGTGCGCTCCCGGACCCGGCCGAGGCCGCTCCCCGGGGCGTCTCCCCCGGTGCGTCCGCCTCCCCGGGTGCGTCCCCCATCGGCTCCCCCGGGGCCGCCGCGTCGCGGCCGTCCGATGGTGTCCGTACGGCGGGCACCGGGCGGGCCGGTCCCCCGTCCGTCCGCTGCTCGCCCGTCCCGCTGGTGATGTCGGATCCCCCTCGCCGTGCTCCGCTTCCGGGCAAGCTTCGCATGGGCGGCGGAAGGGGCGCTGTCTCTTATACACA
>NZ_VKJP01000519.1 GCF_007280575.1 Streptomyces benahoarensis
GCGGGGGGTGGTGCGGGGGTGTTGTCCTGCGGCGGGTCCAAGGGGGCGCCGTCGAACGGTCCGGACGGCGATGAGGACGCCGGAGTGTGTGCCGCCATGGTCCATGCCATGGGTCCCTGACCGGCCCCCTGAGTCATTGACCCCTCCACCATCGCGCCGCCGTGTACCTCTCGGACCTTTGCCTGGTCGACGGCGGTCCGCGGTGTCGTTCGCCCATCATAGGAACGCTGCTCGCGGGTTGTGACGCACCAGGGGGTGGTCAATCCGCCGGAGCCCGGCGTTCCCGGATGTTTTCTCCCGAGATCAACCCGTTTTTTCCGGGCACCGACAAGGGCGCCCGTTCACCGCCGGGGCGTGCGCCCCGCCGATTCCGGGAGCGTACCCGCCGATCGGCCCGTGATCACGGCCCACGGCGTACAAGTGCGGTGCCGCCGCGCGGAGGTGCGTCGGCCGAGGACACCGTACGGTGCCCGTGGCCGGCGCACCGACCACGCGCCCGGTCAGTCGCCGGCCGGGCCGCGCGGCGGACTGACGGTCGTGCGGGGCGAGCGCCGCTGGGACGACGTCCGCACGATCAGGTCGGTCGGTATCACCTGCTCGACGGGGCCCTCGGTGGCCAGCCCCTCGATGGCGTCGATGAGGATCTGGACGACGGCGGTGCCGATCCGGCGGGGCTTGAGGGACAGCGTGGTGATCGGCGGCTCGGTGGTGGCGTAGACGGTGGACTCGCTGCAGCACACCAGCAGCAGATCGTCCGGTACGCGCAGGCCGTAGCGCCGCGCGGCGGCGAGCAGGTCGGTGCCGTTCGGGTCGAAGAGCCCGTAGACGGCGTCGGGGCGGTCCGGGCGGGCCAGCAGCCGGTCGGCGGCGACGGCGCCCGCACAAGGGTCGTGCGCCGGGTAGGACTCGTAGACCGGGTCCTGGCCGACGCGTTCGCACCACTGCAGGTAGGCGGTGGTGGACAGGCGGGTGTAGGTGTCGGTCGTGGTGCCGGTGAGCAGGCCGATGCGGCGGGCGCCGGCCGCGGCGAGATGGTCGAGGAGGCCGAGGACGGCGGCCTCGTGGTCGTTGTCGACCCACCCGGTCACGGGCAGGGAGCCGCCGGGGCGGCCGTCGGAGACGACGGGGAGGCCGTGGCGGACGAGCTCGGTGACGACGGGGTCGCCGTCCGCCGGGTCGATGACGACGGTGCCGTCGAGGGCGACGTTGGACCACACGTCGTGGCGGGACGTCGCGGGGAGGATGACCAGTGCGTATCCGCGGGCCAGGGCGGCGGAGGTGGCGGCTCTCGCCATCTCGGCGAAGTAGGGGAATTCCGTGAAGGTGAAAGGTTCATCCCCGTACGTGGTCACGGTCAGGCCGATCAGCCCTGACTTGCCGGTACGGAGCGTGCGGGCGGCGGCGGACGGGCGGTAACCCAGCCGGTCGGCCACTTCGCGGACGTGGCTGCGGGTGGCGTCCGGAAGCCGGCCCTTGCCGTTGAGCGCGTCGGAGACGGTCGTGATCGATACACCGGCCGCGGCGGCCACATCCCGGATGCCTGCCCGCCCCAGCCGGCGACCGGTCGACCGGCTCACCTGGTGGTTCCCTGCTGCTGTCATGGCGAGCCGATAGTAGGGCTCGGAAAGCCCATCGGAGGGGATCGCCTGACGTGCCGGAGGAGGAACATTTCTGCATGGTGATGCGTCGTCAGTTGCCATGGAAAGAAAGGTAGTTAACGGGGTGTTTGATGGTTCGCTGGGTCGGTTGGGGTGTTCGCCTGGCGATGTTCTCAGGTCTCGAAGAGGTCTCAAGTCACCTTCACGGGGGACGCGCGCCAGGGAGCGAGCCACCGGCGCACGGTTATGGAGCGTGCGCCCCTTGTGCGGCCGGGCGGCGGGCGCGGCATGGGAGCACGGGGCGGCGGCCGCCATGGCTCCGTGGGGACTGCCGCCGGGCGGGGGAATCCTCATAAGGTGTGCAGTATTCGTGTCGAGCGGGACGGTCGAGGAGGACCTGCGGTGAGCGAGAAGACCCCGAAGCTGCGTGCGGCGCTGGACGGCATCCCCACCTACAAGCCCGGCCGGCCGGCGGCGTCGGACGGGCCGGTGGCGTACAAGCTGTCCTCCAACGAGAACCCCTATCCCCCGCTGCCCGGCGTCCTGGAGCGGGCCGTCGAGGCGGCGGGCGCCTTCAACCGTTACCCCGACATGGCCTGCACGGGGCTGATGGCGGAGCTGGCCGAGCGCTTCTCGGTGCCGGTGGAGCACCTGGCGACCGGCACCGGCTCGGTGGGTGTGGCGCAGCAGCTGGTGCAGGCCACGGCCGGTCCGGGCGACGAAGTGATCTACGCCTGGCGGTCGTTCGAGGCGTACCCGATCGTCACCCAGGTCTCGGGGGCCACCTCCGTGAAGGTGCCGCTGACCTCCGGTGAGGTGCACGATCTGGACGCCATGCTGGCGGCGATCACCGACCGCACCCGGTTGATCTTCGTCTGCAACCCCAACAATCCCACCGGCACCGTCGTGCGCCGGGCCGAGCTGGAGGCGTTCCTCGACCGGGTGCCGGACGGCATTCTGGTGGTGCTGGACGAGGCGTACCGCGAGTTCATCCGCGACCCCGAGGTGCCGGACGGCGTCGACCTCTACCGGGACCGCCCCAACGTCTGCGTGCTGCGGACCTTCTCCAAGGCGTACGGCCTGGCGGGGCTGCGGATCGGGTTCGCGGTGGCGCACGAGCCGGTGGCCGCGGCGCTGCGCAAGACGGCGGTGCCGTTCGGTGTCAGTCAGTTGGCGCAGGAGGCGGCGGTGGCGTCGCTGCGCAGTGAGGCGGCGCTGCTGGAGCGGGTCGATGCGCTGGTCGCTGAGCGGACGCGGGTCGTCGCGGCGCTGGCCGCGCAGGGTTGGGAGCTGCCGCCGTCCGAGGCGAACTTCGTCTGGCTGCGGCTGGGGGAGCGGGCGGGGGAGTTCGCCGAGGCGTGTGAG
>NZ_VKJP01000051.1 GCF_007280575.1 Streptomyces benahoarensis
AGATTCATGAGCGTCTCGTGGGCTCGGAGATGTCTATAAGAGACAGGTGTGCCGATGCGATACGTCACCGTGACCGCGCTGAGCCACACGGGGCTGGTCCGTGACCAGAATGAGGACAGCCTGGTGGCCGGCCCTTGGACGCTCTGCGGGACCGTCACCGAGAACCCGCAGACCCTGGTCTTCCCGCTCGGCCACCCGCTGGTCGTGGCGGTCGCCGACGGCATCGGCGGCCAGCCGGGCGGCGAGGTCGCCAGTGAGCTGACCGTACGTCAACTCTCCATGTCCAGCGCCTCATTGGCCTCCGAGGACGCGCTGCGCGACGCCCTCACGGTCTGCAACCGCGCGGTCTACGACGCCGCCGACCGCAATCGCGCACTGGCCACCATGGGCACCACCGTCGCCGGTGTGGTCGCCCTGGCGGACTCCGTCCTCGCCTTCAACGTCGGCGACAGCCGGGTGCTCGACGCCGGGCCGGGCGGACCGCGGCGGCTCAGCGTCGACGACAATCCGCCGCTGTCTCGGGGGCGCCGCACCACCTCGCTCCTCACCCAGTCCCTGGGCGGCGGCCTGCGCTACACCCCCGTCGTCCCGCACATCGCCGCCGTCCCGCACACCCCGGACGCGCGGTACCTGATCTGCACCGATGGCCTCACCGACCCCGTACCGGAGGACGAGATCGACGAGGTGCTGCGCCGGTACGCGGACGACAACAGCAAGGCCGCGTTCACACTCTGGAAGGCCGCCATCGAGGCGGGCGGGCCGGACAACATCACCCTGGCGCTGATCGGCATCGGCGGGCTGGACTGAGCGCGGCCCCGGATGGCCGTAAGGGCCGTCCGAAGACGGCCCTTACGGGGTGGGGCGGGGAGAGGTCAGGCCGCGTAGGTACCGGCGTGGTACAGGGCGTTCCAGGTCTCGGGGGTCACGGCGCCGTCCGGCACCAGACCGTAGTTCCGCTGGAAGTTGACGACGGCCACGAGCGTGGGGGCGTCGAAGTGCCCGCTGAGGTGGTTCCAGCCCAGGTACTTGCGGTTGGCGAGCAGGCACTGGATCTGCGACACACGGTCGCCCTGGTCGCCGAAGGCGGCGGTCTGCCGGCCTTCGTAGAACGCACAGGCGGCCGGGGTGTCCACGAGGTTGTCACCCATGGCGGCGAAGGCCGGGCCGACGGAGAGGCCGGTGGTCAGCGCGCCCGCGGCGACGGCCAGTACGGCGGCGCGCTTGAGGGCCCGACCGGAACGGCGGCGGATACGGGGGAGGGGGATACGGAAGGTACTCACGCCTCTCCCCGTTCCCCGCGACGCGGATTCCATGTGGCCTGGTGGGCCCCGATGTTGATCTTCATGGTGATCTTTCTGTGGGTGGGATGTGCAGACGTGGTGAGCGGCCTCCGTGGCGGCCCCGAACGCCCTCCCGGCGGCCGTGTGACGGTGCGCCGAGCGGCCTGGCCGGTGACCTCAGGAGGTGCGGTGGACCTTGGAGTTGGACGCCTGGGCGCGGGGGCGGACCACCAGCAGATCGATGTTGACATGGGGCGGGCGGGTGACGGCCCAGGTGATCGTGGCGGCGACATCGTCGGCGTCGAGCGGCTCGGCCACGCCCTCGTACACCTTCGCCGCCTTCGCGGTGTCACCCCGGAACCGGGTGGTCGCGAAACCCTCCGTCTTCACCATGCCGGGGGCGATCTCGATGACGCGGACGGGCTGACCGCACAGCTCCAGCCGGAGCGTCTCGGCGAGAACGTGTTCGCCGTGCTTGGCGGCGACATACCCGCCGCCGCCCTCGTAGGTGCCGTGCCCGGCGGTGGACGACACGACCACGACGGTGCCGTCGCCGGACGCGGTGAGCGCGGGCAGCAGCGCCTGGGTGATGTGGAGCGTGCCGAGGACGTTGACCTCGTACATGGCGCGCCAGTCGGCCGGGTCGCCGGTGGCCACCGGGTCGGCGCCGAGGGCGCCCCCGGCGTTGTTGACGAGGACGTCGCAGCGGTCGAGGGAGGCGGCGAACGCGTCGACGGCCGCCCGGTCGGTGACGTCGAGGACGTACGCCTCGGCGTTCGGGAGGGCGGCGGCCAGCTCCTCGATACGGTCCCGGCGGCGCGCGGTGAGCACTACGCGGTACCCGGCGTCGGCCAGCTGCCGCGCGGTCGCGGCGCCGATACCGCTGCTGGCTCCGGTGACAACGGCGATACGGGCGCCTGCGGCGTGCTCCTCGGCAGTCATGCGCTCTCCTCGGGACGGGATGGAGGCACCCGCTGCGACGACGGGCGCACGGTGTGCTGCTCAGGATATGCGGGGCGATCTTGGGGTGGGCGCCGAGCGGTTGGGGGATGACGTCCGTCCGGTGGTGGGTCACGGCCCTTGCCGGGGTGGGCGGTTGGGGCCCGGGCCGGGGCGCGGGCTGGAGCTCGGGCCGTGGTGCGGGCTCAGGGCTCGGACCCGGGTGCGGGTTGGAGGTGTGGGCCCGGGGCCCGGCTGGGGGCATGGGCGCGGGGCCCGTACGGGCTTGGGCTTCAGCTCGGGGCTCGGGCCCGCACCCGGCTGCGGGCCCGGGTGCGCGACTCGGCTGCGAGGGGCGTCCCGGACCGGGTCAGCGTCCCCGGGGCGCGTACATGATCACGGCCATACCCGCGAGGCAGATGAGGGCGCCGATGACGTCCCAGCGGTCGGGGCGGTAGCCGTCGGCGACCATGCCCCAGGCGAGGGAGCCCGCGACGAAGACCCCGCCGTACGCGGCCAGGATGCGGCCGAATTCGGCATCCGGCTGAAGCGTGGCGGCGAAGCCGTAGACGCCCAGCGCGAGAACGCCCGCACCGATCCACAGCCAGCCCTTGTGCTCCCGCACGCCTTGCCAGACGAGCCACGCCCCACCGATCTCGAAGAGCGCGGCAAGGACGAACAGAAGCACGGAACGGGCGATCACCATGCGCTCCAGGGTAGGAGCCCCGCCCTCCCGTGCTGGTCGGGCCCAGCTGGTGCCCGAACCGGGCCGATCCGGGGGCCGGGGCCCGAACGAGGCCGAGGCGGGGCCCTGCCCGAGCCGAGCCGGACCGGGCCCGCGCTGGGCCGAGTCGGACAGGCCCGCGCTGGGCCGAGCCCGATCCGGGCTCCGCGCCGGGCCGATCCGGGGGCCGGAACCCGCACGGGGGCGAGCCGGTACCCGGGCCCCGGCGCCGGTCGGGCCACCCCCTCGGCGGGGCGCCGCCCGGCCGAGGGGGTAGGGCCCGATGCCCGGTCAGCTCACCCCGCCGCGCCCGGTCGTTCAGGCAAGAGCCCGGCCGGAGGCCCGTTCGGCGGCGGGGCGCTCGCCCGCTCCCGTCCACTGGCGGAGTGCGTCCCGAAGTGCCATGGCGCGGGCGGCCGGTTCGGCCGTGTCGTCGGCCCAGGCTATGTAGCCGTCGGGGCGGACGAGCAGGGCGGTGCGGCGGTCGCTGCGCCAGGAGGCGGTGGTCAGACGGTCCTCGGGAACGTCGACCGGCTCGTCGGGCGGGGTGATGAGGACGAAGGTGCCCCGGCGCAGCAGCTCGTAGAGGCGGTTGCCGTCGGCGAGGTGGAGATCGGGGGCACGGCGGCCGGTCAGCGGGTGGGCCTTGCGGGGCGCCGGGTAGGCGATGGCGAGGCCGGAGAGTCGGCGGACGGCGCCCCGGTTGATCGGCGGGACGTGGCTGATGAGTTGGGTGGCGGCCGCCCGGGTGGCGCGCTGCGGCGGGGTGTGCAGTTTGGCGAGGCGGAGCAGGGCGCCGCTGTTGCGCAGTACGGCCGTGCCGACGGGGTGGCGCTCGGTCTGATAGCTGTCCAGCAGGGATTCGGGAGCGTGGCCGTGGAGCACGGCGGCGAGTTTCCAGCTGAGGTTGGCGGCGTCCTGGAGGCCGGTGTTCATGCCCTGGCCGCCCGCGGGGGAGTGGACGTGCGCGGCGTCCCCGGCGAGAAACGCCCGGTCGACGCGGTAGGAGGGGACCTGGCGTTCGTCGCTGTGGATGCGGGAGACCCAGCGGGCGTCGTGCATGCCGTGGTCGGTGCCGAGGGCGAGCCGGGTGAGGGCGCGGACCTCGTCCAGATCGGCGGGGGTGTTCTCGTCGGGCTGGTGATGAGGGCTCCAGCCCGTGATGCGATACCAGCCGTCGCCGAACGAGCCGATGAGGATGACGGCGTCGCGGGTGGCCTTGAGGACGAACGGCTGCGTGGGGGGCTCCGCCAGCCGGACATCGGCGAGGAGCAGGGAGTTGAGCACGGACCGGCCGGGGAACGGAAGCCCGAGTGCGGTGCGGACCGTGCTGTGGACGCCGTCCGTGCCGACGACGTAGGCGGCGCGGAGGGTGCGGATTCCTTCGGCGCCGCGGACGCGGACCGTCACACCGGATGCGCTCTGCTGGACGTCCTCCACCGCGGAGTCGTACCGGAAGGTGACCCCGGCGGCGCGGGCGCGCCGGATCAGCAGCCGCTCCACCTCGTACTGCGGGACGGCGAGGACGAAGGGGAACCGCGTCCGCAACTGGCTCGCATCGACGGCGGCGCCGCCGAAGAGGCGCAGCTGCCGCAACGGGTGCCCGATGGCGACGAGTTCGTCCGCGATCCCGCGGGCGTCGAACTGCTCCAGGGTGCGGGCATGGACCACCAGGGCGCGGGTGAGGTTGCTGACGGTGTCCGGGCGGCGCTCCAGGAGCGTCACCCGCACACCCGCCTCGGCGAGGTCCCCCGCCAGCAGCAGCCCCGTCGGCCCCGCCCCGACGACCAGCACATCGGCCAGGGCATCGGCGGACTCGGAGTCCGGCCTCGCGATGCTCCCCGGCTCCACCGCGCCCTCCGGCCCCTTCTCCCCCTCGGCCGCGCCTTCCGCGCTGCTCGGGCATTCCGTATCCATCGGGCCTTCCACGGCCCGCAGGTCTTCCGTACCCGCAGGGCCGTCCGTGCGCTCCCGCCCCGCTGCCGTACCTGAGGTGCTGTGCATGACGTTCATGGCGGCCTCCCCATGCCACACGTACTGCCAACCTGACTCGGCCGGGGCGCTGCTCACCTTGCGGCGCCCCCGCGCCGACCACTCAAGCGAAACGCCCCGGCACTCTTGGACGGACGGGTGCCAACGCGTGTTGGTCAACGCTTGTTGGCAAGCGTACGCCCGCCGCGCTCGCGAAGTCAACGGTTGTGGGCAAAAGTGGCCGGGCGCCCACGCGGATCCCATTCCGACGCAGGTCGGGGCCGGTATATGCCTGCGTCCCGTCCCCGGTCCGGCGCTCCCGCGGTCCACGCCCGTGGGCATACAGTTGTGGGCATGGCCGACCGAGCAGCTTCCGTACCGTCCCCGGACGCCGTGGCGGCGGACCGCGCCCCCACCGTGGCCTCCGGCGCCCGCCCCCGCCGCTCCGACGCCACCAGGGCCGCGATCCTGGCCGCCGCCCGCGAGCGCTTCGCCGCCGACGGGTACGAGCGGGCCACGATCCGCGCCATCGCGCGCGACGCGGGGATCGACCCGTCGATGGTGATGCGCTACTACGGCAACAAGGAGGGCCTGTTCGCCGCCGCGTCCGCGATCGATCTGCGTGCGGAGCAGCTGGAGGCCGTCCCGCGCGAGGAGATGGGCGCCCGCCTCGTGCGCCACTTCCTGGAGCGCTGGGAGCACGACGAGACGCTGACCGGCATGCTGCGCGTCGGCGTGACGAACGAGGCGGGCGCGGAGCGGATGCGCGAGGTGTTCCGGGACCAGATGGGGCCGGTGATCGCAGGCGTCTGCCCGGCGCCCGAGGAAGCGCCGAAGCGCGCCGCGCTGATCGCCTCGCAGATCCTGGGCATGGCGCTGTGCCGCTACGTCCTGCACCTGCCGCCCGCCGTCGACCTCGAACGGGACGAGGTCGTGGCGTGGCTGGCGCCCACGGTGCAGCGCTATCTCGCCGACGCGCACCCCTGAGCAGCGGCGCACCGGGCGTCTGAGCGGCGGCGTGCCGGACGGCCACGGTGGACGGGGGTCACCGCGGCCGGACCGGCGGGGTCACCGGGATCAGGCCCGGGGCAGGCGCTCCGCCGGGCCCTCGGGCGTTACGCCTACGGCCGCACCGGGGTCACGGCCACACCAGGCAGTACGCCTGATGCCCCGCCTCATGGAGCCGGTGGCTGAAGTCCTGCCACTCGTGCAGCAGCTGGTAGACGGTGTAGGCGTCGCGCGGGCCGCCGCGGTCGGGGACGGTGGACCATATGAACGCGGCGGCGCCGACGGACTCCTCGCCGATGCCGCGCAGCGGGTCGACGACCGTCATAGGGAGCTTGACCACCGCGTAGTCGGGGTGCAGTACGACGAGTTCGAGCGGTGGGACCTTGTGGAGCGGGACGCCCTCGATGCCGGTGAGGACCATGGCGGCCATGGTCTCCGGCTTGATCTTGGTGAACATGCCGCCCATACCCAGCTCGTCGCCGCCGAGCTCCTCAGGGCGCATCGAGATCGGGACGCGGGCAGCGGTGGCGCCGTTGGGCGCGCCGAAGTACTTGTACGTCACCCCCATGCGGCCGCCTCTGCTGTCCCCACCCTTGATCCCGTCGCGCCGGTGGCGGCCGCGCTGGGCGCGCTCAGGGCCCCGGTCATCGGTCCCCTCGCCCAGTTCGCCACCGCGATGCATATCTCCCACCCGACCACTCGCAGCCTCAGCCACGCAACCCGATCATCGTCTCAGAATCTCCCCCGTCATGGGCGCGCGAAACCGCCCTGCCGCACGCCCCTGCGCGCCTCTGAGACCATGGATGGCGTGACCCATTCGTACGATGCCCCAGTTTCGCAGACACGCGGGGGCTGACGCCCGGCCGAGAGCGGGAGGAATCCAGAGGGTCCGAGAAGGGACGGCGTGGGCCGGACCGGTCGCGCGCCAGGGTTTCCCGCACCGTTGTCAGCCGGGCCGTGTCCGTGTGGCGCCGCCCTTTCCCTCCCGTATATGCAGGTCAGGATCGCTGTGACTTTTCCTTATGAAGCCCCTGTTTCGCAGTCGCTGTTCGACCGCGCGTCCCAGGTGACGCCCGGTGGCGTGAATTCGCCGGTGCGGGCCTTCCGGGCCGTGGGCGGTACGCCCCGGTTCATGGTGTCCGGTACCGGTCCGTACCTGACGGACGCCGACGGTCGGGAGTATGTCGACCTCGTGTGCTCGTGGGGACCGATGATCCTCGGACATTCCCATCCCGAGGTGATCGCGGCCGTCCAGGAGGCGGTCGCGCACGGTACGTCGTTCGGGACGCCCGGTGCGGGTGAGGTGGAGCTGGCGGAGGAGATCGTCGCGCGGATCGCGCCGGTCGAGCAGGTGCGGCTGGTGTCGTCCGGCACCGAGGCGACGATGTCCGCGATCCGGCTGGCGCGCGGCTACACCGGCCGCGCCAAGATCGTGAAGTTCGCCGGCTGCTACCACGGTCATGTGGACGCGCTGCTGGCCGCGGCGGGTTCGGGTGTGGCGACCTTCGGTCTGCCGGACACCCCGGGCGTGACGGGTGCGCAGGCGGGCGACACGCTGGTGCTGCCGTACAACGACATCGAGGCGGTCCGGGCGGCGTTCGCGGCGCATCCGGGCGAGATCGCGTGCGTGATCACCGAGGCGTCGCCGGGCAACATGGGCGTCGTCCCGCCGCTGCCCGGCTTCAACCAGGGCCTGAAGGATCTCTGCGCGGCCAACGGCGCGCTGTACATCTCCGACGAGGTGATGACGGGCTTCCGCGTCTCGAAGGCCGGTTGGTACGGCATCGACGGTGTCACCCCGGACCTGATGACGTTCGGCAAGGTGATGGGCGGCGGCTTCCCGGCGGCGGCGTTCGGTGGCCGCGCCGAGGTGATGGCGCACCTGGCACCGGCCGGTCCCGTCTATCAGGCAGGGACCCTGTCCGGGAACCCGATCGCGACCGCGGCGGGCGTCGCGCAGCTGCGGCTGCTGGACGACGCGGCGTACGAGAAGGTCGACGCGGTCTCCGCCGAGGTGCGGGCGCTGGTCACCGGGGCGCTGGCCAAGGAGGGCGTGGCGCACCGTGTCCAGGTGGCGGGCAACATGTTCTCGGTGTTCTTCACGGACGCCGACGTGACGGACTACGACGCGGCGAAGGCGCAGGAGTCGTTCCGCTTCACCGCGTTCTTCCACTCGATGCTCTCCCAGGGCGTCTACCTCCCGCCGTCCGCGTTCGAGTCGTGGTTCGTGTCGACCGCGCACGACGCCGCCGCGGTGGAGCGGATCGCCGCCGCACTGCCCGCCGCGGCCCGTGCCGCCGCCGGGGCGACCGCCTGAGCCGGAGCGCGACACGTGGCCGACCGGCACGTACCGGTCGGCCGCGCGCCCCGGCGGGCCGACGTATCCACGGACCGACGACTGAATGAATGGGTGACATGAGCAGCGAAGACTTCACCGTTGTGCACCTGATGCGGCACGGCGAGGTGCACAACCCGGAGGGGGTGCTCTACGGGCGACGCCCCGGGTACCACCTTTCGGATCTGGGCCGGAAGATGGCCGACCAGGTCGCCGAGCACCTCGCGGGTCGCGACATCACGCATGTCGTCGCCTCGCCGCTGGAGCGCGCACAGGAGACGGCCGCGCCGATCTCGGCGGCGCTGGGGCTTACGACGGCGACCGACGAGCGGCTGATCGAGGCGGCGAACGTCTTCGAGGGGAAGACGTTCGGCGTCGGCGACGGTGCGCTGAAGAAGCCGGGCAACTGGAAGTACCTGACGAACCCGTTCCGCCCGTCCTGGGGCGAGCCGTACATCGAGCAGGTCGTCCGGATGATGGCGGCGCTCGGTGCGGCGCGGGACGCGGCGCGCGGGCACGAGGCGGTGGCGGTCAGCCATCAGCTGCCGATCTGGATCGTGCGGAGCTTCGCGGAGCGGCGGCGGCTGTGGCACGACCCGCGCAAGCGGCAGTGCACGCTGGCGTCCCTGACGTCCTTCACGTTCCACGGCGACAAGATTATTTCCGTGGGTTACAGCGAACCTGCACGGGACCTCGTCCCGTCTCATCTGTTGGCGGGCGCGAAGCCGGTCAAGGGGAAGGTGAAGGCGTTCGGCGCGTGACGTGAGCGTGTGCCCTCGGGGCGGCCCCGTCGTGGGTCGCCCCGTTGCTGTCCGCGGCGTCCGGAGCCTTACGCGGGCTGACGGCTTGTCAAGGACGGCTCGCTGAATACCTGAAAAGTCATAAGATATAACTGAATAGCGCGGAACCTCTGCGTTCGCCGGGTCATCTAACTGATTGTCCATTTATATGGATATTGGAATCAGCGAGCACGGATGGGGACGACGCTATGCGCGCAATCAGTCGGCGGAACCTGCTGGGAATGGGTATCGGGGCGGCCGCGGCGCTGGGCGTCGCCGGCTGCTCGACCGGTACGGACACCGCATCGGACAAACAACGGGCGAAGAACGCGATCCAGGCGCGGCCGAAGCTCATCGGCGACGGCTCGACCGCCGACTACGGACGCCAGCCCCACCAGCCCAAGGCGCCCGAGCGGCTGGAACCGGGCCAGACACCACCACAGTTCGTGATCTTCTCCTGGGACGGCGCGGGTGAGATCGGCAACGGCCTCTTCCCGCGCTTCCTGCAACTCGCCCGGGACCACGGCGTGGCCATGACCTTCTTCCTCTCCGGGCTCTACCTCCTGCCGGAGAGCAAGAAGCACCTCTACCTCCCGCCCAACAACGCGCCCGGTGCCTCCGACATCGGCTACCTCACCGACGAGCACATCAAGGTGACCCTCAAGAGCGTCCGGCAGGCGTGGCTCGACGGCCACGAGATCGGCACCCACTTCAACGGCCACTTCTGCGCCGGTTCCGGCACGGTCAAGAACTGGACGCCCGACCAGTGGCGCTCCGAGATCGACCAGGCCGTGGACTTCGTGACCAAGTGGCGGACGAACACCGGCTTCGCGGACGTGGAGCCGCTGCCCTTCGACTACCGCAAGGAGCTGATCGGCGGCCGTACCCCTTGCCTCCTGGGCCAGGAGAACCTGCTGCCCACCGCCGAGAAGCTCGGCTGGCGCTACGACGCCAGCTCGCCCGGCGGCCTTCAGATGTGGCCCCGTAAGAAGGGGAACATCTGGGACTACCCGCTCCAGCAGATCCCGTTCCCCGGCCACACCTTCGAGGTGCTGTCGATGGACTACAACATCCTCGCCAACCAGTCCAAGAACTCCACCCGCGCCCCGTCCGCCAACTACCCGGGCTGGCGCCGCCAGGCCACCGACTCGTACATCTCCGGCTTCCAGCGGGCGTACGAGACCAACCGTGCGCCGTTCTTCATCGGCAACCACTTCGAGGAGTGGAACGGCGGCCTCTACATGGATGCCGTCGAGGAGGCGCTCAAGCACATCGCCAACGAGCGGAACCGGGACGTGCGGATGGTCTCCTTCCGGCAGTTCACCGACTGGCTCGACGCACAGGACCCTGCGGTCCTCGCCAAGCTCCAGGCCCTGCCGGTCGGCCAGCAGCCCGCCGGCGGGTGGAAGACGTACCTCGGCGCGGCCTGACGCGGGATGTGCGCGGCCCGTCCGGCGGGCCGCGCACGGCCGTGACATGCCCTTTCGTGGCGGGATCCGTCCGGTGAGGGGGGCGCCAAAGATCCGGAATCCGCCCATGCGAAACTTTTCACATGAGTGCCTGCCGCGCCCCCCGCCGCCTCACCGGCCGCCGTCGCCTCACCCTGCTCGCCGCGGGGACGGCGCTCGCGTCGCTGACGCTGAGCGCCTGTGGTGAGGGCACCTCGGGCGGCTCCTCGCAGACCCGGTTCGTCCAGGGCAAGAACGGCATCGCCAGGGTCGACGCGGCCGACCGGCAGAAGGTGCCGGAGATCTCGGGCGAGACCACCACCGGCAAGCCCCTCGATCTCTCCGCCTACAAGGGCAAGGTCGTCGTCCTCAACGTCTGGGGCTCGTGGTGCGGCCCGTGCATCGCGGAGGCGCCGAACTTCGCCAAGGTCGCCAAGGACACCGAGGATCAGGGCGTCCAGTTCGTCGGGATCAACACCCGCGACAACAAGACCCAGGCGACCAGCTTCGAGGACCAGCACAAGATGCCGTACCCGAGCCTGTTCGACCCGACCGGCAAGCTGATGCTCCGCTTCCCCAAGGGCAGCCTCAACCCGCAGTCGATCCCGTCCACCATCGTCATCGACCGGCACGGGAAGATCGCCGCGCGCTCCCTCGGCCCACTCGCCGAGGACGACCTGCGCGCGATGCTCAAGCCGCTGATCGCCGAGAAGTGATCCTGTGATCACGCTCGCCGCCGCGTACAACGACACCGTCATGACCGGCGCCCTGCTGGCGGCGGTGCCCGTCGCCCTCCTCGGCGGCCTCGTCTCCTTCTTCTCGCCCTGTGTGCTGCCGCTCGTACCGGGCTACATGTCGTACGTCACCGGCGTCACCGGCACCGACCTCGCGGAGGCCAAACGCGGCCGGATGTTCGCCGGGGCGCTGCTCTTCGTCCTCGGCTTCACCGCCGTCTTCGTCTCCGGTGGCGCGCTCTTCGGCTTCTTCGGGCAGCGGCTCCAGGAGAACAAGGAGATCATCTCCCGCGTCCTCGGCGCCCTGATGATCCTGCTCGGGCTGGCCTTCGCCGGTGTCCTCAAGCGGTTCGGGCAGCGCGAGGTGCGCTTCCACAAGAAGCCCGCGATGGGCCTGGCCGGTGCGCCGCTGCTGGGCGCGCTCTTCGGCGTCGGCTGGACGCCGTGCCTGGGCCCCACCCTCACCGCCGTCAACACCCTCGCGCTCAACCAGGCGAGCGCCTCCCGCGGCGCGCTGCTCACCGTCGCCTACTGCCTGGGCCTGGGCCTGCCGTTCATCGCCGTGGCGTTGGCGTTCCGCCGGATGCTCGGCGCGTTCGGCTGGGTCAAGCGGCACTACGTATGGGTGATGCGGATCGGCGGCGGCATGATGGTCGTGCTCGGCATTCTCCTGGTCACCGGCGTCTGGGACGGAATGATGTCCGGGCTGCAGAGCTGGACGCAAAGCTCCACCGTTGGGATCTGAACCGATGTCCACCACGACCGACACCTCTCGCGACGCGGAGTCCGGCGCCCCGCGCGACGGCGACTCCGATCTCGGCGCGGCCGGATCGCAACTCTCCACCGCCCCCAAAGAGGAGATCAGCTTCCCCTCGCTCGGCCCGGTCGGCTGGGTGCGGTGGTTCTGGCGCCAGCTCACGTCGATGCGGGTGGCGCTGCTGCTGCTGTTCCTGCTGTCGATCGGCGCCATCCCCGGCTCGCTGATCCCGCAGACCAGCATCGACCCCGTCAAGGTCGACGCCTTCAAGGCCGACCACCCCTCGCTCGCGGGCATCTACGACAAGCTCGGGATGTTCCACGTCTACAGCTCGGTGTGGTTCTCCGCGATCTACCTGCTGCTCTTCATCTCCCTCATCGGCTGCATCGTGCCCCGCACCTGGCAGTTCGTCGGCCAGCTCCGCAGCCGCCCGCCGGGCGCGCCGCGCCGCCTGACCCGGCTGCCCGCGTACGCGACGTGGCGTACGGAGGCGGAGCCGGAGGCGGTCCTCGCGGCGGCGCAGCGGCTGCTGAAGAAGCGGCGGTTCCGCGTCCACCGGGCCGGTACGGCGGTGGCGTCCGAGAAGGGGTACCTGCGGGAGCTGGGCAACCTCGTCTTCCACGTCGCGCTGATCGTGATGCTGGTGGCGTTCGGCGTCGGCAGCCTGTGGAAGTCCGAGGGCGGCAAGCTCGTCACCGAGGGCGACGGCTTCGCCAACAACCTCACGCAGTACGACGACTTCACGTCCGGCCCGTTCTACGACCCGGACGCGATGGAGCCGTTCGGCTTCACCCTCGACAGCTTCGACGCGACGTACGAGCGCACCGGGCCGGAGCGCGGTACGCCGCGCACCTTCCGCGCCAACGTCACGTACTACACCGGCGCCGACGGCACGGAACACCGCACCAAGATCGAGGTCAACGAGCCGCTGGACATCGCCGGGTCGCGGGTCTACCTCCTCAGCCACGGCTACGCGCCGCAGGTGAAGGTCAAGGACGGCCGCGGCAAGGTCGTCTACGACGGCGCGGTGCCGTTCCTGACGCAGGACCCGAAGAACTTCACCTCCACCGGCGTGGTGAAGGTGCCCAGTGCGCAGACCAAGGACGGCAAGCGCAATCAGCTGGGCTTCCAGGGCTTCTTCGTGCCGACCTTCGGCGGCAAGGGCTCCGGCTCGATGTTCTCGACGTTCCCGGCGCTCGACTACCCGGTGCTGACGCTCACCGCGTACCACGGTGATCTCGGGCTGGACTCGGGGCTTTCGCAGAGCGTCTACCAGCTCGACCAGAAGCACCTCAAGCAGTACAAGGTCAAGGACCGCAAGCTCGCGCAGATGATGCTGCCGGGCGAGACGATGAAGCTGCCGAACGGCGACGGCTCCATCACCTTCACCGGCGTCAAGACCTGGGCAAGCTTCAAGATCACCCACCAGCCGGGCAACGGTCTCGCGCTGACCGGCGCGGTGGCGGCGCTGCTGGGCCTGGCGGCCTCGCTGTTCATCCAGCGCCGCCGGGTGTGGGTCCGTGCCGAGCCGGGCCCGGACGGCATCACCGTCGTCGAGATCGCCGGTCTGGGCCGCAGCGAATCGGCCCGGCTGCCGGAGGAACTCGGCGACCTGGCCGCCGCACTGACCCCGGAGGCGCCGGTCGCCCCGGACGCGGAGCCGGACGCACCGGACGCCGAGCCCGGCCCGGACGGCGCGGCTCCGGCCACGTCCTCCGGTACGGACGCGGCACCGGCCTCCGGCCCGGCCGCGGCGTCCCCCGACGAGGAGGCCCCCCAAGGCCCCGAAGACCCGGCGCAGCCCACCGACTCCGCCGACCCCGCTGACCCCTCCGAAGGAGCGCGCGCGTGAACATCGCGGCCGCAGCCAACGAGACACTGGCGCACAACAGCAATCTGCTGGTCTACGGCGCGATGGCTGTCTACACCCTGGCCTTCCTCGCGCACATGGCCGAGTGGGTGTTCGGCAGCCGCAGCAAGGTCGGCCGCACGGCCGCCGCGCTGACCGTCGAGGCGGTCGAGCCCGCCACCGTCACCGTCCGGTCGGCGGCCAAGGGCGGCACCGCCGTGCTGGACCGGCCCGCGGTCGTCACCCGCACCGCTCCCGGCGGCCGGGACGTCCCCGACGGCCCCGGCGCGGCCGGCGGCACCGCGAAGGGCGACCTCTACGGCCGGATCGCCATCTCCCTGACGGTGCTGGCCTGGGCGCTGCACGTCGGCGGCGTCCTCACCCGCGCCCTGTCCGTGCAGCGTGCCCCCTGGGGCAACATGTACGAGTTCTCCACCACGTTCGCCGCCGTCGCGGTCTCGGTGTACCTGATCCTGCTGGTGCTGAAGAAGAACGTCCGCTGGATCGGGCTGCCGCTGGTCACCACCGTCCTGCTCGACCTCGGCCTCGCGGTCTCCGTCCTGTACACCGCCAGCGACCAGCTGGTCCCGGCGCTCCACTCGTACTGGCTGTGGATCCACGTCAGCTGCGCCATCATCTCCGGCGCCGTCCTCTACATGGGCGCCGTCGCCACGCTCCTCTTCCTCTTCCGCGACCGCTACGAGGACCGGCTCGGCGACGGCCGGGTCGCCGCCCTGCACGAGCGGCTGGACACGCTGCGCCGGTCCGGCAAGGACAAGGAGCAGTCGACGTTCGGGCTGCGGGTGCGCATCGGGGGCAACGACGTGCTCTCCCGGCTGCCCGCCGCCGCCTCGCTCGACAAGTTCGCCTACCGCGTCAACGCCACGGTCTTCCCGCTGTGGACGTTCACCATCATCGCGGGCGCCATCTGGGCCGAGGCCGCCTGGGGCCGCTACTGGGGCTGGGACCCCAAGGAGGTCTGGTCCTTCATCACCTGGGTCGCGTACGCCTGCTACCTGCACGCCCGCGCCACCGCCGGGTGGAAGGGCCGCAAGGCCGCCTGGCTGGGCCTGATCGCCTTCGCCTGCTACCTCTTCAACTACTACGGCGTGAACATCTTCGTCACCGGCCTGCATTCGTACGCCGGGGTCTGACGCACCTGTACGCACCATCGGAGGCGGTCCCCTCACGGGGCCGCCTCCGGTCGTTTTCCGCAGGGCCCGGCAGGGCGGAAACGGGCGTGCGGGCGAGGCGTGCGGCATACGGTGAGCGCTGGCGCCTGAGCGGGCGGCGGCCGTTCCGCCGAGCGACGGGGCGCGGGCCTGCCGGGGCGCGAGGCCGCGCCGCTCCTGAGCGAGGCGCCCTGCTCACTCCGCCCCGGCGCCCCCGATGTCCTCCCGCCACAGCTCCGGCCGCGCCTGCGTGAACTCCCGCATCAGCGCCACGCACTCCGAGTCGTCCAGCACCACGATGCGGACGCCGTGGCGGGCCAGCCAGTCGTGGCCGCCGTGGAAGGTGCGGGCCTCGCCGACGACGAGCCGGGAGATGCCGAACTGCCGCACCAGACCGCTGCAGTACCAGCACGGCGAGAGGGTGGTGACCATCGTGGTGCCGCGGTAGCCGGGGCGGCGGCCGGCCGCGCGGAACGCCGCGGTCTCGGCGTGGGCGGACGGATCGCCGTCCTGGACGCGGCGGTTGCGGCCGCGTCCCCAGAGCGTGCCGTCGGGACCGTAGAGCGCCGCGCCGATCGGGACGCCGCCCTCGTCGCCCCCGGCGCGCGCCTCCGCCAGCGCGGTCGCCAGCATCGTCCGGGCCTGTTCCTGGAGATGGCGCGGGTCGCCCGGCAGGTCGGGGGCGGGGTGGTCGTCCGTGCCGTCGCGCATCAGTGCGTCGCGGTCGCGCGCCCACTCCTGACGGCCGGGCTCCGAGGGGAGATCCATGCCGCCCAGCCTAGGGCTGTCCCGTCATCCCTGGCGGGCGCACGACGACAGCTACGGCACCTCGCCGCGTTGTCGGAACGTCCGGATACACCCAGTATCCGGACGCCCCTCCGCCTTGCGACGCACCGCATCTGACGCCGTGCGCTGATCCACCAGGGATAACGGGACAGCCCTGTCAGTCCTTCGACGGTGGCGGGGTCTGGCCGGGGCCGTTCGGAGTGCCGTCGTCGTGGCGGCGCAGCTCCTCCTCACGGCGGCGCAGATCGGCCTCCCAGTCCTTGAGCAGCGCCTCGTCCCGCTCGCTCCCGTCCTTCTTGTTCTCGTCCTTGAGGGACTTCAGGAACTCGGGGTTGTCGTCGGGTGCCACCCAGGTGGCCCGCCCGCGCGGCGCGCCGTCCGCGGGCTCGCGGACCTTGCCCGCGATGAGCCAGGCGATCGGCCCGACCAGCACCTCGCCGAAGAGCAGGATGATGAGCACCCAGATGACCTTGGGCAGGCCGCGGATCTGCGACTCGGGGGTGTTCACGCAGTCGATGAACGCGTAGATCCACAGGGCCAGGACCAGGATGAACGGCAGATACCTGAGCATTGCGGAAGGGGCCCCCTGGACGCGGCGGCGGGCCCGCTGCGGGGCCCGGTGACCTGTCCAGGGTAGTGCGTACCCGATACTGGGACGTATGGCTTATGACGATCTTCGCTCGTTTCTGCGCGCGCTCGACCGGGAGGGCGACCTCAAGCGCATCAAGGCCGAGGTCGACCCCCACCTGGAGGTCGGCGAGATCGTTGACCGGGTGCAGAAGGCGGGCGGCCCCGCGCTCCTCTTCGAGAACGTCAAGGGCTCGGCGATGCCGCTGGCCATGAACGTCTACGGCACCGACCGCCGCCTGCTGAAGGCCCTCGGCCTGAAGTCGTACGGCGACATCAGCGACAAGATCGGCGGTCTGCTGCGGCCCGAGCTGCCGCAGGGGTTCGTCGGGATGCGTGAGGCGTTCGGCAAGCTCGCCGGGATGACGCACGTCCCGCCGAAGAAGATCAAGGGCGACGACGCGCCCGTCCAGGAGGTCGTGCTCCGCGGCGACGACGTCGATCTGGACGCGCTCCCGGCCCTCTTCACCTGGCCGAAGGACGGCGGTTCCTTCTTCAACCTGGGCCTGACGCACACCAAGGACCCCGAGACCGGCATCCGCAACCTCGGTCTCTACCGCCTCCAGCGTCACGACAAGCGCACCATCGGGATGCACTGGCAGATCCACAAGGACAGCCGGAACCACTACCAGGTCGCCGCCCGCCGCGGCGAGAAGCTGCCGGTCGCCATCGCCTTCGGCTGCCCCCCGGCCGTCACGTACGCGTCGACCGCGCCGCTGCCCGGCGACATCGACGAGTACCTCTTCGCCGGGTTCCTCCAGGGCAAGCGGATCGAGATGGTCGACTGCAAGACCGTCCCGCTCCAGGTCCCGGCGCACGCCGAGGTTGTCATCGAGGGCTGGCTGGAGCCCGGCGAGATGCTGCCGGAGGGCCCGTTCGGCGATCACACCGGTTTCTACACGCCGCAGGAGCCGTTCCCGGCGCTGAAGATCGACTGCGTGACGATGCGGAAGCGGCCGCTGCTCCAGTCGATCGTGGTGGGCCGCCCGCCGACGGAGGACGGGCCGCTGGGCCGCGCGACGGAACGCTTCTTCCTCCCGCTGCTGAAGATCATCGTCCCGGACATCGTGGACTACCACCTCCCCGAGTCCGGCGGCTTCCACAACTGCGCGATCGTCTCGATCGACAAGAAGTACCCCAAGCACGCGCAGAAGGTCATGCACGCCATCTGGGGCGCCCACATGATGTCGCTGACCAAGCTGATCGTCGTCGTCGACGCCGACTGCGACGTCCACAACCTCCACGAGGTCTCCTGGCGGGCCCTCGGCAACACCGACTACGCCCGCGACCTGACCGTCGTCGAAGGCCCCGTCGACCACCTCGACCACGCCTCGTACCAGCAGTTCTGGGGCGGCAAGGCGGGTATCGACGCCACGAAGAAGTGGCCCGAGGAGGGCTACACCCGCGACGGCGGCTGGCCGGACATGGTCGAGTCGGACCCCCGGACGGCGGCGCTGGTCGACCGCCGGTGGAAGGAGTACGGCCTGTGAGCGGCGAGACGGTGGTCGCGCAGGGCAGCGCGAGCGGTCCCCACCGGCGTGGGGGTGTTTCGGCGTTCCTGCGCCTGGTGATGATCGAGCACTCGGTCTTCGCGCTGCCCTTCGCGTACATCGCGGCGCTGACCGCGATGTACGAGTGGGACAAGAGCATCCACTGGGGCCGGCTGCTGCTGGTGACGGTGGCGATGGTCGGGCTGCGGACGTTCGCGATGGCCGCCAACCGCATCATCGACCGCGAGATCGACGCCCG
This sequence comes from Streptomyces benahoarensis, assembly GCF_007280575.1. GTDB lineage: Bacteria > Actinomycetota > Actinomycetes > Streptomycetales > Streptomycetaceae > Streptomyces > Streptomyces benahoarensis. Next base: position 18,159 of record NZ_VKJP01000051.1, read on the forward strand.
GAACCCGCGCACCGCGGGCCGCGAGCTGGTGACCGGCGCGGTGTCGGTCCGCTCGGCGTGGACCGGCGCGCTGATCGCCGTCGTCGTCTTCCTCGGCGCGGCGGCGCTGCTCAACCCGCTGTGCCTGGCGCTGGCGCCGGTCGCGGTGGTGCCGATGGTGGTCTATCCGTACGGCAAGCGGTTCACGAACTTCCCGCACGCGATCCTCGGGCTGGCGCAGGCGATAGGGCCGGTCGGCGCGTGGCTGGCGATCAGCGGCAGCTGGTCGTGGGACGCGGTGATCCTGGGCCTGGCGGTCGGTGTCTGGATCGGCGGCTTCGACCTGATCTTCGCCTGCCAGGACGTACAGGCCGACCGGGCGCACGGCGTGCAGTCCGTCCCCGCCCGCTTCGGCATCCCGGCGGCGCTGCACGGCGCCCGCGCCTGCCACGCCGTCACCACCGCGCTGCTGGTCTGGTACGCGCTGGCCACCGGCGCCGGGGTGTTCTTCTGGATCGGCCTGGTGATCGTCGTCGGCGCGTTCCTCTACGAGCACACGATCGTCCGGCCGCACGACCTGTCGCGCCTGAACCGTGCGTTCTTCAGCGTCAACGGCTTCATCGGCATCGCGCTCTTCGTCTGCGCCCTGGCCGACCTGCTGGTCCGCGGCCTGACGCTGTGACGGACCGGGACTGACACGGCGACGGCCCGGGGCTTCTGGCCCCGGGCCGTTTCCGTAGCTGCTGGTCCGCGGTGGCCCGCTGCCCTGCCCGTCACCGGAGGGGCGCGACGGCCCCCCGGCTCACGGCTTGAGCATCGGCCAGGCGATCAGGCGGGGGTAGGTCCACCACTCGCCGCCCTTGGCCTTCACCGTGGCGATGATCGCGCAGATGATGCCGGTGAGGCCGTAGGCGCCCATCATCGCGACCACCGTCAGCATCGGGATCGCGAGGCCGGCGGACGCGCGCTGCGTCTCGTCCGCCACCAGGCCGTAGACGATCATCGTGCCGAAGTAGAGCACGGTGCCGATGACCGCCATGATCGCCTGGGTGAGCCCGAAGTTCAGCGCCTCGGTGGTGTGGTGGCGCAGATACGGGTCGTTCTTGTTGCGGGAGTCGTTGCGCATCGACATCGGGCCGATCCAGCCGAGGAACGCGCCGATCCCGCAGCAGATCGCCGACCCGGCGGTGACCGTCAGCAGCGCGCTCAGATGCGCCCACATCGCGGTGGAGTGGGACGGCGCGGACGGGGGCTGCGGGGCGTATCCCGGGGTCGGGTACGGACCGGCGGACGGGTAGCCGTAGCCGCCCGGCGGGGCGGACTGCCATCCCTGGGCGCCGTACGGCTGCTGCTGCGGCGGGCCCTGCGGGCCGTAGCCGTAACCGGGCTGCTGGTCGGACATCTCTGCTCACCCCGTCGAACTGCGCGCCGGACGGTCGGCCCGCCCGGCGCTCTGCCTTTACCGAGAGATTACGGGACGGGACTGACAGCGGGACGGGCAGTGCTCCGCGGCAGGGCGCGGAGCAGGAACGCGGCGAGCACCCCGCCGACCAGACCGAAGAGATGGCCCTGCCAGCTGACATCGCTCGCCACGGGCAGTACGCCCCACAGCAGCGAGCCGTACACCACCAGGACGCCCACGCCGATGAGGACGTCGGGCAGCGACCGGTCGGTGAAGCCGCGGACGAGGAGGAAGCCGAGGATGCCGAAGACGACGCCGGAGGCGCCCGCGGTGTTGCTGTACGGGGCGGCCGTCAGCCAGACGCCGAGCCCGCTGACGACGGTGATGAGCGCGACCGCGGCGACGAAGCGGCGGACGCCGGTGCGCAGCGCGGCGAGGAAGCCGAGGACGAAGAGCGGCAGGGTGTTGGCGGCGAGGTGGCCGAAGCCGAAGTGGAGGAAGGCGGCGGGGACGATGTCGGCCAGCTCGGACAGCTCCCGTGGCCGGATGCCGAAGGTGTCGAGGGCGTGCCCGCTGACCGTGTCGACGACCTCCAGCGCCCACAGGAGGGCGGTCCAGCCCAGCATCAGGAAGAGCGCGGGCCTCGCACGGCTCATCGTCCGGCCTCCTCGGTGTGCGGCCCCGCCAGGATGGCGGGGTTCACCGGGGAGAACGGCCGTGACGGGGCCGGTGGTTCCGCCGGATAGGGTCGATGTCGTGGAGTTCACGCCCAGCGACACCAGTTCACCCGGCGCCCCGCAGCCGGCTCCCGGCCCGCGCCGCCCGTGGGTCGTCGGGGTCTCCGGCGCCTCCGGCACGCCGTTCGCCGCCTCGGTGCTCCGCGCATTGCTCGCCGCCGGTGAGGCGGTGGATCTGGTGGTCAGCCGGGCGTCCCGGCTGACGCTGCTGGACGAGACCGGTATCGCCTTCCGCGACGCCTACTGGCAGGCGGACCTGCGGCAGTGGCTGGCGCGCGGCGCCGACGGCAGCCCGGAGACGTTCCGGGTGACCGAGGCGGAGTTGGCGCGGGTGCGGTACTGGCCGGCGGGGGATCTGGCGGCGGGCCCGTCGTCGGGTTCGTATCCGGCGAAGGGGATGCTGATCGTCCCGGCGAGCACGGCGTGCGTAGCCGGGGTGGCGCTCGGGCTCTCGAAGGATCTGCTCCAGCGGACGGCGAGCGTGACGCTCAAGGAGCGGCGGCCGCTGGTGGTCGCGGTGCGGGAGACCCCGCTGAGTGGACCGACGCTGAAGCAGCTGGTGGCGCTGGACGAGGCGGGCGCCGTGGTGCTGCCCGCCTCTCCGGCGTTCTACGCGGGGGCGACGCACATCCAGGATCTGGTGGACTTCGTCGCCGGCCGGGCGCTCGATGCGGCGGGGGTGCCGCACGGTCTGTACCGGCGTTGGGAGGGGGAACTGGGGCGGGCCTCCCGTGAGGAGGGCCCCGGTGTCCGTTAGGAAGAGGTCCGCGGGGGTCCGCCCGGCTGGTGGCGCGGCGCCCGCGGTGCGCGGATCAGCGCTTCTTGGCGGCGCGCAGCGTACGGCGCCGGGCCCGCGGGGCGGCGGGCTGGTGAGCACGGGAACGATTGGCCCGGTCCTGCAGCTCGCGCATGCGGACGTAGGCCATCTCGATCGAGTACACGGTGACAACTCCTGTGAAGATCGTCTTTGATCATTTGAGAGAATCGCAGGGCATCGGGCCCTGTATGCCTTAGATTCTACATGTAGGACTCGAAAATTCATAAAGATTGGAAGGCTAGAGGGCATGGACGCGGTGGATAGGCAGCTCATCCAGGCACTTCGCGAAAACGGGCGGGCCTCGTACGCGGAGCTGGGCCGGCTCGTCGGCCTCTCCGGGCCCAGCGTCACGGACCGCATCAACCGTCTGGAGGCGGCCGGAGTGATCACCGGCTACCGCGCGACGATCGACGCCAAGTCCCTCGGGCTCGGCGTCACCGCACTGGTCGGCATCTCCCTCTCGGACGCCGCCGACCACGAGGACGTCGCCCAGCGGCTGCGCGACCTGGAGGAGATCGAGGACTGCTGGTTCATCGCCGGGGACGACTCCTACATGCTCAAGGTGCGCGTCGGCGACGTCGACGGCCTGGAGACGACGATCCGCCGGCTCTCCGGCACCAAGGGCGTCTCCCGGACGCGGACCACGATCGTGCTCTCCACCAAGTGGGAGAACCGTGTCGGCGAGCTGCCGGAGGAGCCCGCGTAGCAGATACGGGGAGGGCGGGGCGCCGCCAGGGGCCTCCGCCTTCCCCGCGCGCGGGGGAGTAGGCTCGGTCCGGCTCGTTCGCAGGGCCGGAACGGGACAGACACGGACACGGCAGAGACTGGAGGCGACCGGATGGCTGCGTCGATGGATGCGGGCCTCAAGCGCGAGCTGGAGGCGAAGGTCCACGCCGGTGAGCGGCTGACCCGCGAGGACGGCATCGCCCTCTACGAGTCCGACGATCTGGCATGGCTGGGCGGTCTCGCCCACGAGGTGCGCACCCGTAAGAACGGCGACGTCGTCCACTTCAACGTCAACCGTCACCTCAACATGACGAACGTGTGCACCGCGTCGTGCGCTTACTGCTCGTTCCAGCGCAAGCCGGGCGAGAAGGACGCGTACACCATGCGCATCGAGGAGGCCGTCCGCCTCGCCAAGGCGATGGAGAACGACAGCCTCACCGAGCTGCACATCGTCAACGGCCTGCACCCGAACCTGCCGTGGCGTTACTACCCGCGCTCCCTCAGCGAGCTGAAGAAGGCGCTGCCGCACGTCTCGCTGAAGGCGTTCACCGCCACCGAGATCCACCACTTCGAGACCATCTCCGGCCTCTCCGCCTCCGAGATCCTCGACGAGCTGATCGAGGCGGGTCTGGAGTCGCTGACCGGCGGCGGCGCGGAGATCTTCGACTGGGAGGTCCGGCAGCACATCGTCGACCACGCCACCCACTGGGAGGACTGGTCGCGCATCCACCGCCTCGCGCACGAGAAGGGTCTCAAGACCCCGTGCACGATGCTCTACGGCCACATCGAGGAGCCGCGCCACCGCGTCGACCACGTGCTGCGCCTGCGGGAACTCCAGGACGAGACCGGCGGCTTCCAGGTCTTCATCCCGCTGCGCTACCAGCACGACTTCGTCGACATGCAGGACGGCAAGGTCCGCAACAAGCTCCAGGCGCGCACGACGATGGCCACCGGCGCCGAGGCGCTGAAGACCTTCGCCGTCTCCCGGCTGCTCTTCGACAACGTCCCGCACGTCAAGTGCTTCTGGGTGATGCACGGCCTCCAGACCACGCAGCTGGCGCTCCAGCACGGCGCGGACGACATGGACGGCTCGGTCGTCGAGTACAAGATCACCCACGACGCGGACAACTACGGCACGCCCAACAAGCTGACCCGTGAGGACCTGCTCGACCTGATCCGCGACGCCGGTTTCCGCCCCGTCGAGCGCAACACCCGCTACGAGGCGATCCGTGAGTACCCGGGCCCGGACCCGGAGCGCCGCGAGTCGCCGCAGGCGATGCGCGTCTGACACCGTTCACCGACAACGCCCCCCGGCTCCGGCCGGGGGGCGTTGTCGGTGGTCCGGGGCGCGGCGTCCCGGGGCGTGGCGGCGGTGCGGCAACGGCCGCCGGGGCCACGGAAGATCGCCCCCGGCGCTGTGCTTGACTGGTTGGCGACCCTTTGGTTGCCGTTGAGAAGAAGGTTCCGCACCGTGAGCAGCCCCAAGTACGCCACATTCCGCTACACCGCGCTCCGCCTCGGCCTTTTCCTCGCCTGCTTCGCGGTGGCGTGGGGGCTCGCGTACGTCGGCGTCATCCCGCTCGCGGTCAAGGGCTCCAACATGATCTGGCTGCTGCTGGTCGCCATCGTGGTCTCCGCGCCGCTCAGCCTGGTGCTGCTGCGCAAGCAGCGGGACGCGATGTCCGTGCAGATCGTCGACAGGGTCGACCGGCAGCGCGAGCGGCTGGCCGCCAACCGCAGCCAGGAGGACGGTCTCCTCTGAAGCCGCCGGGCCGCGCCCCGGCCCGCCCGCCGTGGGTGTCGGACACCTCACACCACCGCCGTACCGTCCCGGACGCCCCGCCTCGGAATTTCCCTTCCGTGGCGGGGCGTTCGGCTTTTGTGTGCGGTGTCGTGGGCGGCGAGACCAAAGATTTTCTTTGGGTTCCCCAAAGCTTGAGTGTTAACGTAATCGACATGAAGACAGCAGTCGCGCACGTGTTCCCCTCGGGCATCCCGCTCGTGGCGCGTCTGCACGTCGATCTTTGCCGCTGTGTCTCCGCGGCCTGTTGCCGCCGCTGACCTCCGAGCGGCCGGAGATCCGCGTACGGACCTCCGGGCGGCCTGACGCCCCCACCTTCACTTCACTTTCACCGACGCCTGACCTGTCCCAGGAGTGTGTCCGTTGTCCACGTCCTCCGAGACCTCCGCGCCCGCGGCGCCCAAGTCCCGCATACCGAAGATCCCGTTCTGGGTTCAGATCTTGGCCGGTCTGGTCCTCGGCGTCCTGCTCGGCTGGGTCGCCAAAAGCGGTGACGTCGCCTGGCTGACGTCCACGCTGGAGCACATCGGCGACCTCTTCGTGCAGCTGCTGAAGCTCGCCGTCGCCCCGCTGGTCTTCTTCGCGATCCTGGTGTCGATCACCAACCTGCGGCAGGTCAACAACGCCGCCCGGCTCGCCACCCGCACCCTGCTGTGGTTCATGGCCACCTCGCTGATCGCCGTCGCCATCGGCCTCGCGATCGGCCTGCTGACCCACCCCGGCGCGGGCACCGGCCTGACGCCGAAGGACGGGCAGGCGCCCGAGCACGCCGGTTCCTGGATCGACTTCCTGACCGGCATCATCCCCACCGACGTCATCACGCCGTTCACCAAGCTGAACGTCATGCAGATCGTCTTCATGGCCGCCGTCGCGGGCATCGCCGCCCTCCAGCTCGGCGAGAAGGCCGAACCGGTCCTCAAGATCAGCCGCTCCGCCCTGGAGCTGCTGCAGAAGGCCCTGTGGTGGGTCATCCGCCTCGCCCCGATCGGCACCGTCGGCCTCATCGGCCACGCCATCGCGACGTACGGCTGGAACCTCATCGGCAAGTACGCGACGTTCACCCTCGACATCTACGTCGGCTGCGCCCTCGTCCTCTTCGGCGTCTACCCGCTGCTGCTCTCGACGGTCGCCAAGGTCAACCCGGTCCAGTTCTTCAAGGGCGCCTGGCCCGCGATCCAACTGGCCTTCGTCTCCCGCTCCTCGGTCGGCACCATGCCGGTCACCCAGAAGGTCACCGAGCGGCTCGGTGTGCCCAAGGAGTACGCGTCCTTCGCGGTGCCGTTCGGCTCGACGACCAAGATGGACGGCTGCGCCTCGATCTACCCGGCCATCGCTGCGATCTTCATCGCCCAGATCTTCGATGTGCCGCTGGGTGTCGGCGACTACATCCTGATCGCCTTCGTCTCCGTCATCGGCTCGGCGGCCACCGCCGGTCTGACCGGCGCGACGGTCATGCTGACCCTGACGCTGTCCACCCTGGGCCTGCCCCTGGAGGGCGTCGGCCTGCTGATGGCGATCGACCCGATCCTCGACATGATGCGGACCGCCACCAACGTCGCGGGCCAGTCGGTGATCCCGATCCTCGTCGCCGCCAAGGAGAAGATCCTCGACCGCGACGCCTACGCGACCGCCCACGGCAGCCGCCTGGAGGCCGACGCGGAGGGCGAGGTCGTCGCCGTCGAGCAGGGCGCCCCGGTGCCCGCCGCGGCAGCCGCGAGCTGATCCGCCCCGCGCGGCCGACGTCCCCCGGCCCGCGCGCGAACCGGCGCCCCCGGAACCCACGGTTCCGGGGGCGCCGTCGTCGTACGGGCGCGCTCACCCCGTAGCCCCCGTGTGCGCCAGAACCGCCGCCGCGAGCGGGCCGTGGACGGTCGGCGGCAGCGCATGCCCCAGCCCCGGGATCTCCGTGACGCGGACGGCGTTCAGGCACTGCGCGAGGTGCTGCGGATGCGGCGGCGGGAAGACCGGCTCGGCGGGGGCCACGATGACCTGCACCGGGACGCGGTTGGCCGCCAGCTCCTCGGTACGCAGCAGCCCGGCGTCGTCGGCGCGGCCGTGCGCGGTCGGCGGCGCGTACCTCCCGGTGTGTGCGATGATCCGCCGCTCCAGGTCCCGGAACCACGCCGCGTCGAACGGCAGCCGCCCGCCGCCGAGCACCCGCCAGTGCTCGACGCGCCGGTCCAGTTCGGTCTCCTCGCCGTGGTCCGCCACCGGCCGCGCCCACATCTCCAGGACCTCCGGCGCGATGCCCGGCAGCTCCTCGACCGGGACCTCGGTGCCGTCCGGCGCGGTGTACGGGCGGGTGCTGAGCGCGCAGGTGCCCATCAGGGTGGCGGAGCTGACCCGGTCGGGGTGGTCGGCGAGGACGAGTTGGCTCAGCATCCCGCCGAGGGAGAGCCCGACGAGGTGGGCGCGCGCGATGCCGAGGCCGTCGAGGACGGCGACGATGTCCTCGGCGAGGGCCGCGACCGGATACGGATCGGTGTCGAACGCCCAGGTGGAGCGGCCGGTGTCGCGGTGGTCGTAGCGGATCACGCGGTGGCGCTCAGCGAGCGCGTCGACGAACGGCTCGGGCCAGCCGAGGCCGGACGCCTGCGCGCCCATGACCAGCAGCAGCGGCGGCGCGTCGGCCGGACCGCGCTGCTCGGTCCACAGACGGATACCGGGGGCGGCTTCGACGTACTGCTGCGTGGGCTGCTGCGTGGGCTGCTGCGTGGACCGTTGCATGGGGGACCTCCGGGGTCGATACGGGGAAGGGGTGCGCGGTGGGCCGATGAGGACCTGGCGCAGGGCGAGACGCACCGTCTCGAAACGAGACGTATCGTCTCGTTAAGTGGAGGCGACGTCAAGGGAATGGGCGTGCGAGCGGAAGATCGTAAACTTTGGTGCGGTCGAGGGGTGGGACGGAAGGGCGTTCGGCGTGGGTGCGGTGAAGAGCAAGCGGGTGCCGCGTGCGGTCCGCGAGCAGCAGATGGTGGACGCGGCGGTGATCACCTTCGCCCGGCACGGCTACCGCGCCGCCTCGATGGACGGCATCGCGGAGCTCGCCGGCGTCTCCAAGCCGCTCGTCTACCTCTATCTGCACTCCAAGGAGGAGCTGTTCAGCGCCGTCATCCGGCGGGAGGCGGCGGCGCTGGTCGCGGCGGTGACGGCGGCGGTGGAGCCGCACGCGCCCGCCGACCGGCAGCTGTGGAGCGGCCTGACCGGCTTCTTCGCGTACACCGCGGCGCACCCCGACAGCTGGGCGGTGCTGCACCAGCAGGCGCGGACACAGGGCGAGCCGTTCGCGCACGAGGTGGCCGCGATGCGCGCCGAGCTGGTCGGCTTCGTGACCGGCCTGATCGGCGCCGCGGCCCGGGAGTCGGACTGCGCCGCGGAACTTGCCGCACGGGAGGTGGCGGGGCTCGCCCACGCCCTGGTCGGTGCGGCGGAGTCGCTGGCCGAGTGGGCCAACGTCCGGCCGGAGGGCGGGAGTTCGGACGAGAGTGCCCCGGCGGATTCCCGGGAGGCGGCGGAGCGGACGGCCGCCACGTTGATGAACTTCGCCTGGACCGGGATGGGGCGGTTGATGGTGGGGGAGCGG
>NZ_VKJP01000520.1 GCF_007280575.1 Streptomyces benahoarensis
CGTCTCGTGGGCTCGGAGATGTGTATCAGAGACAGCTCCTCGGTGGGGCGCCGCGCGGCTCGGGGCGCCCGCCCCCGGCCGCGCGGCTCGGGGCGCCCGCCCCCCGGCGGCCCGTATGAGGTCCGTCAAGGCGCGCCCCCGGCCCGTCAGCACCGTGTCAACGGCCCGTCCGGCGGGCGGTGTCGGGCCTAGCGTCGGCGGCATGGGACTACGTGGCACACGCGCCGCCGCGCGCGCGGCGGCCGTCACCGTACGGCGCCCGGAGCGCACCGCATCCGACGACGACTGGCCCGCCGCGCTGCGCGAGGCGGTGGTGAGCGGGGTGCTGCTGCTGGGGGCGTTGGTCGCCCTGGACGCCGCCGCCGGGAGCCTCGACGCGCTCCGCGGCGGACTGTGGGCGGCGCTGGCGGCGGCGCTGTTCGGGCTGTTGCTGCCGCCGCGGGTGACTGCCGGTCAGGGCTGGCTGGCGGCCCGCGGGCCGCTGCGGCGGCGGACGGTCCGCACCGACCGGCTGGTGTCGGTGCGCTGGTCCGAGGGGATCGCGCAGCGGCTGGTGCTGCGCGACGACGCAGGGCGGCGGGTGGTCCTCGACCCGCGGTTGCTGCTCGCCAACCCGGCGCTGTGGCACCTCTTCGCGACCGGCGCCCGCACCGCGCAGGAATCCGGCGTGTTGCTGTGCGGGGCGACGGCGCTGCGGCAGCTGACCGAGCGCGCCGAGGAACGGACCGCGCAGACGCTGCTCACGGGGAGCGGTCCGGCGTAGCCGCCGGGCCCGGTCCCGGTCCGGAGTCGCGGGGCGGGTGGACGGCGCCGGGCCCCAGGGCGGGCGCCCCGCGGCGGACCGCGCCCGCGCCCCGGACGGCGGGGCGGGCGTGCGCCGAGGACGTCAGCTGCCAGGGGACGGACGTGACCATCACGCCGGGCGTGAACAGCAGCCGGCTCTTGAGCCACAGCGCCGTCTGGTTGTGCAGCAGGTTCTCCCACCAGTGGCCCACGACGTACTCGGGGATGAAGACGCCGATGACGTCCCGGGGGCTGGTGCGGCGGGTGTGGCGGACGTACTCGATGACCGGGCCGGTGATCTCCCGGTACGGCGAGTCGATGACGGTCAGCGGAACGTCCGTGTCGAGGCGCTGCCACTGCTCCTCCAGGCGGGCGGTGGCGGCGCGGTCCACGTCGACGGTGAGGGCCTGGAGCCGGTCGGGGTGGAAGGCGCGGGCGTAGGCGAGGGCGCGCAGCGTCGGCTTGTGGACGGTGGAGACGAGGACGAGCGCCAGCACCCGGGACGGCGGGGTGAGGTCGGCGCGCGGGTCGGTGACGGTCAGCTCCGCGGCGACGGCGTCGTAGTGGCGGCGGATGGCGCGCATCGTCAGCCACAGCACCACCGCCGCGAGGACGGCGAGCCAGGCGCCTTCGAGGAACTTCGTCGCCAGCACGACGACCAGCACCAGACCGGTGACGAGCGCCCCGCTGGCGTTCACCACCCGCGCCAGGTGACGGCGGCGGCGCAGCGCCGGGTCCGGGTCGGTGCGCAGCGCGCGGTTCCAGTGCCGGACCATACCGGTCTGGGAGAGCGTGAAGGAGGTGAACACCCCGAGGATGTAGAGGTGGATGAGGCTGGTGACGTCCGCCTTGAAGCCGAACAGCAGCAGTCCGGCGACGACGGCCAGTACGAGGATGCCGTTGGAGTACACCAGCCGGTCGCCGCGGCTGTGCAGCTGGCGCGGCAGGTAGCGGTCCTGCGCCAGGATCGAGGCGAGCAGCGGGAACCCGTTGAACGCGGTGTTGGCGGCGAGGATCAGGACCAGCGCGGTGGCCGCCTGCACGAGGAAGAAACCGGCGGAGTCCGGCCCGCCGAAGACCGACGAGGCCAGCTGGGCGATGACGGTGCGCTGGGCGTACCCGGCGCAGTCGGCGAGGCCGATCAACCGGCAGGGATCCTGCACGATATGGACCTTCGCGACGATCGCGAGGGTGGTGACCCCCGCGAACATCGCCACGGCGATGGCACCCATCGCCGCCAGCGTGGACGCCGCGTTTTTCGGCTTGGGGCGGCGGAACGCCGGGACGCCGTTGGAGATCGCTTCGACGCCGGTCAGCGCGGTGCAGCCGGAGGAGAACGCGCGCAGCACCAGCATGACGAGGGCGAGGCCGGTCAGCTGGTCCGAGCCGGGGGTGGGTTCGATGCCGTAGCGGGCGCTCTCGGCGACCGGCGCGTCCCCCATGAGGTACCGGATCAGGCCCGTCCCCACCATGATCAGGACGGCGCCGACGAAGAGGTACGTGGGGGCGGCGAAGGCGCGGCCGGACTCGCGGACGCCGCGCAGGTTCATGGCGGTGAGCAGCGCCACGAAGCAGAGCGCCACCAGCACCCGGTGCCCGGCGAGCGCCGGCAGGGCGGAGATGACGTTGTCGACACCGGAGGCGACCGACACCGCCACCGTCATGACGTAGTCGACGAGCAGCGCCGCGGCCACCACCAGACCCGCCGACGGCCCCAGATTGGTGGAGGCCACCTCGTACGAGCCGCCGCCGCTCGGATAGGCGTGCACGACCTGCCGGTACGAGAGGACGACCACGGTCATCAGGCAGATGACGGCGACGGCGAGCCACGGCGTGACGTACACGTAGGCGAGGCCGCCGAGGGTGAGGACCAGCAGGATCTCCTGCGTGGCGTACGCGACCGACGACAGCGGGTCGGAGGCGAAGACCGGCAGCGCGAGTCGCTTGGGCAACAGCGTCTCGCCCAGCTCCTCACTTCGCCGGGCCCGGCCGAGGAGAAGGCGCTTGAACAGTCCGGTCACGGTGGCCACGGGCCGAGCGTAGGCAGCGGCACGCCCCTGGCAGCGGCGGCGCGGGCGGGGGGACAGCGGATGGAGCCTGCCTCTTATACACATCTCCGAGCCCACGAGACGCTCAT
>NZ_VKJP01000521.1 GCF_007280575.1 Streptomyces benahoarensis
CCCCCGACCCTCATCCGCCTCCGCACCCCGCCCGGCCGCCGCCGGTGCGCCCGCCCGGCACCGTCCGGCCCGGCGCCCCACGGCCGGGCACCGACGCACGCCCGCGAGGCGGGCACCACCCCGCGCGCCCGGCGGACCGGGCGCCGTACGTCCGCGCCCTCCGGCGCGGACGCAGCACCACGTCCGCGCCCCACGGCGCCGAACAGGAAGGGGAATCGGCTCGATGCTGTATGCGGCCGTGGCGACCGGGAGTTTCCGGCGCTACGCCACCTACCGGGTCGCCACCGCAGCCGGAGTGTTCACCAACACCGTCTTCGGCTTCATCGTCGCCTACTCCTACACCGCCCTCTGGGACCAGCGGCCCCATCTGGGCGGCTACGACCTGCCGCAGGCGCTGACCTTCGCCTGGACCGGGCAGGCGCTGCTCGCCGCCACCTCGATGATGAGCGGCGGCGGCATCGCCGAACTCCAGGACCGCATCCGCACCGGGGACATCGCGGTCGACCTGCACCGCCCGGCCGACCTCCAGCTGTGGTGGCTCGCCGCCGACCTCGGGCGGGCGGTGCTCCAGCTGGTCGGCCGGGGCATCGTCCCGCTGGCCGTAGGCGCCTGCTTCTTCGAACTGGCCCTGCCCGAGGCGCCGTTGACCTGGCTACTGTTCCTGGCCTCGGCGATCTTGGCCGTCGTCGTCAGCTTCGGTCTGCGGTATCTGGTGGCGCTCACCTCGTTCTGGCTGCTGGACGGCGCCGGCCTGTCGATGATCACCGGCCTGGCGGCGACGTTCTTCTCCGGCATGATCCTGCCGCTGCCGGTCTTCCCCGACGCCCTCGCGCACGCCGCGCAGCTGCTGCCCTGGGCGGCGCTGCTCCAGGTCCCCGCCGATGTACTGCTCGGCGCCCGCACCGGAGCCGGGGCGCTGCGGGGCCTGCTGCTCCAGGCGGGCTGGGCGGTGGCGCTGCTCGCCCTGGGGCGGCTGGTGCAGTCGTACGCCACCAGGAAGGTGGTGGTGAACGGTGGTTGACGGGGTGCTGGAAACGGCCGCGCCGCCCGCGGACCGCGCGCCGGACGCCGGGGGCCGGATGGCGGTGGTGGCGCACGGGCTGCGCGCGTACCGGCTGCTGATGTGGATGTGGGTGCGCTCGACGCTCGCCTACCGGGCGTCGTTCGTGATGATGACGTTCGGCAACTTCGCCGCCACCGCGCTGGACTTCGTCGCGCTGCTGCTGATGTTCTCCCGCGTCGACGTCCTCGGCGGCTTCTCGCTGCCCGAGATCGCCCTGCTCTACGGCGCGTCGGGCACCGCGATGAACCTGGCGGACCTGCTGATGGGAAGCATGGACCGGCTCGGCAGCCGGATCCGGGACGGCTCGCTGGACACGCTGCTGCTGCGCCCGGTGCCGGTCTTCGCGCAGCTGGCGGCCGACCGGTTCGCGCTGCGGCGGCTGGGCGGCATCACCCAGGCGCTGCTGGTGCTGGGCTGGGCGCTCGGCCACGTCGACGTGGAGTGGACGGCGGGCCGGGTGCTGATGGTGCCGGTGATGCTGCTGACCGGGACTGCGATCTTCGGGGCGGTCTTCACGGCGGGCGCCGCCTTCCAGTTCTGGGCGCAGGACGCCGCCGAGGTGCAGAACTCCTTCACCTACGGCGGCAAGGCGATGCTCCAGTACCCGCCGACGGTCTTCGCCAGGGACCTGGTGCGCGGCGTCACCTTCATCGTCCCGCTGGCCTTCGTGAACTGGCTGCCCGCCCTCTGGCTGCTGGGCCGCCCCGAGCCGCTGGGCCTGCCGCAGTGGGTGGCCTTCCTGGGCCCGGCGGTCGCCGCGCTGCTCTGCACGGCCGCGGGCCTGTTGTGGCGCCGCGCACTCTCCGCGTACCGCAGCACCGGCAGCTGACGTATCCATCCAACAGGCGTATGGAAAAAGGGAGTTGTAGTGAACGAAGGCGGCGCAGGGGACGCGCTGATCGAGGTGGCCGGGGTCGAGAAGGTGTTCTCGGTGCGGCGCAAGGTGGGGCGGCTGCGGCGGGTGCGGGAGGAGGTACGGGCCGTCGCCGGCCTCGACTTCACCGTCGCCCGCGGCGAGATGGTCGGCTACATCGGCCCGAACGGCGCCGGGAAGTCCACCACCATCAAGATGCTGACGGGCATTCTGATGCCCAGCGCCGGGCGGCTGCGGGTCGCGGGCATCGACCCGTTCGCCCGCTCCGGGGCGGGCGGCGCCGCCGGGGGACGCGTACGCCTCGCCCGCCGCATCGGCGTCGTCTTCGGCCAGCGCACCACCCTCTGGTGGGACCTGCCGCTGAAGGATTCCTACGAGTTGGTGCGCCGGATGTACCGCGTCCCGGACGCCGCCTACCGCGCCAACCTGGAGCGCTGCGTGGAGCTGCTGGACCTCGCGCCGCTGTTGGACGTGCCGGTACGGCAGCTCTCGCTCGGGCAGCGGATGCGCGGGGACATCGCGGCGGCGCTGCTGCACGACCCCGAGGTGCTCTACCTCGACGAGCCGACGATCGGCCTCGACGTCGTCAGCAAGGCGAAGGTCCGCTGCTTCCTCCGCGACGTGAACGCGGAACGCGGCACCACCGTCCTGCTGACCACCCACGACCTCACCGACATCGAGCAGCTGTGCCGCCGGGTGATGGTCATCGACCACGGCCGCCTGGTCTACGACGGCCGGCTCGCCGGACTGCGCGCGGCGGGCGAGGGCGAACGCACCCTCGTGGTCGACCTGGACCGCGAACTCCCCCCGATCGACGGCGTACCCGGCGCCCGCACGGTCAAGGTCGCCGGCCCCCGCCAATGGCTGGCCTTCCCCGCCTCGGCGAGCGCCGCCCCCCTGGTCGCCGCCATCGCCGAGCGTTACCCGCTGGTGGATCTGTCGATCCGCGAGCCGGACATCGAGGATGTGATCGCGCGGTTGTATGCGGGTGGGGCGGCGGAGGTGGGGGT
>NZ_VKJP01000522.1 GCF_007280575.1 Streptomyces benahoarensis
CCACCCCGGGCCCGCCCCAGGGGCGCCCCGGCGGGCCGTTCCGTCCCCGCACCCCGCTGCCGCCGCCAGGCGCCGGGCCGCTGCGTCCGGCCGGGCCGCTGTCCGCGCCGCGCCGCCCCGTCTCCCGGGCGTTCGCCGCCGCGGCCTGCCTCGTTCTCGGCACCGGGCTCCTCTGCGGGGCGGTGGCCGGGAGTTGGCTCACCGAGGGCGCCGACACCCGTACCGCCGCCCAGATCGCGTACGACAACGGCCGCGACGCCTGGCACAACGCCTCCGTCGACGCCCTCTTCCCGCCGGTCGTCGACGGGATCGGCGCCGGGCCGGGCGGCTCCGACCGCCGCTGGACCCGCGTCGCCGTCGCCCCGGACCGCTCCTGCCGGGACGCCGAGAACCCGTCCCTCGCCAAGGCCCTCGCTCCGGCCGGGTGCGTACGCCAGCTGCGCGCCACCTACCTCGACGCGACCCGCACCGACCTCGTCACCGTCGGCGTCCGGACCGTCAAGGCCGACCAGGACACCCTCAAGGCGCTGCGTCACCGCTTCGCCGCCAAGGGCCTGGCCGACGACGCGGACCTCATGCCCCGGACCTACGCACCCGAGGGCACCCCGGCCGCTCCCTTCGGCGCCGAGCAGCGCGCCACCTGGACCGTGCGGGTGCTCACCGACATCCCGGTCGTCGTCTCCGCCGTCGCCGGGTTCGCCGACGGCCGTACCGTCCCCACGCCGCAGCCCGCCGCGGACGCCGTCCGGCCCGGCACCACCACCGTGGCCGCCGAAGCCGGGCTCGGCCACGACGCCAAGGGCCTCGCCGACCGCATCGAGGCCACCTTCCGCGCCGCCGCCGGGAGCACCACCCGCACCACGGAGGCATCCCCGTGACCCGAGCCCCGCTGCGCGCCGCCGCCGCGCTGACCACGGCCCTGACCGCCGCCCTGGCACCGCTGCTGACCGCCGCCCCGGCCCGCGCCGACGGCATCCGCGCCCAGGAATGGGCCCTGGAGGCCATCCACGCCCAGGACGCCTGGCAGACCACCAAGGGCAAGGGCGTCACCGTCGCCGTCCTCGACACCGGCGTCGACGCCGACCACCCCGACCTGCGCGGCTCGGTCGCCGGCGCACGCGATCTCATCGGCTTCGGCGCCGGACCCGGAGACCCCCAGTGGGCCGTCCACGGCACCGGAATGGCCGGGATCATCGCAGGTCACGGCCATGGCCCCGAGAAGAGTGACGGGGTGCTCGGCATCGCCCCGGAATCCCGGATACTCCCGGTCCGGGTGATCCTGGAGGACGACGACCCGGCCCGTAAACGCGCCCGCGCCGAACGCGCCGGGGCCCTCGCCGACGGCATCCGCTACGCCGCCGACCACGGCGCCGACGTCATCAACCTCTCCCTGGGCGACGACAGCGTCTCCGCCCATCCCGAACCCCGTGAGGACGCCGCCGTCCAGTACGCGCTCGGCAAGGGCATACCCGTCGTCGCCTCCGCGGGCAACGGCGGCGAGGAGGGCAACCGCGCCTCGTACCCGGCCGCCTACCCGGGCGTCATCGCCGTCACCGCCGTCGACCGTTACGGCAACCGCGCCGACTTCTCCACCCGCCACTGGTACGCCACCGTCGCCGCCCCGGGCGACGAGGTCGCCACCGCCAACCCCGACCGCACCTATTACGAGGGGTGGGGCACCAGCCCGGCCGCCGCCTTCGTCTCCGGCTCCATCGCCCTC
Organism: Streptomyces benahoarensis; assembly: GCF_007280575.1. Classification (GTDB taxonomy): domain Bacteria; phylum Actinomycetota; class Actinomycetes; order Streptomycetales; family Streptomycetaceae; genus Streptomyces; species Streptomyces benahoarensis. Next base: position 1,721 of record NZ_VKJP01000522.1, read on the forward strand.
ATCCGCGCCGCGCACCCCCGCCTGAGCCCCGCGCAGATCCGGCAGCTCCTCATGGACACCGCGCAGGACCGTCCCGACGGCGGGCGGAACGACGACCGCGGCGCCGGGACCGTCGACCCCGCCGCGGCCCTCAAGGCCGCCGCCGACCTCGAACCGACCGCCCAGAAACCGGTCCCCGCCGCCCACACCGCGCGCCACTTCGGCCCCGGCCGCACCCCCGAGAGCCACGGCGCCGCCCCCGCGGGCTGGTTCCCCTGGACCGCCGCGGCCGCCGGGACCGCCCTCCTCGCCGCCGCCGCGGCCCTCTGGCGCGACCGCCACCCCGCCCGCCTCTTCCGCTAGCCCCTGGACGGCGACAGGCCCGGACCCGTACGGGGCACCCCGGATTTCCCCCTACGACACCGCCCCCGGCGCCCCCGCGGGCAGCGGCTCGACGCCGGTGACGCGGCGCGCCCGGTCCGGCTCGATCAGCACCATCACACGCCGCTCACCGGGGAGCAGCCACTCGTACCCCGCGGCGCCGCGGTAGGCGCGCGCCAGCTCGTCCATGTTCCGGTCCGCCTCCGGGCCCTCGACGAAGCGGACGGCGCGGCCGCGGATCTGCACCCGGTCGTACGGGTCGGCCGCGTCCGCGTGGGACAGACAGACCCGGGGGTCGCGGCGCAGGTTGCGCTCCTTGACCCGGCCGACAGAGGTGTTGATCAGCAGCAGATCCCCGTCGAGCCCCACCCACATGGGGCTCACATGCGGCGATCCGTCGCCGTTGAGGGTGGCGACGTACCAGAAGTTGGGCGCCTCGATCCTGAGGCGGATGTCATTCGGCAGATCGATCATGGAACCGAGTCTGCCCCCACCACGGCGGCCACACCTCACTCCGGCAGCTCGTTGCGGGGTCCGTGGCGCCTACGCGCCGCACCCGCCCCCGGCCGCGTACCCCCGTGCCGCTAGGCTCGCCCCGTGGCGCAGAAGAACATCCCGGACCCCGGTTTCTCCGACGACGACGGCTCCGCCGACCCGGCCCTCGCGGCCGCGCTGGCCGCCTACGACCGCGACCGGAGCGCCGAACCGCAGCTCCTCACGGCCCTCTCCGGCGCCCGCGTCCTGGTGCCCGTCGTCGCCGTCCTCGGCGAGAGCGAGACCGGGCCCGACGGCCTGCGCCGCGAGAAGACCAGCGATATGGCCGTCCCCACCCTCCAGGCCCC
>NZ_VKJP01000523.1 GCF_007280575.1 Streptomyces benahoarensis
CTCGAAGATGTGTATAAGACACAGACCGGGCCGGACGCCAGCCGTCCGGCCCGCCCCGCGCCACGGCGCCCGTACGGACCCTGACCGGCGGACGCCCTGCCACGACGCCCCGGGCCGGTTCCCCCGAGCCGACCCGGACCGTCGGCCGGCCGGCGGCGGCCCTCTCCCCGGGCCGCCGCCGGACCGAGGCGCTCCGCCCCGGCGCCCGCGCGGCCTGGCCCCGTCCGCCCCGGCGCCCGCATCGTGAGACCGGCTACCTCGCGCCGCCCTGGCCGTGCCAGACTGCCCCCCGTGCTCTCGTTCGCCATGATTATTGGCAGCAGGCGCGCCGGTCCGCAGTGACCGCCCCGTACCTACCGCGTACGGCGCGGCCCTCGTCGTCCCAGACCCGCGCGCAGACCTCTCGCACCCGCGAGGGGTTTTTTCGTTTCCGGCCCCACCCGGCCCGGAACGCGGAGCGCGAGGGAACATGGAGGGACGGTGGAGCCGGTCATTCCGGTAGACCGAGATCCCGACAGGAGCCAGACCAGCATGACGGACGCACACACAGCCCCGGCGTCGCCCGAGCCCCGCCCCGCGGGCGCGGTCCCCGACGACTTCCACGTCTTCGACACGACGCTGCGCGACGGCGCCCAGCGCGAGGGCATCAACCTCACCGTCGCCGACAAGCTCACCCTCGCCCGGCACTTGGACGACTACGGCGTCGGCTTCATCGAGGGCGGCTGGCCCGGCGCCAACCCCCGCGACACCGAGTTCTTCCAGCGGGCCCGCGCGGAGATCGACTTCCGGCACGCCCAGCTCGTCGCGTTCGGCGCCACCCGCAAGGCCGGGGTCCGCGTCGAGGACGACCCGCAGGTCGCGGCCCTCCTGGAGTCCGGCGCGCCGGTCGTCACGCTGGTCGCCAAGTCCCATGTCGGGCATGTCGAGTTGGCGCTGCGCACCACGCCCGAGGAGAACCTCGCGATGGTCGCGGACACCGTCGCGTACCTGCGTGACCGGGGCCGCCGGGTCTTCCTCGACTGCGAGCACTTCTTCGACGGCTACGCCCTGGACGCGGCCTACGCCAAGCAGGTCGTGCGCACCGCGAGCGAGGCGGGCGCCGATGTGGTGGTGCTCTGCGACACCAATGGCGGCATGCTGCCCGCGCAGGTCGCCGCCGTCGTCCGGACCGTCCTCGCCGACACCGGCGCCCGGTTGGGCATCCACGCCCAGGACGACACCGGCTGCGCCGTCGCCAACACCCTCGCCGCGGTGGATGCCGGTGCCACCCACGTCCAGTGCACGGCCAACGGCTACGGCGAGCGGGTCGGCAACTCCAACCTCTTCCCCGTGGTCGCCGCGCTGGAGCTGAAGTACGGCCGCGCGGTGCTGCCGCCCGGCAAGCTCGCCGAGACCACCCGCGTCTCGCACGCCATCGCCGAGGTCGTCAACCTCACGCCCGCCACCCACCAGCCGTACGTCGGCGTCTCGGCGTTCGCGCACAAGGCCGGGCTGCACGCCTCCGCGATCAAGGTCGACCCGGACCTGTACCAGCACATCGACCCGGCGCTGGTCGGCAACACCATGCGGATGCTCGTCTCCGACATGGCCGGACGCGCCTCGATCGAGCTGAAGGGCAAGGAGCTGGGCATCGACCTCGGCGGCGACCGGGAGCTGGTCGGCCGGGTCGTCGCACGGGTCAAGGAACGCGAACTGGCGGGCTACACCTACGAGGCCGCCGACGCCTCCTTCGAGCTGCTGCTCCGCGACGAGCTGGCGCGCGACGGGGAGCGGGGGAGGGCCGCGCGGTTCTTCCGTACCGAGTCCTGGCGGGCGATCGTCGAGGACCGCCCGGACGGCTCGCACGCCAACGAGGCGACGGTGAAGCTGTGGGCGAAGGGCGAGCGGATCGTCGCCACCGCCGAGGGCAACGGCCCGGTCAACGCCCTGGACCGGGCGCTCCGCGTCGGTCTGGAGCGGATCTACCCGCAGCTCGCCCGGATCGAGCTGGTCGACTACAAGGTCCGCATCCTGGAGGGCCGCCAGGGCACCGGCTCGATCACCCGCGTCCTGATCTCCTCCACCGACGGCAACGGCGAGTGGGCCACGGTCGGCGTCGCCGAGAACGTCATCGCCGCCTCCTGGCAGGCGCTCGACGACGCCTACGCGTACGGGCTGCTGCGCGCAGGGGCGGAGCCGCAGGAGTAACCGGACCGCACATGTACCACGGCCCCGCGTCCGGCCCTCGGGGGAGGGGCCGTGTGCGGGGCCGCGGCATGCGGGGGAGCGGTGGCTCAGGCGGCGTTCTTGACCGCGGAGATGTCGAAGGTGAGCTTGACCTTGTCGCTGACCATCACGCCACCGGCCTCCAGCGCGGCGTTCCAGGTCAGGCCCCACTCGGAGCGCAGGATCTCGGTGCTGCCCTCGAAGCCGACGCGCTCGGCGCCGTAGACGTCGGTGGCGGTGCCCTGGAGCTCCAGGTCGAGGGTGAGCGGCCGCGTGACGTCCTTGATCGTCAGGTCGCCGGTGACGCGGAAGCGGTCGGCGGCGGTCTGCGCGACGGCGGTGCTGCGGAAGGTCATCAGCGGGAACGCCTCGGCGTCGAAGAAGTCACCGCCGCGCAGATGGGCGTCGCGGTCGCCGATGCCGGTGTCGATGCTCTCCGTCCGGATCTCCAGCGCGGCGGTGGACCGGCCGGGCTGCGAACCGTCGAGGTGCAGCCGCCCCTCATACGTGCCGAACGCGCCGCGGACGTTGGTGACCATGGCGTGGCGCACCGCGAAGCCGATGGCGCTGTGGGCCGGGTCGATGGTGTAGTCGCCGGTCAGGGCGGCGAGCGCGGGGTCCGCCGCGACGAGGGCGGGGGCGGCGGGGGCTTCGGCGCGCTTGCGGGTGAACAGAGCCATGGCTCCTCCTCGGAAGAAGTTGTTTAATATTCAACGA
>NZ_VKJP01000524.1 GCF_007280575.1 Streptomyces benahoarensis
TGTGTATAAGAGACAGCCCGCCGCCCCGTCCCTGGGCCCGACGCTGGAGCGGGTGATCGACCACCTCTCCGGCGACACCGCGGCCGGTGCCCTCGTCGCCGCCCGCCTGGACGCGGAAATGGCCCGCGAGGCCCGCCCCGCCGCCGGTGGGCATGCCGCTGCCGGGGGCTCGGATCGCCCGGAGCCGGACACGGCCGGTTTGCCGGATCCGGCGGACGGGCCCGGCTTCCCGGAGACGACGGACGTACCTGGTTTCCCGGACGCGACGGATGTGCCCGGCTTTCCGGCGGCGACGGGCCGGCCCGGCCTCCCCGGGGCGACGGACCAGCCCGGCTTCCCGGAGACGGCTGACCGCCCCGGCTCCCCGGGAGCGACGGGTCGTACGGACGCGCCCGGCCTCCCGGAGCCGACGGACCGTACGGAGCTGCCCGAGCTCCAGGACTTCCCGGACCTGCACGGCGCGGACGGCCTCGCCGACGGGGGCCTGCCGCTCTTCCCGCTCCAGCCGCCCCGCACCGGCCGCGACCTGCTCGCCGACCATGTCACGGCAATGGTCTGCTGCGCCGCGGTGGACACCGCGGGCGCCGCCCCCGGCCTCGACTGGCTGGACGGCCCCGCCCTGCTGATCGACGGCGCCCGCCGCACCGACCTCGGCACCCCCGTCCGCAGCCTCGTCGAGGACGGCGACGCCGCCCCCCTCCGCGCCTGGCTCGCGACCATAGGCGCCCGCCCGGAAAAACCGGTTCGCCTGCCGTGAGCCCTGCCCCTCCCGTCTGACGCCCCGGACCCGCACGCGCGGCGCCTTCCGGCCGTACGCGCGGCGCCCTCCGGCCGCACGTCGGGGCCGTCCGGCCCCTCGCGGTACGCGGCACGGCGCCCTCCGCCCCGGTGACGGCCGGCCAACTCGGGCACCTCGCCCGCCACTCGGGCCACGGCCCCGGGCCACGGCCCCCAGGTCACGGCCCCCGGCCGCGCCCTCGTACCCGAACGCCCTTTCCTCTCCACCCCCCTGAGGCCCCGTTCCGTATACCTGTCGGGTTGTTTCTCTCGTCAAGTCCGTTGAATTCGCGACGAAGGGTGACGAACTGAGTGCTTAATGTGATGTGCTGGGAGTGGCCGCGTCGGTTCGGAGGAACTCCGCGGCGCCGGTCCCGCACGCCGTAGCGGCCCTGTGCGGGCGGCCCGTGACGCCGGCCCGCCGCAGGTGCCCGGCCGGCGGTGTACGGAACCAGGCAGGCCCACGGGGGACGCGGGAGGGGAGCTGATGGTGGGGACGGATCAGATCAGGCGCTGGGAATCGGGCGCCCTCGCCCACGCGGTGACGGACCCGTTCGGCCAGGGCCCACTGCCCTGGCTGCGCGGCAGCGAGACCTACTTCGACTCCGGCCACCTCGTGCCCTGGTACGTCGAGCAGGCCACCGTCCACGGCGACCCGCGGGTCCCGCCGCCCCGTAAGCACAACGGCCCGCGCACCGCCGACGACGTCCACCGGCAGATCAAGGGGTTCGCCACCACCGGCGCGGTCGCCCCGGGTGAGGCCATCGACTTCCGGGTCTCCGTCGACCCACCGCAGCCGTTCAGCATCGACATCTACCGCATCGGCCACTACGGCGGCGCCGGCGCCTTCAAGATCACCACCAGTCCGCGGCTCTCCGGCATCGTCCAGCCCGCCCCGCTCGCCGCCGAGCGCACCGTCTCCTGCCACCACTGGTGGCTCTCCTGGCGCCTCCAGGTCCCCACGTACTGGAATCTCGGCGCGTACGTCGCCGTCCTGACCACCGAGGACGGCTACCGCAGCCACATCCCCTTCACCGTCCGCGACGACCACCCCGCCGACCTGCTGCTTCTCCTGCCCGACATCACCTGGCAGGCGTACAACCTCTACCCGGAGGACGGCCGCACCGGCGCCAGCCTCTACCACGCCTGGGACGAGGACGGCGCGCTCCTCGGCGAGGGGCAGGCCGCCACCACCGTCTCCTTCGACCGCCCCTACGCCGGTGCCGGACTGCCCCTCCACGTCGGCCACGCCTACGACTTCATCCGCTGGGCCGAGCGATACGGCTACGACCTCGCCTACGCCGACGCCCGCGATCTGCACGCCGGACGCGTCGACCCGTCCCGCTACCGCGGCCTGATCTTCCCCGGCCACGACGAGTACTGGACGGCGCCGATGCGGCGCACCGTCGAGCGCGCCCGTGACCACGGCACCTCGCTGGTCTTCCTCTCCGCCAACACCATGTACTGGAAGGTCGACCTCTCCCCGTCGCCCTCCGGCCCCGGCGCGCTGCTCAGCTGCCGCAAACGCCAGGGCCCGGGCCGCCCCGCCCTCTGGCGCGAGGCCGGTGACCCGGAACAGCGGCTGATGGGCGTTCAGTACGCGGGCCGGGTGCCGGAGCCCGCGCCCCTCGTCGTCCGCAACGGCGCCCACTGGCTGTGGGAGGCCACCGGCGCGGGCGAGGGCGACGCGCTGCCCGGCCTGGTCGCGGGCGAGGCCGACCGCTACTTCCCGCGCACCAGCCTCCCCGAGCACACCGACCGCGTGCTGCTCGCCCACTCCCCGTACCGCGACGCCGAAGGCCACCGCCGCCACCAGGAGACCTCGCTCTACCGCGCCCCCAGCGGCGCCCTGGTCTTCGCCTCCGGCACCTTCGCCTGGTCACCGGCGCTGGATCGCCCCGGCCACGTCGACCCCCGCGTCCAACGCGCCACGGCCAACCTCCTGGACCGCATCTGCAAGCGGGACTGAATCCGCAACGGAACCGACGGCCGTCACGGGACCGACGGGACCGACGTCACGGGACCGGCGAATGCGGCCGATGAACGGGACCGGGCCGAGGCCCGCGCCACCGGCCCCGGCGAGCCCCTGTCTCTTATAAACCTCTGACGCTGCCGACGACTTAATAGGTGTA
>NZ_VKJP01000525.1 GCF_007280575.1 Streptomyces benahoarensis
GGCATACGAGCTTCATGAGCGTCTCGTGGGCTCGGAGAGGTGTATAAGAGACAGGGGCGCACCTCTGGGGCCGCGGGGTGCGCGGGGAGCGCGGGTGCCCGGCGGGACGGACGCGGCCCGGTCGGCTCGTCGGTACGAGGCGCCCCGCCCGGGTCCCGGCCCCGCTCCCCCGTGGCCCCTCAGCGGATCACATGCGGCAGGAACCGTGCGTACTCATCCGTGATCGGCCCGGACGATTCGCGGATGCCCAGGCCCGCCGCCTCGTTCTCGACGACCCAGGCGCCGAGGACGACGCGGTTGCCGTCGAAGTCCGGCAACGGCGCCAACTGCTGGTAGCAGCACGGGTCCTGGGGGTCGCGCGGCGCCGCCGGGGCGCCCGGCGGGTGGAGGGTGACGCCCTCGCCCTCCCGGCCCAGCAGCGGCTTGGCGGCGTAGCCGGTCGTCCCGGCCAGCTCGCGGGGCCCGTCGAGGTAGGCGGGGAGGAGGTGGGGGTGGCCCGGGTACAGCTCCCAGAGGACGGCGAGCAGCGCCTTGTTGGAAAGCAGCATCTTCCAGACCGGCTCGATCCAGAGCGTGGAGCCGGTGCCGCCGCCGTTGTCGAGGGTGTCCAGGACGTGCGGTCCGAAGGCGTCGGTGGTCAGCCACTCCCAGGGGTAGAGCTTGAAGCAGGCGCGGAGGAACCGCAGCCGCTGGTCGACGAAGCGGCCGGTCAGGCCGTCCCAGCCGATCTCCTCCACCGGGATCGCGACCGTCTCCAGGCCCGCCTGACGCGCGGTCTCCTCCAGGTAGGCGACGGTCATCAGGTCCTCGCCCAGCTCGTCCCCGGCGGAGTGCGCGAAGTGCAGCGGGGCGCCGGGCGGCAGCAGCGGGGCCTGCCGTTTCCAGGCGTCGACGAGGCGTTCGTGGAGGGAGTTCCACTGGTCGGCGCCGGGGAAGCGCTCCTCCATCCAGAACCACTGCGGGCTCGCCGCCTCCACCAGCGACGTCGGCGTATCGGCGTTGTACTCCAGCATCTTCGCCGGGCCGGTGCCGTCGTAGTGCAGGTCGAACCGGCCGTAGAGGCACGGGAGTTCGGCGCGGCGGTGCCAGGACTCGGCGATCAGCTCGGCGACGCGCGGGTCGTGGACGCCGAGGTCGGCGAGGCGGTCGTGGGTGACGAGGTGCTCGGCGGCGGCCAGGCACATCGCGTGCAGCTCCTCGACCGTCTCCTCCAGCGCCTCGACCTCGGGGAGCGTGAAGGAGTAGTACGCGCTCTCGTCCCAGTACGGGCGCAGCTCACCGTCCGGGTGGCGGGTGAGCGGGTAGATCAGGCCCTGGGCCTCGACGGTCTGCTGCCAGCCGGGGCGCGGGGTGAGGGTGTGGCGCTCCACGTTCCGGTCACCCGCCGCTGGAGCCGGAGTGGCCGAAGCCGCCGCGGCTGACCGAGCCGCCCTTGCTGAACGAGCCACCGTCGGCGTACGAGCCGGACTTGCCGGGGCCGTAGTACCACCGGCCCTTGACGGACTGCTTGCCGGTGCGGCGGTTGCCGGTGCCGTAGTGGGACGAGGTGTCGCTGGAGGTGCCGCAGTACTTGGCGTCGACGATGCGGTAACCGCGGGCGGCGTCGTAGCTGTTGCGGTCCACGCAGCGCTTGTCGGGCTCCGAGCCGCAGGCGGTCAGCGTCGCGGCGAGGACGCCCATACCGCCGAGGATCACCGTGCCCGAGCGCAGTCGGCGGTGTGCTTTTTCGGCCATCTTCCGTCTCCCCCGTGGAGCATTCGTATGAATGTGCCAACCCTAGAGGGTGCTCGCGGACGGGTCGGGGGGCAGGGCCCGCAGAAGGGCCTCCAGGGCGCCCGTGAAGGCGTGTTCCGGGGGTCTTCCGTACGGGACGACGAGGCCGTCGCGGGCGGGCATCGTGCGGGCCGCCGGGTCACGGAAGGTGTTCAGGCCGTTCAGTTCCAGACCCTGCCAGCGGGCCGCCTCGACCAGGGACCGCTCGGTGCCGGGCGGGAGTTCGAGGACGGCGTGGAGTCCGGCGGCGATGCCGGAGACCTCGATGTGCGGGGCGTGCGCGGCGAGCGCTGCCACCAGACGGTCGCGGCGGCGCCGGTAGCGCAGCCGCATCCCCCGCACATGGCGGTCGTACGCGCCGCCGGACATGAACTCCGCGAGGGTGAGGTGATCGAGGGTGCCGGACTGCCATTCGCCGCCGCTCTTGACGGCGAGGACGGGGTCGACGAGGCGGTCGGGCAGCACCAGCCACGCCAGCCGCAGCGCCGGGGCCAGGCTCTTGCTGGCGGTGCCCAGATAGACCACGCGGTCCGGGTCGAGCCCCTGGAGCGCGCCGACCGGCTGGCGGTCGTAGCGGAACTCGCCGTCGTAGTCGTCCTCCAGGATCCAGCCGTCGTGCGCCACGGCCCAGTCGAGGGCGGCGGCGCGGCGGTCGGGGTGGAGCGGGACGCCGGTCGGGAACTGGTGGGCGGGGGTGAGCAGGGCCGCCAGCACGCCGTCGTACGAGGGGAGTTCGGCGGTGCGGGCGCCGAGGGCGTCGACGGTGAGGGGGACGGTGCGCAGCCCGGCGCGGACGAGGACGTCGCGGTGGAAGCCGAGGCCGTACCCCTCGGTGGCGATGGCGGGGGCGGACCCGCGGGCCGGGCCGCGGACAGCCGTCAGCGCGCGGGCGACGAGGGCGAGGCCCTGCATGAACCCGGCGCAGATCACGATGCGGTCCGGGTCGGCGCGGACGCCGCGGGCGCGGGCGAGGTAGTCGGCGAGGACCGCCCGCAGCTCGGGGCGGCCCTGCGGGGCGCCGTAGCCGAGCGCGTCGTACGGGGCGGCGTTCAGCGCCCGGCGGGCGGCGGCGAGCCAGGCGGCGCGGGGGAAGGCGGAGACGTCCGGGGTGCCCGGGGTGAGGTCGAAGCG
>NZ_VKJP01000526.1 GCF_007280575.1 Streptomyces benahoarensis
GGCGGGCGCCGAACGCCTCGGCATGGCGCGCCACTTCGGCGCGGAGCGGCCCCAGGCGGGGCCCCAGGGCGGGATGGGCGGCGAGGGTCGCGTCGTAGCGGGCCAGCAGGCGCGTACTGTCGCCCGCCGCCGCGGCACGCAGCCGCTCGGCGGCCGCCGTCTGCCGCGCACGGGGCGGCCCGGAGTCGTCGGAACAACCGGTCAGCAGGGGGGCGGCACCGAGCGCGGCGCCGGCCAGCAGGGTAGTTCTGCGCGTGAGCGCCACGTTCGGCACGTTCCACATCCCGGGTCTTCCGTAGTGATCACCGCAGGCGAGCGTATCCGCGACCGGCCACCGAATCGTCAGTACCCCGCCGGAACAGATAGGCTTTGACCCGACACGCGACCCACCCACAACAGCACACGCGGCCGAGGAGTCACCCGGATGAGCACCACCCAGAGCGAGAGGCTGCGCGGGCTGCTTGAACCGCTCGTCGCCGCGCGAGAGCTGGATCTGGAAGAGATCGATGTGACCCCCGCGGGCAAACGGCGGGTGCTGCGGGTCGTGGTGGATTCCGACGCGGGCGTCCAGCTCGATGAGTGCGCCGAGCTCAGCCGCGAGGTCTCGCAGGCGCTGGACGACTCCGATGTGATGGGCGGCGCCCCGTACACCCTTGAGGTCACCTCGCCCGGTGCCGACCGGCCGCTGACCGAGCTGCGGCACTACCGCCGCGCCGTCGGCCGGCTGATCAAGGCGCAGCTGCGCGAGGGCGGCGAGCTGGTGGCCCGTATCCAGGCGGTGGACGAGGACGGCCTCGATCTTGAGGTACCGGGCGTCAAGGGCCGCAAGCCGACCGAGCGGCGCCTCGCCTTCGACGCGATCGGCAAGTCGCGGGTCGAGCTGGAGTTCAACCGTAAGAGCGAGTCGTCCGATCAGCGCGGTGCGCAGGACGACGAGAAGATCGACGAGAGTCAGGAGGAGGCGTAGCCGTGGATATCGACATGAGTGCCCTGCGGGGTTTGGTGCGGGAGAAGGAGATCTCGTTCGACCTGCTGGTCGAGGCGATCGAGTCGGCCCTCCTCATCGCCTACCACCGCACCGACGGCAGCCGCCGTCACGCACGGGTGCAGCTGGACCGCGGTACCGGCCATGTGACGGTGTGGGCGAAGGAAGACGCGGCGGACCTGGAGCCGGGCGAGGAGCCCCGCGAGTTCGACGACACCCCGTCCGGTTTCGGCCGGATCGCGGCGACCACCGCCAAGCAGGTCATCCTGCAGCGGCTGCGGGACGCCGAGGAGGAGATCACCTTCGGCGAGTTCGCCGGGCGTGAGGGCGACGTCATCACCGGCGTCGTCCAGCAGGGCAAGGACCCCAAGAACGTCCTCGTGGACGTCGGCCCCATGGAGGCCATGCTCCCCGTGCAGGAGCAGGTCCCCGGCGAGGACTACTCGCACGGCACCCGGCTGCGGTCGTACGTCGTCCGGGTGGCCAAGGGTGTCCGCGGCCCGTCCGTGACGCTGTCGCGCACGCACCCCAACCTGGTGAAGAAGCTCTTCGCCATGGAGGTGCCGGAGATCGCCGACGGTTCCGTCGAGATCGCCGCCATCGCGCGTGAGGCCGGGCACCGTACGAAGATCGCGGTGCGCTCCATGCGCTCCGGGCTCAACGCCAAGGGCGCCTGCATCGGCCCCATGGGTGGCCGGGTGCGTGCGGTCATGGCCGAGTTGCACGGCGAGAAGATCGACATCGTGGACTGGTCCGACGACCCGGCCGAGCTGGTGGCGCACGCGCTGTCCCCGGCACGGGTCAGCAAGGTCGAGGTCGTCGACCTCGCCGCGCGCTCCGCCCGGGTCACCGTCCCCGACTACCAGCTGTCCCTGGCCATCGGCAAGGAGGGGCAGAACGCCCGCCTCGCCGCCCGGCTGACCGGCTGGCGCATCGACATCCGCCCGGACACCGAGCAGCAGGCCCCCCGGGACTGAGCCGCACGGCACGCCCCCGCGGACCGCTCGTGAAAATGAGTGGTGCCGCGGGGGCCGACCGGGAATTCTGAGCAGTCGTCCGGCTTTACCCCATCGGGGTGAGGTCGGCGCGGGGAGGTAGACTTAACAAGTGTCTGGCCGGACGGATGCCCGCGCATGCCCTGAGCGAACATGTGTGGGATGCCGGGAGCGAGCGGCCAAGGGCGATCTGCTGCGCATCGTGGCGATCGAGGGTGAGTGTGCCCCCGATCCTCGCGGTACGCTGCCCGGCCGGGGTGCTCATGTGCACCCGACACGGGTCTGTCTCGACCTGGCGGTCCGCCGCCGGGCGTTCAACCGGGCCTTCCGGGGCCCGGGGCCGTTCGATGCAGGGGCCTTGCGGCAGTACATCGAAGGCGTCGAGCAGCGGCCCGGGCAATAACGCACAGCACGAATGCACAGCGCACGGAAATCCCCGTGCGGTCAGGTACCTCGCGAGTCGGAAGTAGGTCGAGATTGCGATGAGCACTCGATGAGTACGCGATGAGTACGCCCATGAAGTAGCGACGGTCCGGTGGACAACCCGGACCTAGAAGGAGCGAAGTGGCTAAGGTCCGGGTATACGAACTCGCCAAGGAGTTCGGAGTGGAGAGCAAGGTCGTCATGGCCAAGCTCCAAGAACTTGGCGAATTCGTCCGATCGGCATCCTCGACGATCGAGGCGCCGGTTGTTCGCAAGTTGACCGACGCTTTCCAGGCGGGTGGCGGCAGCGGCCGCGCCGCCGGTAAGCCCGCGGCGCCGCGCAAGGCTGCGCCCGCAAAGCCGTCCGCGCCCTCCCCGGCGCAGGCGGCCCGTCCGGCTACCCCGAAGCCGGGCGCCCCCAAGCCTGGTGCGCCCAAGCCGGGCCCCGCGGCCCCGGCCGCACCCGAGGCACCCAAGAGCAGCACGCCCGCCCCGGCCC
>NZ_VKJP01000527.1 GCF_007280575.1 Streptomyces benahoarensis
TGAGCGTCTCGTGGGCTCGGAGATGTGTATAACAGACAGCCGTCGCACGGCACGAGGTCTAGGTCCGCAGCCGGTTACCCGGCGACGCCCGCGCTCCTGGCCTCACGGTCATGACGGCACACCACGGCACCCTCGACGAGGCCCTGGAGCGGCTGCACTCCACCGGACCGGAATTCCACGGCTATCTGAGCAACCACGGCCCCATGGCGGTCGAGGCCCTGGCCCGCCACGGGCAGGGCCCCGGCGTCCACCGCTGGCTCGACACGTACTCCGGGAAACTGGAGGACGTACCGCCCGCCCGCGACGCCATCTCCGACGCCAACTGGCGGCAGGCACTGGGTGATCCGCAGCGGGTCACCGACTGGACCGACCACTTCGCCCGCACCGTCGCCGAACGCCCCTGGCGGGAGGTGCTCGCCGATTGGTGGCCCCGGCTGCTGCCCGGCATCGCGGGCGCGGCCACCCATCCCGCCATCCGGGTCGGCCATATCGTCCGCACCCTCCTGACCGAGGACGAGACGGAGCCACGCATCGCCGAACTGGCCCACGCCCTCGGCTACTGGGCGGCCCGGCACACCACATTGCCGGTGGCGCCGACGCCCGGCGGCACCTCCGCGCCGGATGACGCGCTCGACGCCCTCCCCCGCATCGCCGACCAGCGGACGAGCGCACTCGGCGGCCTCGCACAACTGCCGGACACGCCGGGCTGGCAGACGGCGGCCGAGGCCGTCCGGGCCCCGCGCGATCCGGACGAGGCCCGGGCGCAGCTCACCGCGCTCGTGCAGGCGGCCACCCATCGCTACGCCGATCACGGGCACGGCGAGGGGGTCATGCTGGTCCACGCGGCGACCGCGCCCAACGCGATCCTGCGCACCCTGCCCGCGCTGCCGCGCACCCTGTGGGCGCCGTCGTTCGCCGTGGCGTGGGCCGCGAGCGCCGCGCTGGCCTCCGTCTACGGGGCGGCGGACGCGTTGCCTCCGCTGCGCACCGGGCCGCTCACCCCCGAGGAGGTCTTCCGGCGGGCCGCCGAGCACGGCGACGCCCACGCCATCAAGATGACCGACACCGCGCTGGACGTGGCGTCCTGGACACCGGACGGCGACGACCGTGCGCTGACCGCCGCACTGCGCTCCCTGGAGCTGATCGACCCGGGCGCCTGACCTGCCGCGATGCGCCCGGAGGCGTCGGGTCCCGCCGCACCGTCGCGCCCGTCGCGCCCGGTCGCTGCGGGGCGGCGGGCCCGTGCGGGACGGCCGTAGCGGCGGACCTCAGCCGCACCGCGCCGGACGGCCGTACCCGGGCCGGGACCGGGGCCGGGACCGGGCCGCACCCGAACCGCGCCAGCGCCACCCGGTCCGGCCTCAGCCGAACTGCACCGACCGCTTCGCCAGCCCCATCCAGAACCCGTCGATCACGCTCCGCCCGTCCCCGAGCTGGCCGTGCGCGTCCGCGGCGCCGAGCGTGACGAACAGCGGCGCGAAGTGCTCGGTACGCGGATGGGCCAGCTGCCCCGCGGGGGCCTTGTGGCCGAAGTCGAAGAGCGCGTCGAGGTCGCCGTCCTCCAGGGCCCGCCGCCCCCAGTCGTCGAACTCCGCCGACCAGGACGGCACCCCCGGCCCCTGATGCCGCAGCGCGGCGAGGTTGTGGGTGAAGAAGCCGCTGCCGACGATCAGCACCCCTTCGTCGCGCAGCGGTGCCAGCTTGCGGCCGAGGGCGAAGAGCGCGCGGGGGTCGAGCGTCGGCATCGATATCTGCAGAACCGGCACATCGGCCTGCGGGAACATCTCGACGAGCGGGACGTACGCGCCGTGGTCGAGCCCGCGGTCCGGGATGTCCTGCACCGGCGTACCGGCCGTCCGCAGCGTGCGGCGGATCCGGTCGGCCAGCTCCGGCGCGCCGGGCGCCGCGTACCGCACGCGGTAGTAGTGCTCCGGGAAGCCCCAGAAGTCGTGGACCAGCGGCGTGGTGACCGTCGCGCCGAGGGCGAGCGGGGCTTCCTCCCAGTGGGCCGAGACGATCAGTACGGCGGTGGGGCGCGGCAGGGCGGCGGACCACGCCGCCAGCTGGCCGGGCCAGAGCGCGTCGTCGGCGAGCGGCGGCGCGCCGTGGCTGAGGTAGAGGGCCGGCATCGGCATCACGGACATCGCAACTCCCCGGCGAACGTCATGGCTACGGGATCCTGGCGGGCCCTTGCGGGCACCCTCCCGAGGGATCCACGCGTTTACTTGAACTTTCAAATGATGCTTCGAATGTACCCCACCTCCCCGCAATTGTTAAATCTTCAAGAATGGTCGGGGCGGTGCGAGAATGGAGGATATGAGCACCGAACCCGCAGCCGAGCCGCGCTGGCTCAGCGACGAGGAGCAATACGCCTGGCAGTCCTACCTCCACGCCACCACGCTGCTGGAGGATCATCTCGATCGCCAGCTGCAACGTGACGCCGGTATGCCGCACGTCTACTACGGCCTGCTCGTCCAGCTCTCGCGCGCCCCCCGGCGCCGGATGCGGATGACCGAACTGGCCCAGAACGCCAAGATCACCCGCTCGCGGCTCTCGCACGCCGTCGCCCGCCTGGAGAAGAACGGCTGGGTACGGCGCGAGAACTGCCCGTCGGACAAGCGCGGCCAGCTCGCCCACCTCACCGACGAGGGGATGCGCGTGCTGGAGAAGGCGGCGCCCGGGCACGTCGCCGCGGTGCGCGGCGCGCTCTTCGACCGCCTCTCCCCCGAACAGGTCGGCCAACTGGCCGAGATCTGCCGGGTCATGGCGGACGGCCTCCAACCGAAGGGCGCCGACCTGCCCTGGCTCCGCTGAGGCATGACGGAGCGCCCCCCCGGAGCGCCCC
>NZ_VKJP01000528.1 GCF_007280575.1 Streptomyces benahoarensis
CCCTATTAAGTCGTCGGCAGCGTCAGATGTGTATAAGAGCCAGGGGAAGTGGACCCCGTACGGGCCCGGAATCGCGGGCCTGCGGCGGGTTCGGGCCGTGATCCACGGCATCTCCGGGGCGTGTGCCCGCATTGCGTGTCGTTGCCCACACTTTGTCCGGATGCGGCGCGAACCACGGGAAAAATGGCGTTTCCTGGATGTCGGCCGGGGAGGCTGCCCCCGGTCTGCTGCTCGGGGATTCCTATCGGATCAATGGAGAAGCGTGTGATGACGGACAGCAAGCGCCGCAAGGGCTTCATAGCCACCGCCGCGCTGGCCGGGGGCGTGGTCGTGCTCTCGGCGTGCGGCAGTGCGAGCGGCGTGGGCGGCGGCGACAGCCACGCGCGCAGCGGTTCCACCCGCGCGCACGAGAGGTCCCTGCAGGTCGACGAGGCCGCGGCGCAGGACGCCTCACACGCCAAGATCAAGATCGCCCCCAAGGACGGTTCGTCCACCGCGGGCATCAGCAAGGACGCGAAGGTCACCGTCAAGAGCGGCAAGCTCACCTCGGTCACCATGACCGCCGTCGAGTCCAAGAAGACCGTCGACGGCACGCTCTCCGCCGACGGCTCGTCCTGGAAGCCGTCGCAGGACCTCGCCCGCGCGACGAAGTACAAGATCACCGCGCACGCCGTGGACTCCGAGGGCCGCACGGCGGTCGAGAACTCCACCTTCACCACCGTCTCCCCGGCGAACAGCTTCATCGGCAACTTCACGCCCGAGGACGGCTCCACCGTCGGCGTCGGCATGCCGGTCTCGATCCACTTCGACAAGCCGGTCAAGGACAAGAAGGCCGTCGAGTCCGCGATCACCGTCGCCGCCAGCAGCAACCAGAAGGTCGTCGGCCACTGGTTCGACAACACCCGCCTGGACTTCCGCCCCCAGGAGTACTGGAAGGCGAACTCCGAGATCACCGTGAAGCTCGCCCTCGACGGTGTACAGGCGTCGCCCGGCGTGCAGGGCGTCCAGAACAAGACCGTCCACTTCCACGTCGGCCGCTCCCAGGTCTCCACCGTCGACGCGAAGACGCACCTCATGACGGTGGTGCGCGACGGCAAGACCCTCAAGACCATCCCGATCTCGGCCGGGAGCCAGGACCACCCGACCTACAACGGCCGGATGGTCATCTCCGAGAAGTACGAGCAGACCCGGATGGACGGCTCCACCGTCGGCTTCACCAACAACGACGGCAAGGGCGAGTACGACATCCCCGACGTCCCGCACGCCATGCGCCTGTCGACCTCCGGCACCTTCATCCACGGCAACTACTGGGGCAAGGGCATCTTCGGCAACGTCAACACCAGCCACGGCTGCATCGGCCTGGCGGACGCCAAGGGCGCCGGCGACCCGTCCACGGACGGCGCGTGGTTCTTCACCCACTCGCTGATCGGCGACGTCGTCACCGTCGTCAACTCCCCGGACCACACGATCCAGCCGGACAACGGTCTCAACGGGTGGAACATGGGCTGGCAGCAGTGGGTGGCGGGCAGCGCGCTGGGCGGGTCGGCGTCCTGACGCCGACGGCGCCAGGCGCGGTGCGCCGCGCCTGGCCCCGGCCCGCCCTCGTCCCCTCCGCACCGCGGCCGGGCGAGCCGCTCCGTACAGTGACCGGATGAGCGAACGTACGGACAACGGCCGGGGCCGACACGGGGGCGGCGGCCGTGCCGAGGGGCGCCCCGGCGGGCGGCACGGCAACGCCGACGCCCTGCTCGGCGAGATCCTCGGCACCGTCCGCTACGCCGCCGACGGCGAGCCCGCCGAGGATGCGGCCGAGGTCGGCGCCTCCCGGCTCGCCGCCGCCCCCGAGGGCTGGGAAGCGGTCTCCGCCGCCGTCGTCCGCGCCGCCACCGACGCCGTACGCCGCTGCTGGGCGGGCGGCTGGGAACCCGCCGACCTGGAACGCATCGTCCGCCGCGACGCCGCCGACCCCACGCAGGTCGGGCTCGTCGTGGACGCCATCGCCGCCGACGCCCGCCGCGGCACCCGCCCGCCGTCCGCCACCGCCCGCCGGGACGCCCAGCTGCGCCGGCTCGGCGCCGAGGTCTGGTGGCCGTCCGACGCCGGCTACCTCGACGCGCTCGCCGCCCGCCGCCGCACCACCCGCTTCGAGACGGCGTACACCGTCCTTCTGGCGCTGCGTACCCTCGCCCGGCTGCCGCGCCTCACCCCGCTCCCGGCCGCACCGCCGCCCGCCGCCCGCGCCGCGTCCCCCGGCGCCTCCCGCGCCCTCGGCCGGATCCGCGGCCTGCTGGCCAAGGCCGAGGCGACCGACTACGCCGAGGAGGCCGAGGCGCTGTCGGCCAAGGCCCAGGAGCTGATGGCCCGTCACAGCATCGACGAGGCCCTGCTGGCCGGGGCCGACGCGACCGCGGGCGGCGGCCCCGGCGCGATCCGCATCGGCATCGAGGGCCCGTACGAACAGGCCAAGGCCCTCCTCCTCGACGCCGTCGCCACCGCCAACCGCTGCCAGGCCGTCTGGTCGTCCGACGCCGCCTTCTCCACCCTCGTCGGCTACGAACCCGACCTGGAGACAACGGAGTTGCTCTACACCTCACTCCTCCTCCAGGCCACCACCGCCATGCACCGCGCCGCCGACGCCCACCACACCCGCGGCCGCGCCCGGCGCACCCGCGACTTCCGCCAGACCTTCCTCGTCGCCTACGCCGACCGCGTCCGCACCCGCCTGACCGCCGCGACCGAGGCGGCAACGGCCGAGGCGGCGACCGCCGGGGACGCGGGCGTGGGCACTGCCGGGGGCGCCGGGGCGGGCACCGGCGGCCTCCTCCCCGTC
>NZ_VKJP01000529.1 GCF_007280575.1 Streptomyces benahoarensis
CAGCCTCTCCACCCGCGCCCCCTCCCCGCCGAACACCGCCGTCACCCGGGCGCCGCCGCCGGGGGCGCGGGTGAACTCGACCGCGCCGCCCGCCTCCTGGGCGGCGCGGCGGACGATGTCCAGGCCGAGGCCGGTGGAGCCGCCGCCGCTGCGGCCGCGTTCGGGGACATGGCCCTCGGGGAAGCCGGGGCCGTCGTCCTCGACGACGAGCCGCCCGCCGTCGCCGTCCGGGGCGCGGACCACCGCGAGCCGTACGCCGGTGCCCTCCGGGGCGCCGGGCCCCGGCTCACCCGCCGCCCCGGCCGCCCCCACGTCGACACACTGTCCGCGCCCACCGCGCCTGCCGTACAGACTGTCGGTACCGGCGGACGGCCGGTGATCCCTAGGGTGAAGAGGTTCGCCGCGTCTGTCCCCGGCGGACCCGAGCGACCGATCCGAGGTACTGACCGTGACCACGACGCCCCCCGCCCCCTCCGCCGCCACCGGCGCGGCCGTGAAGGCCGCCGACCGCGCGCACGTCTTCCACTCCTGGTCCGCACAGGGCCTGATCGACCCGCTGCCCGTCGCCGGCGCCGAAGGCTCGTACTTCTGGGACTACGACGGCAACCGCTACCTCGACTTCTCCTCGCAGCTGGTCAACACCAACATCGGCCACCAGCACCCGAAGGTCGTCGCGGCGGTCCAGGAGCAGGCCGCGAAGCTCTGCACGATCGCCCCGGGCTTCGCCGTCGACGTCCGGTCCGAGGCCGCCCGGCTGATCGCCGAGCGCACCCCCGGCGACCTCGACAAGATCTTCTTCACCAACGGTGGCGCGGAGGCCGTCGAGAACGCGGTCCGCATGGCGCGGCTGCACACAGGCCGCCCCAAGGTCCTCTCCGCCTACCGCTCGTACCACGGTGCCACCGCCGCCGCGATCAACCTCACCGGCGACCCGCGCCGCTGGCCCTCGGACACCGCATCGGCCGGTGTCGTCCACTTCTGGGGCCCGTTCCTCTACCGCTCGCCGTTCCACGCCGAGAACGAGGCTCAGGAGTGCGAGCGCGCCCTCGCCCACCTGGAACAGACCATCGCCTTCGAGGGCCCGCAGTCGATCGCCGCGATCGTCCTGGAGACCATCCCCGGCACCGCGGGCATCATGGTCCCGCCGCCCGGCTACCTCGCCGGTGTCCGCGAGATCTGCGACCGCCACGGCATCGTCTTCGTCCTCGACGAGGTGATGGCCGGGTTCGGCCGTACCGGCCACTGGTTCGCCGCCGACCACTTCGGCGTCACCCCCGACCTGCTGACCTTCGCCAAGGGCGTCAACTCCGGTTACGTCCCGCTCGGCGGCGTCGCGATCAGCGCCGAGATCGCCGCGACCTTCGAGACCCGCCCCTACCCGGGCGGCCTCACCTACTCCGGCCACCCGCTGGCCTGCGCCTCCGCCGTGGCCACCATCCATGCGATGGCCGAGGAGCGGATCGTGGAGAACGCCGCGGAGATCGGCGAGACAGTCATCGGCCCCGCGCTGCGCGCCATGGCCGAACGCCACCCGTCCGTCGGCGAGGTCCGCGGCCTGGGCGCCTTCTGGGCCCTCGACCTGGTCCGCGACAAGGAGACCCGCGAGCCGCTGGTGCCGTACAACGCGTCGGGCGCCGACAACGCCCCGATGGCGGAGTTCGCCGCCGCCTGCAAGCGGGGCGGCCTGTGGCCGTTCGTCAACATGAACCGCACCCACGTCGTTCCGGCCTGCACCATCACCGCCGCCGAGGCCGAGAAGGGCCTGGCCCTCCTCGACACCGCCCTCGACACGGCGGACGCGCACACGGCCTGACGGGACCTCCGCCGGTAGCGGCCCGCGTACGCTCCGCCGCCTCCCGGCGCACACCCCGCGTCGGGAGGCGCGCGCCCGGACCGTACGCGCCCCGTGCGACGCGCACCCCGGACCGGCACCGGGAGCGTCCCACCCCGGCCCCCGGGCAGGTCAGGGCGGCCCTCGCCTATCGTGGGCGGGGCCGCCCGCCTGTCGTGCGGCCCCCGTCCGTGACGCCCCGTCAGCGACGCGACTTCGCGGACGGCCCAGTTGTCGAAGGGGACGGACGGACACCATGGCCGCTGACTGGCCCGGCGGAGTCGTACGGCGCAACACCCTGCGCCGGCAGATCGCCGACGCGCTGCGCGACGAGGTGCTGGCCGGGCGGCTGCCGTGCGGCCACCGCTTCACGGTGAAGGAGATCGCCGAACAGTACGGCGTCTCCGCCACCCCGGTCCGCGAGGCGCTGCTCGACCTCTGCGCCCAAGGGCTGCTCGACATCGAGGAACACCGCGGCTTCAAGGTGCGCGCCTTCACCGCCGACGACTACCGCGCCATGGTCGAGGCCCGCACCCTCGTCGTCGAGGGCGTCTTCCGCGGCCCCGGCGCCCATCTGCCGCGCCCGCCCGCCGAGGACCTGCTCTCCCTGCGCCGCCGCGCCGAGGAGGCCGAACGTGCCGCGCGCGCCGGTGACCTGGACGTGCTCATCGGCTACGACCTGCGCTTCTGGCGGGAGCTGGGCGGCCTGGTCGGCAACGCGTACATCAGGGAGTTCCTGGACCGCCTCCGGGTGCAGACCTGGATGTTCGCCGTCCCGCTGCTGCGCGACCGGCAGGAGCTGCGCGGCCTCCTCTGGCAGGGCCACCGTGCCCTCGCCGACGCCATCGCCCGGCACGATCCGGCCGAGGCACAACGGCTGATCGCGGAGTACAACGCGCACGCCCTCACCCTCGTGGGAACGCCCGGGTAGCACTACGCTGTCCCGACCGTCGGCCGAAGCCTCCGCCACCGCGGACCGCCCACCC
>NZ_VKJP01000052.1 GCF_007280575.1 Streptomyces benahoarensis
GGCCAGGTGGCGGCCGGAGGGCGGGCGGGGCGCTCGCCCTGGCACCTGGCCACCCGGCGCCCGGCTTCGGCATCCGCGCCAGGGCCTCGGCACCGGCCTCGCCGCCGCCCGTCTCCGTAGCCCTCAGACCGTCAGGATGACCTTGCCGACGTGGCTGCTCGCGTCGACCACGCGGTGGGCCTCGGCAGCATCCGCCATCGGGAGGGTGCGGTCGACGACCGGGCGGACCTGACCGTTGCCGATCAGCGGCCAGACGTGTTCGCGTACCGCCGCCACGATCGCGGCCTTCTCCTGCAACGGTCGAGCACGCAGTCCCGCAGCGGTGATCGCGGCGCGCTTCGCCAGCAGGGCGCCGATGTTCAGCTCCGCCTTCACCCCGCCCTGCATACCGATGATGGCGAGGCGGCCGTTGACGGCCAGCGCCTTCACGTTCCGCTCCAGGTACTTCGCGCCGACGATGTCGAGGATGACATCGGCGCCCTTGCCGTCGGTGGCCTCGCGCACCTCCGCCACGAAGTCCTGCTGGTGGTAGTCGATGAGCACATCGGCGCCCAACTCCGCACAGCGCGCCAGCTTTTCGGCACTGCCCGCGGTGACCGCGACGCGGGCGCCGACCGCCTTGGCGAGTTGGATCGCCATGGTGCCGATACCGCTGGATCCGCCGTGCACCAGCAGCGTCTCACCGGGACGCAGGTGGGCGATCATGAAGACGTTCGACCACACGGTGCAGGCGACCTCGGGCAGCGCGGCGGCCGTCACCAGATCGAGGCCGTCCGGCAGCGGCAGCACCTGACCGGCCGGGACCGCCACCTTCTCCGCGTAACCGCCACCGGCCAGCAGCGCGCACACCTCGTCGCCGACCGCCCAGCCGTGCACCCCCGGGCCGAGAGCCGTGATCCGGCCCGCGCACTCCAGCCCGGGATATGGCGAGGAGCCGGGCGGCGGGTCGTAGAAGCCCTGGCGCTGCAGCAGATCGGCACGGTTGACGGCGCTCGCCGCGACGTCGATCAGGACCTCGCCCTCGGCGGGCTGCGGATCGGGCACCTCGGCCCAGACAAGGGCATCGGGGCCACCGGGTTCGGGAATGGTGATCGCTCGCATGGCCGCGAGGCTACTCGCCGGGGATGCCCGCAGCGACAGTGCGCGCGCACCGCCGACGCCCGAACGGCCCCCGAATGAGTGCCGCACGACGAACCGCTCGGCCTGTTTCACGTGAAACAGGCCGAGCGGTAAGGGAGTTGACGAGCCCTCCGGCCCACCGCGTTTCACGGGAAACGGCTCGTTTCACGTGAAACGAGCCGGATCATGGGCCGGGGTCGGCCGGAGAGCGCGCGGTCAGTCGTCGGCGCGGCGCATCGAGGAGACACCGGAGCCCGGCAGCGGCGGCATGGGCGCGCGGGGCTTGCCCGGCAGGTCGCCTTCCTCGGCGACAGCGGCGCGGACGATCGTGATCAGCCGGTCGGCGGCCTGCAGCGGGCTGGCCGCCGGGTCGTCGTATCCGAGGAGCCGATGGCCACGCAGCACGGAGACGACCAGGTCATCGGTCTCCCGCACGGACTTGCCGACCTCGGACTTCACGACCGGGCGCTCGACCAGGTCGAGGCCACTGCCCTGCTGGATGAGGTCCTCCATGACCGTTCCGGCGCTGGGGCTGTGGACGGAGAGGCCCAGCAGCCGGCCGGCGGCGCTGGCCGAGGTGATCACGGAGTCGGCGCCGGACTGCCGCAGCAACGGGGCGTTCTCCTCCTCCCGGACCGCGGCGACGATGTTGGCCTTCTTGTTCAACTGCCGTGCGGTCAGCGCGACCAGCACGGCGGTGTCGTCGCGCTGAGTGGCGATGACCACCTGGAGTGCGCGCTGGATCTCCGCACGGACGAGCACATCGCTGCGGGTGGCGTCGCCGACCACGCCCACGAACCCCTCGGCGACGGCGGAGTCGATCACCTTCGGGCTCGGGTCGACGATGACGATGCGCTCGCGGGTCAGTCCGGTGGCACAGAGAGTCTGGACGGCGGACCGGCCCTTGGTGCCGAATCCGACGACGACGGTGTGGTCACGCAAGGTTTTTCTCCAGCGTTTCAGTTGCCACTGCTCACGGGTGCGTTCCGTCAGCACCTCCAGTGTGGTGCCGACCAGAATGATCAGGAAGAGCACCCGCAGCGGCGTGATCAGCACGATGTTCAGCAGCCGTGCGCTGTCGCCGTACGGGACGATGTCGCCGTAACCGGTGGTGGAGAGCGTGACGGTGGCGTAGTAGACGCAGTCAAGGAAGTCGACCGTGCCGTTGGCACTGTCGTGGTACTCGTCGCGGTCTATCCAGACGATGAAGACCGTCGCGATGAGAACGAGCAGCGCCATCAGGAGCCGTCTGGCGACCTGCCGTATCGGCTCCACGGGTGTCCGGCGTGGCAGCAGGACCCGGTGGGAGTTCTCCTCGGGGACCTCACGCGCCGCGGCGTCGTAGGAGGGGAGCTTCACGCGGCGCCTCCGGTCGGGGGTGCGGAAAAGGTGGAGCGTACGGGACGGTCGCCGCCGGGGTGCGCACCGGGTCCGTACGGCCGCCCGGCACCCTCCGGGCCACGCGCCGCGCTGCCCGCAGGCCAGGGCAGCTCCAGCACCTCGACCAGGTCCCCGCGGTCGGCGCCGCCGGGCGGGACGACAGCCAGCGCGTCGGCGGCGGCGATACCGCGCAGCATGGCCGACCCGTGGAACGGCAGCGGCGTCGCGGTGCGGCCGTGGCGCGGGTCGTCGCGGTAGGCGACCGGAACGAGCCGGGTGTCGTGCGGGTGCCCATCCACTGCCGCGCCCAGCGGAGTGCGGGAGGACGCCGCGGGCGGGCGGGCGGCGAGGGTCCGCAGCAACGGCTCGGCCAGGGTCAGCAGACCGGAGACCGCGGCGAGCGGATTGCCGGGCAGCCCCACGAGATACCGGTCCGGGGCGACCCTGGCCAGCAGCATGGGGTGCCCCGGACGTACCGCCACGCCGTCGACCAGCACCTCGGCGCCGATGCGGCGCAGGGCCGGGTGGACGTGGTCGACGGGGCCCGACGCGGTGCCGCCGGTGGTGAGGACGACATCGGCGGTGGAGCCGGTGATCGCCGCGTGGAGGGCGTCGGCGTCGTCACCGAGCGGCCGGGGCGCGGTGACGTCGGCGCCCAGCGCCCGCAGCCAGGGCCCGAGCATCGGCCCGAGAGCATCCCGGATGCGGCCCTCCCGGGGCAGCCCGTGCCGGAGCAGTTCATCGCCCAGCACCAGCACCTCGACGCGGGGCCGGGGGTAGGTCGTCAGCCGGTCGTACCCGGCGGCCGCGGCCAGCCCGAGAACGGCGGGCGTCACCGGCACACCGGCCGGCAGCAGCGGTTCGCCGCGGCCGCATTCCTGGCCGCGGGGGCGGATGTCCTGGCCGAGCCGCACCGCACGCGGCGCGGCGAGCCGGGCCCGCCCGTCACCCCGGTCGTGGACCTCACCGTGCTCACTGCGCAGCACCGCAGTGGCACCGTCCGGCACCCGCGCCCCGGTGGCGATGGCGACGGCACGCCCGTCCGCCAGCGCCGTGGCGGCGTGCCCGGCGAGGATCCCGCGGTCGCCTCCCGCCGCACGGTCGAGGTCCCAGGGGCCGGGACCGGAGACGGCCCAGCCATCCATGGCCGAGGTGTCGAACGGGGGCAGATCGGTCAGCGCGGTGAGCGGCTCCGCCAACGTCCGCCCCAGCGCGTCCTCCGGCTCGGAGAGTTCCGGGGGCCGGGAGCCCCCGGCCGCCCGTGCGGCTCGCTTCCGGGCGAGCGGCCAGGGGGTGGGGCCGTCCGTGGTGTCCTCCGGGCGCGCGTCCCTGGCGGCGTTCTCGGGGCGCACGTTCCCGGCGGGGCCGGAGCGGAGGTGCCTGTGCCGCTCGGTCCTGGAATGCGCGTGCTCGGCGGGGCCCGTGGGGCCGTCGTCGGGGTCGGTACGCGCGTCGCGGGCGGGACCGGAGCCCGGTGTCCCGGCGTCGGAGCCCACGCCACTGGAGGCCGGGCCACTTCCCGCCGCCGAGGACGCGGCGCCGCCCGGTGCCACGCCGTCAGGCGACGTACCGGAGCCGCTGGGCACCGTCGCCCCGGAACCGGACGCACCGGAACCACCGCTCCCCGCCCGGCCGGGGTGCACCGCGCCAAGCGCCATCGGGCCGAGGACCGCCGCCCAGGAGTCCAAGGGACCGGCGCCGCCAGGACCGGCGATCGCGGCGGTCGTCGCCCCGGAGGCCGCACGGGAAGCCGCGGCCCCGCACTCCGCCGGAACGGGATCTCCGGAGCCATGCGCTCCGGCCGTCTCCCGCTCCGCCACAGCCCGCCGCGCCGCACCGGGTTCTCCCACCAGCCGGGCGAGAAGATCCAGGTCCGAGGCCGGGGCCGGGGCCGGGGCCGGGGCCGACGGCAGGATCGGGTCCGGGCTCGGGCTCGGAGACCCGGCCGCGTCGGAGCCAGGAGTCAGGGACGTGTCCGTGGGCCGGGCCCGCTTCGGAGCCGGGGTCGCAACCGGCTCGTCCCCGCCCGCCGCCGACGCCACCGTCACAGCCGGGCCTTCACCGGAGCCTGCCGACCCGGCCGGGCCGGGTTCCTCCGCCCACGCGTCCCGATCGCCGTTGGCCACCGCGAGGGCGTCAGCGAAGGCGTCATCAAAATCGCCCTCGGTCATGGGGCGGACTTCGGCTCGGGCCGCCCCGTGTCGCCGGAGGCGCTACCGCCGGAAGCGCCATCGCCGGAAGCGTTCTCCGCCGCCCAGCGCTCGGCCAGCGCGGCGATCCGTCGGGACGCCTCCGCCACGTCGTCGCCGCCTTCCTGACGGCCCGCCGCGTACCCGATCAGGAACGTCGTCAGCGGTGCCGCCGGGCGGGCCACCCCGTGCGCCGCGTCACGGGCGAGGTCCAACAACGCCTTGGTGTCGACATCCAGTTCGATGCCCAGTTCGGCCTTGACTGCGGTGATCCATTCGTCCAACACGCCTCCATGCTCCCTGATCCGGGCGCGGGCCGCGCCGACGTCCTCCCAGGTGTCGCAGTCGAAGGACGCCGCGGCCGTCACGTCCTCGACGCGCTCCAGCGCCAGGGCGGCCGTCACCGCGCGCAGCGGCAGACCGGAGAGTGTGCCGTGCGCCGCGCGCAGCGCCGTCAACTCCCGGTGCAGCGGGGCGCGTCGGTACGCCGCCACCAGCGGCTGATCGCGGCCCCCGGCGTCCCGCAGGACCGCGCCGTCCACACGGGCGGCGCCGTCGGCGGGCGCACCGGCCACCGCCGCCAGCAACGCACGCACCGTCGACGCGGTCAGAAAGGGCAGATCGGCGGCGAGGACCAGCACCGTCGGAGCGGTGGTGTGCCGCAGGCCCGCGTCCAGGGCGGCCAGCGGACCGCCGCCCGGCGGGTCCTCCCGGGCATGCACCACGGTGCGGGCGGTCGGGCGCGTGGGGCCGACGACGACGGTCGTCGCCGCGTCGGGGCAGGCGGCGAGCACCCGGTCCAGCAGCGAGCGGCCGCCGACGGAGAGCGCGGGCTTGTCCGTCCCGCCGAGCCGACGGGCCACGCCCCCGGCCAGGACGAGGGCGTCATGGACGGGGATGGCCTCGCGTGCCCCGGTGACCCCGGGCGGACGTCGCGTATCGCTCACCCCCTGAGTATCGCCGCGTTCACCACGCTCACACCGCCCACCGCCCACGGGCCGCACCTGCGACGACCGGATGCACCCCACCCAGCTCAGCACCCCGGAGCCAGGCATCCCCACCTCGGCGCCCGGCACCGGAGCACGCCCCCCATCGCCCCCGGAGCCGGATGACACCACCCGGCCCCGGAGCGCGGTCTCACAACCCCCGCAACAACACCGCCGGCTGCTCCACGCAGTCCGCGACATAGCGCAGGAAGCCGCCGGACGTCCCGCCGTCGCACACCCGGTGGTCGAAGGTGAAGGACAGCTGGACGACCTGGCGTACCGCCAACTCGCCGTTGTGGACCCAGGGTTTGGGGGTTATCCGGCCCACTCCGAGCATCGCGGCCTCGGGGTGGTTGATGATCGGGGTGGAGCCGTCCACACCGAAGACGCCGTAGTTGTTGAGGGTGAAGGTGCCGCGTGTCAGGTCGGCGAGCGACAGTCCGCCGGAGCGTGCGCTGTCCGTGAGCCGGGCGATCTCCGCGGACAGGCCCTCGACCGTACGGGTGTGGGCGTCCCGCACCACCGGCACCACCAGGCCACGGTCGGTCTGCGCGGCGAAGCCCAGATGGACCTCGGGCAGCCGGACGATCTCCTGGGTCTCGGTGTCGATCGTGGCGTTCAGCTCCGGGAAGCGCGCGAGCGCCGCCGTGCAGATACGGGCGAGCAGCGCCAGCAGCGACACCTTGGGGGCGCCCGGGGCATTCATCGCCCGCCGGGCGGCGAGGAGTTCGGTGGCGTCGGCGTCGACCCAGCAGGTGGCGTCCGGGATCTCCCGGCGGCTGCGGGTGAACTTCTCGGCCGCCGCCCCGCGCATCCCCCGCAGCGGTATCCGCTCGCCCTCGGCCCGGGACCGGCCGGTGGCCGTCACGACTCCGGTGGCGGGACCGGTGGCCGCGGCGGCCGTGGCCTGCCGCTCCCGGACCGCGCGTTCGACGTCCGTCCGCAGGATGAGCCCGTGCCGCCCGGTGCCGTGCAGCGTGGCCAGATCCAGACCGTGTTCCCGGGCCATCCGGCGTACCAGCGGGGAGATGACCGCCACCGTACGGCTCGCCCCGGGCTCCTCGGGTGCGGCGGTCTCCGGCCGGGTGCCGGGGCCGTCCGCCGCCCCGCCGTTCCCGGCGGCGCCACCGCCGCCACCAGGCCGGACGCGCCGCCGACGCGCCGCCGCGGCGCTCGTGCCGTAGCCGACCAGGACGTTCCCCGAGCCCTCACCGGACTCCGCCGGAACGGCCTCCTCCGACGGCGCGGGCACTGCCTCCGCAGCGGCGTCCGGGGACAGGTCCGCGGGCGCCTCCGCCGACGTGGATGCGCCGACGGCAACGGTGATCAGCGGCGCCCCGACCGGGAGATCGGTGCCCTCCTCCCCGAAGCGCGCGGTGACCACACCGCCGTACGGGCAGGGCACCTCGACCATCGCCTTGGCCGTCTCGACCTCGACGACCGGCTGATCGACCGAGACCACCTCACCGATCTCGACCATCCACTGCACGATGGTGGCCTCGGTGAGGCCCTCCCCCAGGTCGGGCAGGGTGAATTCACGGACCACAGCCATCACTCGCCCCTCCCTTCGGTCCAGTCCGACTCCCACTGGAGGCGGGCGACGGTGTCGAGAATGCGGTCCACTCCAGGGAGATGATGCCTCTCCAGCATCGGCGGCGGATAGGGAATGTCGAATCCTGCCACCCGCAGGACCGGCGCCTCCAGATGGTGGAAACAGCGCTCCGTGATCCGCGCCGCGATCTCCCCTCCCGGACCGGCGAAACCGCTCGACTCATGGACGACGACCGCCCGCCCGGTGCGCCGCACCGACGCGCAGACCGTCTCGTCGTCGAACGGCATCAGCGACCGCAGATCGACAACCTCCAGATCCCACCCCTCGGCGCGCGCCGCCTCCGCCGCCTCCAGGCAGACCGGCAGCGACGGCCCGTACGTGATCAGCGTGGCGTCCGCGCCCCGGCGGCGTACCGCGGCGCGCCCCAGGGGCGGCACCTCCCCGGGCGCCTCGGGCGACCAGTCGGCCTTGGACCAGTAGAGGCGCTTCGGTTCGAGGAAGACGACCGGGTCGTCGGAGGCGATGGCCGCGCGCAGCAGCCCGTACGCGTCCTCGACCGTGGCGGGCGTGACCACCTGGAGCCCCGGAGTCGCCAGGTAGTACGCCTCGGAGGCGTCACTGTGGTGCTCGACGCCGCCGATGCCGCCGCCGTACGGGATACGGATCGTCAGCGGCATCGGGAGGGCGCCGCGGGTGCGGTTGCGCATCTTGGCGACATGGCTCACCAGCTGCTCGAACGCCGGGTAGGCGAAGGCATCGAACTGCATCTCGACGACCGGCCGCAGGCCGTACATGGCCATGCCGACCGCGGTGCCGAGGATGCCCGCCTCGGCGAGCGGGGTGTCCATACAGCGGTCGTCGCCGAATTCGGCGGCCAGTCCGTCGGTGACGCGGAAGACGCCGCCCAGGGTGCCGACGTCCTCACCCATCACGTGGACGGTCGGGTCCTCGGCCAGGGCGTCGCGCAACGCGCGGGTGAGCGCCTGCGCCATGGTGGCGGGCTTGCGCGCGGTGGCGGCGGCGGTCGGGGTCATGGCCGGGCCTCCTGGGCGGGCTCGTCGGTGGCGGCCTCCGCGGCCAGCTCGGCGCGCAACTGGTCGGACTGCTGCCGGAGTTGGGTGGTCCGCTCGGCGTAGACGTGGGTGAACAGGTCGTCCGGGTCGAGCGCCGGGTCCTGGTGCATCCGCTCGCGCAGGTCGGCCGCCATCTCCTCGGCGCCGTCCCGTGTCGCGGCGGCGAAGTCGTCGGTGAGCAGGCCCCGGGCGGTCAGCTCGCGCTCCATCAGGGCTATCGGGTCGTGCGCCCGCCACGCCTCGACCTCGTCAGCGGTGCGGTAGCGGGTGGCGTCGTCGGCGTTGGTGTGTGCGTCGACGCGGTAGGTGACCGCCTCGACGAGGGTGGGGCCGCCGCCCTCCCGCGCCCGGCGCACGGCCTCGGTGAGCACGCCGTGCACCGCCGGGGCGTCGTTGCCGTCCACCAGGCGGCCCGGCATGCCGTACCCGACAGCCTTGTGGGCCAGGGACGGCGCGGCGGTCTGTTTGGCGAGCGGGACGGAGATCGCAAAGCCGTTGTTCTGCACCAGGAAGACGACCGGTGCCTGCCATACGGCGGCGAAGTTCAGCGCCTCGTGGAAGTCGCCCTCGCTGGTGCCGCCGTCGCCGACCAGGGCGAGCGCAACCACGTCGTCGCCCCGGAGGCGGGCGGCGTGGGCCAGCCCGACGGCGTGCGGGAGCTGGGTGGCGAGCGGGGTGCACAGGGGGGCGATGCGGCAGGCGCGGGGGTCGTAGCCCGTGTGCCAGTCGCCGCGCAGCAGGGTCAGCGCCTCGACCGGGTCCAGGCCACGGGCGACGGCGGCGAGGGTGTCGCGGTAGCTGGGGAAGAGCCAGTCCCGCTCCTGGAGGGCGAGCGCCGCCGCCACCTGGCACGCCTCCTGTCCGGTGGACGACGGGTAGACCGCGAGGCGCCCCTGGCGGGTGAGGGCGGTGGCCTGGGTGTTGTACCGGCGGCCGCGGACGAGCTGGACGTAGAGCCGCTTCAGGAGCGCGGCGTCGAGCTGCAGGGCGGCGTCCGTGCCGAGCACCCGGTGGGGTTCCGCGTCGGGCAGGAGTGGCGCCGGGTCGACGCGGGGGTGCCAGGCGGGCGGCGGGCCGGGCAGGCCGCCCTTGCGCCTGCTGCTGCCGGGCTGCTCAAGGACCGTCATGACGAGCACCTCCTCTAATCGAAGGGGTGGCGCGAAGCGCCTCGTGGGATGGGGGCGGGCGACGGATGGGCAGGATGAAACGGGTCGGGGCACCCAGCCCTTCCCTACCGATTGTTCGGTCGCTGATGCATTTTGGCTACAGGCGGGCCCAGCCTGTGGACAAACGGTTCTCCACAGCTTCAGATGAAGGCAGGGCGTCCATGAAGGGGAGGCGGGACCATATGCCGGACGAACAGATGGCCCATCCCGGCGCAGCGCCGTCGGGAGCGACGGGACCGCCGCCTCCACCCGCACCGTCGGCGCCTCCGGCCCGCCCGCTGGACACCATCGACCGGTCGATCCTGCACATGCTGCAGACCGACGGACGCGCCTCGATACGGTCGGTCGCCGAGCGCGTCCATGTCTCGCGCGCCAATGCGTACGCGCGCATCAACCGGCTGATCGACGACGGCGTGATACGCGGCTTCAGCGCCCGCGTCGACCAGGAACGGGCAGGTCAAGGCGCATCTGCCTACATCACGCTGAAGATCGTCCAGAACTCCTGGCGCGCCGTGCGCGAACAGCTCACCGCGCTGCCCGGCGCCTCGCACATCGCGCTGGTCAGCGGCGATTTCGATGTGCTGCTGCTGGTGCACACCAGGGACAACCGCGAGCTGCGGGAGCTGGTGCTGACCCGCATCCAGGCGATGCCGGAGGTGCTGAGCACCCGCACCCTGCTGGTCTTCGAGGAGACCGGGCTGGGCCCGCAGCCCCAGTGAGCGAACGCCCCACGGCCCGCCCCTGTCAGGACGTCCGCAGCCCCGCGAAGGCCGTACGGACGACGGCTTCGGCGACCTCGTCCCGGCTGGTGCCACGTCCGGGGCGGTACCACTCGACGATCGAGTTGATCATGCCGAAGAGCAGCCGGGTCGCCAGCGGGATATCGACGTCAGGGCGGAGATCACCGTCAGCGGCGGCCTCCATCAGCAGCTCGGCGACCCGGTGATCGAACTCGCGGCGACGCTCCATGGCCCACCGCTCGGTGTCGGTGTTGCCCCGCACCCGCAGCAGCAGCGTCACATAGGGCAGCTCGTCCAACAGCACCTCGGCCACGCGGCGGGTGACGTACTCCAGGCGCTCGATCGCCCGGCCACCGGTCGCGCCCGGCTCCTCCAGGACGCCGAAGAGGCCGTCCAGCGCACGGCTTATCGCCCGCCGCAGCAGCTCTTCCTTGCTGCGTACGTGGTGGTAGATCGAGGACTTGGAGATGCCCGCCGCCCGGGAGAGGTGCTCCATGGACGTGCCGTCGTACCCGCGCTCGATGAACACCTCGACGGCGACCGCGAGCAGCGAATCGGGCGTGTAGGTGTCGCGCTTGGCCATGGTCATGATTACAGCACCCCTTCCGCCGCCCGCGCACGGCGCCTCGGAAACCGGACGGCACCGACCGGCCGTTCACGCAGGTGGCCGAGGTCTCGCGGAATTCCCGCCGGGCGCCCCGGACCGGCCCCACACGCGCGAGCTCCGTCCGCCCGCCCGACAATTTCTCCGTACGGGCGGACGCCCCGCGCCCTACACCGCCCGGCACTTCCCGGCCGAGTTTTCCACAGGCTCACCGGACCCCCTTGCCCCGACCGATCGTTCGGTTACTCTAACTCCGTTACCCCGTCCGCCCAGCCTTTGCGCTCCGCTTTCCTGTTCACCCTCCGCCCGGTTCGACGAGGAGTTGGTCTTCGATGGCCGCCGACATGCCCCCCGCGCAGTTGATCGAGAAGCACCGCCCGACGCTCGATACGGCGCTGGAGACGATCCGCACCCGCGCCTACTGGTCGCCCCACCCCGAGCACCCCAAGGCGTACGGCGAGACCGCGGCGCCGGACGGCCTCGCCGCCTTCGAGGCGCTGCGCGGCACCCGCTTCGCCCTCGACCAGCCCGGCACGGACGACTGGGTCGGCGAGGAAGTCTCCCCGTACGGGCCGGAGTTGGGCATCACGTACCCGCACCCCGACCCCGATGTGCTGCTGCCCGCGATGCGCGCGGCGCTGCCGGTCTGGCGGGACGCGGGTCCCGAGGCACGGGCGGCCGTCTGCCTGGAGATCCTGGCCCGGATCAGCGCCCGCACCCATGAGTTCGCCCAGGCCGTGATGCACACCAGCGGGCAGGCGTTCATGATGGCGTTCCAGGCCGGTGGGCCGCACGCCCAGGACCGCGGCCTGGAGGCGGTAGCGTACGCCTACGCCGAGCAGGCGCGCGTCCCCGAGCAGGCGCCCTGGTCGAAGCCGCAGGGCAAGCGCGATCCGCTGGAGCTGACCAAGTCGTTCACCGCCGTGCCGCGCGGCGTGGCCCTGATGATCGGCTGCAACACCTTCCCCACCTGGAACGGCTACCCCGGCTTCTTCGCCTCCTTGGCGACCGGCAACCCGGTGCTGGTCAAGCCGCACCCGCGGGCCGTGCTCCCGCTGGCCCTGACGGTGCGCGTGGCCCGCGAGGTGCTCAGCGAGGCCGGGTTCCCCGCCGACCTGGTGTGCCTGGCGGTGGACCGCCCCGGCGAGGGCCTGGCCAAGACGCTGGCCGTCCGGCCGGAGGTCCGGATCATCGACTACACCGGCTCGACCGCCTTCGGAGACTGGCTGGAAACCAACGCACGCCAGGCGCACGTGTACACCGAAAAGGCCGGGGTCAACACCGTCGTCATCGAGTCGACCGACGACTACAAGGGAATGCTCGGCAACCTCGCCTTCTCCCTGTCCCTCTACAGCGGCCAGATGTGCACCACCCCGCAGAACCTCCTGATCCCCCGGGGCGGCATCACCACGGACGCCGGGCCCAAGTCGTACGACGAGGTGGTCACGGATCTGGCGGGCGCGATCAGCGGGCTGCTCGGGGACGACGCCCGTGCCAACGCCCTGCTCGGGGCGCTGGTGAACCCGCAGGTCAAGGCACGTCTCGACGGCGCGACCGAGCTGGGCGAAGTGGCGCTGGCCTCCCGGTCGGTGGCGCATCCGGAGTTCCCCGGGGCGACGGTACGCACCCCGGCGATCATCAAGCTGGACGGCGCGAAGCCGGAGTCGGAAGCGGTCTACCGGACGGAGTGCTTCGGCCCCGTCTCGTTCGCGGTGGCCGTCGACTCGGCGGACGACGCGGTGGCGCTGCTGCGGACCACGGTCCGGGAGCAGGGCGCCATGACGGTCGGCGCGTACACCACCTCACCCGAGGTGGAGCGGCAGGTGCAGGACGTCTGCCTGGAGGAGTGCGCCCAGCTGTCGCTCAATCTGACCGGTGGGGTCTATGTGAACCAGACCGCGGCGTTCTCCGACTTCCACGGCTCCGGCGGCAACCCGTCCGCCAACGCGGCCCTGTGCGACGGCGCGTTCGTCGCCAACCGCTTCCGGACGGTGGAGGTACGGCGACCGGCGTGAAACATGGCGGGCGCGGCGGGCCGTCGGTGACGTTTCACGTGAAACGTCACGCCGGTCCGGGCCACCCGTCCGTGGCCCGGACCCCGACGCCCCGGCCGGAGGCGCTGATCGCTTCCGGCCAGGGCGCCCGCGGTGCCGTCAGGGCGCGGCGGGCGGCTCGATGACGGCGTGGCGGCCGATCCAGGCGTGCATGGCGATGGCTGCGGCGGCGCCCGCGTTGATCGACCGCGTCGAGCCGAACTGCGCGATCGAGCAGACCACCGAGGCGTGACGCCGTGCCTCCTCCGTCAGCCCCGGGCCCTCCTGGCCGAAGAGCAGGACGCAGCGGCGCGGCAGCGCGGTGGTCTCCAGAGGCACGGCTCCGGGAAGGTTGTCGATCCCGATGATCGGCAGCCCCTCGGCGGCGGCCCAGGCGGTCAGCTCCTCGGTGCCCGGGTGGTGACGGACGTGCTGGTAGCGGTCGGTCACCATCGCGCCGCGGCGGTTCCAGCGCCGCTGCCCGACGATGTGGACCTCCTTGGCCAGAAAAGCGTTGGCGGTCCGCACCACGGAGCCGATGTTGAAGTCGTGGCCCCAGTTCTCGACGGCGACATGGAAGTCATGGCGCCGGGTGTCGAGGTCCGCGACGATCGCCTCCCGCGTCCAGTAGCGGTAGTGGTCGACGACATTGCGCCGGTCGCCCCCGGCGAGCAGTTCCGGGTCGTACCGGCCGCCCTCCGGCCACGGCTCCGGGTGCGGCCCGACGCCGACCTTCGGGCCGTAGCCCTCGTCGTACTGGAGCGGTTCGGCCGCGGCGGACGGCTCCGCCACGGCCCCGGGGCCCTGCTCGGCCGGGGTGGTTCTCTCGCTGCTCACCCCACGAGCGTAGAACCCCGCCGAAGCGCTACGCACCGGCCGGTGCCCGCTCGCCCTCCGGTACGGCCGACGGCTCCGCCGGACCGCCCCGCCGGACGCTTCGGGCACGGAGCGCCGAGATCCGGCCGCCGACCCGGATCAGGAAGGGCGTCGGCAGGAACACCAGGTCGGCGGCGATCATCGCCGCGGAGAAGAACGGCAGCCCGAGCAGGAACGCGATCGACAGGTGCTCGCAGACCATCACGACCAGCAGCGCGTTCTTCAGCCGCCGGTTGAAGAGGGTGAACGGGAAGGCGACCTGCACGATCACCGTGCCGTAGGTGAACAGCAGGACCAGCAGGCCACTGGTGGCGAACAGCCCGGAGAGCTCCGGCCACGGCGAGAAGTAGTCCAGGTGCATCGGGTAGTAAACCGCGGTGCCGTCCTGCCAGCGCGAGCCCTGGATCTTGAACCAGCCGGCGGTCGCGTAGACCAGACAGACCTCGACCATGATCACCAGCAGGGCGCCGTTGTGCAGCACCGCGCCGAGAACATCGAGCACGGTCCGCGGCTCGCCCGGCGCGCGGCGGTCCACCACCCACCGCAGCCCGTGCGCGGCCCACAACAGCCACAGCGCCAGACCCCAGCCGACGTACGGGAACGGACCGTGCCCGAACCAGCTCAGGCCGTAGCACCCGAGCAGTTGGGCGACGGCGAGGGCCAGGCCGAGGACGACCCACAGCGCGATGCCGGGCAGATCACGCCCGGCGTCCTCGCCCCGCTCGGCCGCGCGCCGGGCGCGGCGGGCGTCCAGCGACCACACCTGCCCGCACCGGGTCAGCACCAGGTACATCGACATCAGATGGATGATGTTGTCGCCGCCGTCGCCGATGAAGACGCTGCGGTTCTGCAGCGACAGCACGCCGATCATGAACAGCACCGACATGGTGCGGGTGCGCCAGCCCAGCATCAGCAGCGCGGCGGAGACGATCGCGAGGAGATAGACCACCTCGAACCAGCCACGCCCGTCCGACCACGGCAGCACCGAGAAGGCGTGGTTGCCGTCGAGCAGCCGCCGCGCCATGTCCAGGCTGAACGGGCTGTCCGGCCCGTAGAGCACCGCACGGTGCGGCCACTCGCGGAGCAGGAACAGCAGCCAGGTCGCCGCGAACCCGATCCGGACCACCGCCGTCTGGTACGGCGCCATCGCCCGCCCGGTGACCAGCCGGAAACCGCGCCCTACGAGACGTTCGATACGGGTCTCGGGGAGGGGGGAGGTGGAGCGTTCCGGCGCGCCGGGGGACGGTGGGGTGTCCGAGGAGGGCGTGGCCGGTGAGCCCGACGAGGCCAGTGAGCCCGACGAGGCCGGAGCGGCCGGCGAGCCCGGAGCGGCCTCCCGCGCCTGCGGGACCCGTTGCCCCTCCTGATGCCCCTGATCCAACTGACCCTGCTGATCCTGCTGATCCTGCTGATCGCGCTGATCCTGCCGGTCCCGTGGCGCGTCCGGTGCTGCGGTCACTTGGTCTTCGTCCCCTCGGGCAGGTCGGCCGTGGTGACCTGCCACCAGGGCAGCACACGGAACGCGGGCTTGTCGCTGATCTTCTCGCTGCTCCAGCGCGGCGGGGCGACCGGCGTCGTCACCGAACGGACCTGAAGCCGCTCGACCCGGCCCTGCCGCGACCACTCCGGCCCCATCCGCTCCATCATGATCCGCCGGATGTACCGCTCGGACAGCTCACCACGCACCCCGATCGCGGCGTTCTGCTCGTTGTGCGTGCTGACGAAGTACTCCCAGCCGCGCCGCAGTTGGTTCTGCTGCGTATGGCTCGGGGCCGGATTGTGGTGGATCGCCCCGCCGTCGCGCGCGGTGAGATCGGTCCAGCCGGTGGTCCGCAGCCCGCCGTCGCCGGTACGCAGCTCCGCGCGCGCCTGGACGGCGATGTTCTGCTGCATCGGGTTGGGGGCGAAGAGCTTCCAGTTCTGCTCGTACTCGGGGTAGACGTACTCGCCGATCGCCGAACCCTGCGCCTTGGTGAGCGTGTTCTCCGGCGCGACGTGCAGAAACATCATGGCCAGATGGATCGCCACGGCCACGGCCACGGCACTGACCGCCAGGCATATGACGATCCGCGAGGGCAGCGAGAGCGCGGCCACCGACCGCGATTCGTCCCCGATTGACTGCATTCCCGCCCCGTTCCCAGATTCCTGACCGGCCCACTACGCCCCGGAACCGTACCCAGAGACCCCCACCGGGCACAGCCGCACCCGATCACCGTCGGCCCTGGCGCCGGGTCGGATGCACGGGGCCGACGCCCGGGACGGGCCTCGCCGGACAGCTCCCGGGCCCGCCGCCGTACGCATTCCCAATTCCTGCAACCTGTTCTACCTTGACGCCTCGTCAGGTCAGCCGCCCGCGGAAGGACAACCAGTGGACTTCACCTTCACCGAGGAGCAGCAGGCCGCCACCGAGGCGGCGAAGGCCGTGTTCGCGCACGTGGCGCCCGATGCGGTGCCCAGCCCCGCGCTCACCGCGGGCGCCGTCGCCGACGACTTCGACCGGGACCTGTGGCGCGCCCTCGCCCACGCCGACCTGCTGAGCCTGCTGACGGCGCCCGAGTACGGCGGCGCCGGGCTCGACCCGATCGCCCTCTGCCTGGTGCTGCGCGAGGCCGGCCGCGTACTGGCCCGCGTCCCGCTCCTGGAGTGCGCCGCCGCCTCCCGCCTCCTGCAACACCACGCAACGGAGGCGGTACGCGCCGAACTGCTGCCCCGTATCGGCCGCGGCGAGCTGGTGATCACCACGGCCTCCGACGGCCGCACCGGCCATGACGCGGCGGAGCTGGCCGTCACCGCGCGACAGGACGACGACGGCTGGCTGCTCGACGGCGTCCAGACCGCCGTCCCCTGGGCATACGGCGCCGACCGGGTGCTGCTGCCCGCGCACACCCCCGACGGACGGCCGGTCCTCGCCCTCGCCCCGCTCACCGCCCCCGGCCTGACCCGCCACGAGCAGATCTCGACCACCGGCGAACGGTACGCCGAGCTGCGCCTCGCCTCGGTACGTCTCACCGCCCCGGACGTCCTGACCGCCCCCGGCGCCACCGAGGATCTACGACAGCTGCTGACCTGCGGCACCTGCGCCCTGGCCCTGGGCCTGGGCGAGGCGGTGCTCGCGATGACCGCCGACTACACCGGCAAGCGCGAACAGTTCGGCTTTCCCCTCGCCACCTTCCAGGCGGTCGCGGTGCAGGCCGCCGACCGGTTCATCGATCTACGGGCGATGGCGGCGACCCTCTGGCAGGCCGCCTGGCGCATCGGCACGGGCACGGCGGGCGCGCTGCCGCCGGAGGGGGATGTGGCGGTCGCCAAGATCTGGGCGTCGGACGGCATCCGCCGCACCGTGCAGACCGCCCAGCATCTGCACGGCGGATTCGGCGCGGACACCGACCACCCGCTGCACCGCTACCACGCCTGGGCCAAACAGCTGGAACTCTCCCTCGGCCCCGCCGCCGCCCATGAGGAAGCCCTCGGCTACCTCCTCGCCGTCCACCCGCTACGGGAGGAGGACTGAACCTGGGGGCGGGGCTCAGGGGGAGTCGCCGCAGGCCGGAAAGCGCGGGCGCCGACCGGCCCCGGGCTCAGACGATCGCGCCGGTGCCGCCCTTGCCGTCCGTGACCGGGCGACCGGCGGACTCCCACGCCTGCATCCCGCCGGCGACGTTCACCGCGTCGATGCCCTGCTGGATCAGATACTGAGCGACCTGCGCGGACCGTCCACCGGACCGGCAGATCACATAGACCTTGCCGTCGGCCGGCGCCGCCTCCGTCAACTCGCCGTAACGGGCGACGAAATCGCTCATCGGGAGGTGCAGGGCGCCCTCGGCGTGCCCCGCCGTCCACTCGTCGTCCTCCCGGACGTCCAGCAGGAAATCCTCGGACGTGAGCGCGTCGACACCAACCGTGGGCAGAGAAGTGTGCATGTCCCCGACGCTACCCGACCAGCTGGGAGAGGTGCGCCTCGCGCTCGGCGACATCGGCGAGCAGCTTCTCGGCGATCTCGTCCAGCAGCCCGTCCGGGTCCTGCGGCGCCATCTTGATCATCGCGCCGATCGCGCTGTCCTCCAGCTCGGCCGCGACCGCCGCGAGCATCTCCTTCCGCTCCGCCAGCCACTCCAGCCGCGCGTACAGCTCCTCGCTCGCGGTCAGCCGCTCCTCGGCGGGCACCGGACCGGCCTCCCACTCCCGCGTCAACGCACCCAGCGCCGCCTCGTCCCCCGCGGCGTACGCGGCATTGACCCGGGCGATGAACGCGTCCCGGCGCCGCCGCTCCGCGTCATCCCGCGCCAGATCCGGATGGGCCTTGCGTACCAGATCCCGGTACGCCCGGCGCGCCCCCTCACTGGGCCGCACCTTCTGCGGCGGCTGCACCGGCTGCTCGGTGAGCATCGCCTGCGCCTCCGGGAACAGCCCGTCCGACCCCATCCAGCCGTGGAACAACTCCTCCACCTCGGGCATCGGCAACACCGCCGCCCGCGCCTCCCGGGCCTTACGGACGTCCTCGGGGTCACCGGTCCGCGCGGCGACCGCCTCCGCGATCTGCGCGTCCAGCTCGTCGAGCCGGGCATACATCGGGCCGAGCCGCTGATGGTGCAGGCGGGAGAAGTTCTCCACCTCCACCCGGAACGTCTCCACCGCGATCTCGAACTCGATCAACGCCTGCTCCGCAGCGCGCACCGCCACCGCAAGCCGCGCCGTCGCCGCCTCCGCGGCCGCGCCCTCCGCACCGGACGCCCCCGGCGCATCCGTCGCATCCGGCGCGACCGCCGCCCCCCTGGAGTCGGTGGCGTCCGCCGCTCCCGTGGCGTCGGCTCCGTGCCGGCCGTCCTGCGCGTTCTCCGCGTACGAGTTCGTCACCCGGCCAGCGTACGGCCCTGGGATGGGGGGCGGGTTTGTGCTCTTGGGAGGTGGGGTGGCCTGGGGGCGGTCGCCACCGGCTGGCCCCCGAAGCGCGAAGCGCGACGCGCCACCAGCGGCGCCCGGACTCACACCCCCACCGCTTCCTCCATCTCCTCTTCCTCCGCGGCCTGTTCAGCGGTCTCGCGGGGAGCGCCGCCGCGCCCCGCGCCCGCCCGTGGCCCGGCCTCGGTCACCGTGGCGGCCACCGCCGCTGCCGCCACTGCCGTGGCGCGTTCGGCGGCCTCGTTCTCGGCGGCCTTACGGCGCCGTTCCGCCAGGCCCGCGACGGTGACCACGGCGGCGCCGGCGAGCAGCCAGATCGCCAGGGTCCAGACGTGTCCGGCCAGCCCGTGGCCGTCGAAGTAGACATGGCTGCGGGTGCCTTCGACGAAGCCCGCGCCGTTCCAGAAGGAGTGCAGGGCCGCGAAGAAGCCGTTCTGCATCTCGGGCCGGAAGATGCCGCCGGACGAGGTGAAGTTGAGCATCACGAAGAGGGCCATCACGCCGAGCGTCGTCCAGCGCTTGAGGAAGGTGTGCAGGCCGACGCCGATCAGCAGGATCCCTGCGGAATACAGCCAGGCCATGCCCCACAGCCCCCACAGTCCGTGGTCGACGAGGTGGAAGACGGGTCCGGCGAACAGCACGCCGAGGACGCTGACCACGAGAGACGTACCAGCGGCCAGCAGCGCCCGCAGCCGCATCGGGAGGACCGCTCCGGCGCCGCCGATCACCGCGACCGACGCGTACGAGCCGATGCTGATCGCCACGAGCAGGAAGAAGATGCCCTGGCCGGTGGGGTCGTCCTTCGCCGTCGGCGCGACGTCGGTGACCTTCAGCGGCTGCCCCTGCGCGGCGGCGAGCGGCGTGAAGATCTTCTGGACCACGGTGGCGCTGGTGTCCGATCCGGCGGTGGCCACGAGCAGTTCGGGCGCCTGCCGCTGCCCGCCGTGGGCCGTGGGGCCCTTGAGGACGTACGCACCGAAGATGTCCTGGTGGCGGAGCTGGTCCACGGCGTCCGCGCGGTGGGCGACCGTCCGTACCTGGAGTTCTCCGGCGGCCTTGTCGTTGATCGACTGGGCCAGCAGTTGGGCGCTCTGTCCGGAGCCGACGACGGCGACCGGCAGGTCGTGCGGTGCCGGGTTGGCGAACGCGCCCAGGTAGGCCAGGCCCATCCCGATGCACATCAACAGCGGGGTGATCAGGTGCGTCAGTACGTGGCGCAGCCCGGCGCCGTGCGGATTGCGGCGGTGGTCACGTCCGTGATCGGGGTGAGGGTCGGAGCGGACCGGACTCATGGGGCATGCCTTCTCACGCTAGTCGGCTCGGCTGCGGGCCAATGGATGGCTTTTGCAACCTTCAGGGTTCATTGGTTGGCTTATGCAACTCAATTCACGTTGTACTATACAACTACTTCCCGGAAAGGCAATCCATGACCCAGCGCAACGCGTCCGTCGAGATCATCCAGCAGCAGCTCACCGCCTTCGCCCGGCGCGCCCGCGCCACCGCCGCCCGCATCCATCCCGAGCTGTCGCTGGTCTCGTACACCTTGCTGGCGCACCTCGATGACCAGCAGGGATGCCGGGCAACGGACCTCGCGGCGCACTATTTCCTGGACAAGTCCACGGTCAGCCGGCAGATCGCCGCACTGGAGAAGCTGGGGTTCGTGGAGCGCCGGGTGGACCCGGACGACCACCGCGTGCAGGTGCTGCATCCCACACCCGCGGGCGCCGCGGTGCTGTCGAACGCGATGACCAGCCGCCGCCAGGCGTTCCACGAACGGCTCGGCGACTGGGACGACGCCGACCTCGCCCGCTTCGCGTCCTACCTGCTGCGCTACAACGCCGCCCAGGAGCTGAAGGGCTGACCGCCCGCGGCTACGTACGGAAGCGCTCCGGGCACCGGCCGCCGTCGGCCAGATACGTCCCGGCCCACCGCCCCAGCTCCTTGAGCGCGGGCTCCATGGCGCGACCGGCCTCGGTCAGCCGGTACGCGACGCGCAGCGGAGGCCCGGCGTCCACCTCGCGCACCACCAGGCCGGTCGCCGTCAGCTCCGCGAGGCGGTCGGAGAGCATCCGCTCACTGATGCCCGGGATCGCCCGCCGCAGATCGGCGAAGTGCACCGGTCCGGGCATCAGCGTGGCCACGATCAGACCGGTCCAGCGCTTCCCGAACAGCCCGAAGACGCGCGTGATCCCGCCGTCGACCTGCCTGCACACCGCCTCGCCGTGGTCCGCCATGCCCCCAGCGTACCGCCTTCCCGTTTGGTGCTGCGGAAAAGTAAGTACCTATGTTATGAATAGCTACGTACAAACTTCAATCATCGGGCCGTGCAGTGTCCGGCCACGACCGAAGGACCGATCACCATGGCCACACTCCTCCACCTCGACTCCTCCGTCTTCCCCGAGGACGGCTCCGCGTCCCGCACCGTGACCGCCGCCTTCCGCGCGGCCTGGCTGGAAGAGCACCCCGAGGGCACCGTCATCTACCGCGACCTCGCCGCCGACCCGCTGCCCCACCTCGACGGCACCGCCGCCGCGGCCGGCTTCTCCGACCCGGCCACCCACACCCCGGAGCAGCAGGCCGCCTTCGCGCTGCGCACCCGCCTCGCCGAGGAGCTGGAGCAGGCCGACGCCATCGTCATAGGCGCCCCCATGTACAACTTCACGATCCCCTCGACCCTCAAGGCATGGCTCGACCAGGCGATCATCATGGGCCGCACGGCCGGCGCCGAGCCGTCCGCCAAGGGCACCCCCGTCACCGTCGTCGCCAGCCGCGGCGGCTCGTACGCCCCGGGCACCCCCCGCGAGGGAGCCGACTTCGTGCAGAACTACCTGGAGACCGTCCTGGGCGACGGCTTCGGGCTGGAGGTCGACTTCATCGTGCCCGAACTGACCATGGCCCCCACCAACCCCGCGATGAGCGAACTGGTGCCGCTGTACGAGGCGTCCCGCGAGAAGGCCCTCGCCGAGGCCGCCGCCAAGGGCCGGGCGACCGCCACCCTCGCCGCCGTCTGACACCCGCCGCTTCCGTACGCCCCGGGGACGACCGGTCACACCGCGTCACCCCGGGGCGGAACCCGGCCGATATTTCGGACGGGACGATCTCCCGCCCCCGGAACGGGAGATGTGAGAAGCACAACGAAAAACCCCCGGCTTCCGGATTTCTCCGGAGACCGGGGGTCTCATCTGTGCGCGAGGGGGGAGTTGAACCCCCACGCCCTTTCGGGCACTGGAACCTGAATCCAGCGCGTCTGCCTATTCCGCCACCCGCGCATGGGTGTTGTCGTTCGATTCTCTCATCCGACCCGGGGTTTTCTTTCCCGTTTCGGGGGGAGCGCCTTGCGACATGCAGAACATTAGCACGGCGCGGCGGGTGGTTTCACCTGCCCTTTCGCCCCCGGCGAGGCCGCGCACCGACGGCCGACGGCGGGCCGCGGCCCCGGTGCCGGTCCGCCCGGCGGGCGCAAAAGCGCCCCACCTCGACGGACACCCCCTCGGTCCCGGCCACCCGGCGTCGGGACCCGGCCCCGCCCGGAGCGAGGTGAACGGTTGCGGGACACTGTCCGCGGGGCACCTCTACCATCGCAGTGCACGGACGACGGGCACGGCTCAACGCCCCAACAGGCAACCCTGTGAGGGGGGACACTCGTCACTCCGGGCGGGAAAGGGGAACCAGCTGATTTCCCGGCGCGTGGATACGATCGGTAAGCAGTATCAGGACGACCCTGTCGAAGACTGAGGAAGGAGGTGCCCCGTGGGAGTACTGAAGCGCTTCGAGCAGCGTCTCGAAGGTCTCGTCAACGGCACCTTCGCCAAGGTGTTCAAGTCCGAGGTGCAGCCCGTTGAGATCGCCGGTGCGCTCCAGCGCGAATGCGACAACAACGCGACCATCTGGAACCGCGACCGCACGGTCGTCCCCAACGACTTCATCGTCGAGCTGAGCACACCCGACTACGAGCGGCTCAGCCCGTACAGCGGGCAGCTCGGTGACGAGCTGTCCGGGATGGTCCGCGACTACGCCAAGCAGCAGCGGTACACCTTCATGGGCTCCATCAAGGTGCACCTGGAGAAGGCCGACGATCTCGACACCGGCCTGTACCGCGTACGCAGCCGCACCCTCGCCTCCAGCACGTCCCAGGAGCAGCCGGGGCAGGCGCCCGCCGGGCGCGGCCCGTCGGCGCCCCGGGGCGGCCAGACCGGCGGCGGCCATGTGGGCCCGCCCCCCATGCCCTCGTCC
The DNA here is from genome assembly GCF_007280575.1 of Streptomyces benahoarensis. Taxonomy (GTDB): domain Bacteria; phylum Actinomycetota; class Actinomycetes; order Streptomycetales; family Streptomycetaceae; genus Streptomyces; species Streptomyces benahoarensis. The sequence continues at coordinate 22,851 of NZ_VKJP01000052.1, forward strand.
CCGCCGTCCGGCGCACCACCCCGTACGGCACCGCCCGGTGCCGGGCCGCAGCCGCACGCACAGATGCGGCGCTGGATCGAGATCAACGGCACCCGCCACCAGATCTCACGCGGCTCGCTCGTACTGGGCCGCAGCACCGACGCCGATGTCCGGATCGACGACCCCGGGGTTTCCCGGCGGCACTGTGAGATCCGCGTCGGCCCGCCCCCCATGGTCCAGGACCTGGGCTCCACGAACGGGATCGTGGTGGACGGGCAGCACACCACCCGCGCTAGTCTCCGCGACGGCTCGCGGATCGTCGTGGGCAGTACCACCATCGTTTACCGGCAAGCCGAAGGGTGAAGCGGGGGCAATGTCAGAGCTGACCCTCACGGTCATGCGGTTGGGTTTCCTCGCCGTACTGTGGCTGTTCGTCATCGTGGCCGTTCAGGTCATCCGCAGCGATCTGTTCGGCACGCGCGTCACACAGCGCGGCGCCGCCCGGCGGGGCGGTCAGGAGGCGCGCGCCCAGCGGCAGTCCGCCGCGCCACCGCAGCAGCGGCGCCAGGACGGCGGCCGCGGCAACAACCGGCAGCGCCGGGGCGCCCCCACCAAGCTGGTCGTCTCCGAAGGCACCCTGCAGGGCACCACCGTCGCCCTCCAGGGCCAGACCATCTCCCTGGGCCGGGCGCACGATTCGACGATCGTCCTGGACGACGACTACGCGTCCAGCAGGCATGCCAGGATCTACCCGGACCGTGACGGCCAGTGGATCGTCGAGGACCTCGGCTCCACCAACGGCACGTACCTGGACCGGAACCGCCTGACGACGCCGACCCCGATCCCGCTGGGGGCCCCGATCCGCATCGGCAAGACCGTCATCGAGCTGCGGAAGTAGTACGACTTATGAGCGAGCGGAGCGAGCGAGCCGCGGCGGTCCACTCGGCCCCGAGCGTGCTCCCGACCGGAGGGTGGGCAGTGTGGCTCGACGAGACCGGCTGTACCCCGAGCCGACAGGTGAGGTGCGCATGAGTCTTTCCCTGCGCTTCGCCGCCGGATCGCACAAGGGCATGATCCGGGAGGGCAACGAGGACTCGGGTTACGCCGGCCCGCGGCTGCTGGCCATCGCCGACGGCATGGGCGGCCAGGCCGCGGGCGAGGTCGCCTCGTCCGAGGTGATCTCCACCCTCGTCCAGCTCGACGACGACGTTCCCGGCTCCGACATCCTCACCTCCCTCGGCAACGCCGTGCAGCGCGCCAACGACCAGCTGCGCGTCATGGTCGAGGAGGACCCGCAGCTCGACGGCATGGGCACCACCCTGACCGCGCTGCTGTGGACGGGCCAGCGCCTCGGCCTGGTGCACGTCGGCGACTCCCGCGCCTACCTGCTGCGGGACGGTCAGCTCACCCAGATCACGCAGGACCACACCTGGGTGCAGCGCCTCGTCGACGAGGGCCGGATCACCGAGGAAGAGGCCACCACGCACCCGCAGCGCTCGCTGCTGATGCGGGCCCTGGGCAGCGGTGACCGCGTGGAGCCGGATCTGTCGATCCGCGAGGTCCGCGCCGGTGACCGCTACCTGATCTGCTCGGACGGCCTCTCCGGTGTCGTCAGCCACCAGACGCTGGAGGAGACCCTCGCCAGCTATCACGGACCGCACGAGACGATCCAGGAGCTGATCCAGCTCGCGCTGCGCGGCGGCGGTCCCGACAACATCACCTGCATCGTCGCCGATGTCCTCGACGTCGACGGCAACGAGGCGCTGGCCGGGCAGCTCAACGACACCCCGGTCATCGTCGGCGCGGTCGCCGAGAACCAGCACCAGCTCAGCGACCCGAGCACCCTTCAGACCCCGGCCGCCCGCGCCGCCGAGCTGGGCCGCGGCCGGGACGTCCCGGCACAGGCACCCGGCGGCGCCTTCGGCCCGCCCGGCAGCGGCGACGGTGAGGCGGGCGGGGAGCCGCAGGGCTCGTTCGGCACCTTCGCCGACGAGGACTTCGCCAAGCCGCGGCGCCGCGGCACCTGGATCAAGCGGTCGCTGTTCTCGGCGCTCGCGCTGGCCGTCGTCGGCGGCGGGCTCTACGCGGGCTACCGCTGGACGCAGACCCAGTACTTCGTCGGCGCCAAGGACGACCATGTCGCGCTCTACCAGGGCCTCAGCCAGGACCTCGCGTGGATCTCGCTGAACAAGGTCGATCAGGATCACCCCGAGATCGAACTCAAGTACCTACCGCTGTACCAGCGGAACCAGGTCAAGGAGACGATCCCGGCCGACAACCGCGACGAGGCGACCCTGAAGGTCACCGAGCTGGGCAAGCAGGCCCACGCCTGCCTGAGCAAGCAGCAGCGGGAGGCCGCCGAGCGCGCCGCGGCCAAGGCCAAGAAGGATCAGGAGAAGGCGGGGGGCCACGGCCAGACCGGCAACACGACCGGTCACAAGCCCGGTGCCCCCGGTACTCCCACGGTCCCGGGCGACCGGACCGCCACCGCCGGCACCCCCGGCGCGCTCGTGTCCCCGTCGACTCCCCCGGCCGACATCACCAGCCAGGCACCCTCCGAGGAGCAGTTGAAGCTGGAAAAGAATTGCAGCACCCAGCAGTGAGGGCGTAGGGGGCCGTACACGTCATGAGCAGTACCACCAACACCACCACCATCGGCACCATCGGAGCCCCGAGCCGCCGCAACACCGAGCTGGCGCTGCTCGTCTTCGCGGTGATCATCCCGGTCTTCGCGTACATCAACGTCGGGCTCGCCAAGGAGCAGGCCATCCCCGCCGGGGTCTTCGGCTACGCGCTCGGGCTGGCGCTGCTGGCGGGCGTGGCGCACCTCGTCGTCCGCAAGTGGGCGCCGTACGCGGACCCGCTGATGCTGCCGATCGCCACCCTGCTCAACGGACTCGGGCTGGTCTTCATCTGGCGGCTCGACCAGGAGCCGAAGATCACCACTCCGGCGCTGGGCGGCCCGATGGCGCCCGGCCAGCTGATGTGGTCGACGCTGGGGGTCGCGCTCTTCCTCGGCGTGCTGATCTTCCTCAAGGACCACCGCGTCCTGCAGCGCTACACCTACATCTCGATGGTGCTCGCGCTGGTCCTGCTGATCGCGCCGATCTTCTTCCCCGCCCGCTACGGCGCGCGCATCTGGATCACGCTGCCGGGCATCGGTTCGCTGCAGCCCGGTGAGTTCGCGAAGATCATCATCGCGGTGTTCTTCGCCGGGTACCTGATGGTGAAGCGGGACGCGCTGGCGCTGGCCAGCCGCCGCTTCATGGGCCTGTACCTGCCGCGTGGGCGTGACCTCGGGCCGATCCTCGTCATCTGGGCGCTGAGCCTGATGATCCTGGTCTTCGAGACCGACCTGGGCACCTCGCTGCTCTTCTTCGGCCTCTTCGTGATCATGCTGTACGTCGCGACCGAGCGGACCAGCTGGATCGTCTTCGGTCTGCTGCTGAGCGCCGGCGGCGCCGTCGCGGTGGCCACCTTCGAATCGCATGTGCAGGTCCGTGTCCACAACTGGCTCAACCCGCTGGAGCTGCTCAACGGCGGCGTCACCGAGACCGCGCAGGCGATGTACTCCTTCGGCTCCGGCGGCATCCTCGGCTCCGGTCTCGGCCAGGGCTACTCCCGGCTGATCGGCGGCATCGCGCCCAAGAGCGACTACATCCTCGCCACCGTCGGCGAGGAGACCGGGCTGGCCGGTCTGATGGCCGTCCTGCTGCTGTACGGCCTGCTCATCGAGCGGGGCATCCGCACGGCGCTCGCGGCCCGCGACCCGTTCGGCAAGCTGCTGGCCGTCGGCCTGTCCGGCGCCTTCGCGCTCCAGGTCTTCGTCGTCGCCGGTGGCGTGACGGGCCTGATCCCGCTGACCGGTATGACGATGCCGTTCCTGGCCCAGGGTGGTTCGTCCGTGATCGCCAACTGGGCGCTGGTCGGCATCCTGCTGCGGCTGGCTCTTATACACATCTCCGAGCCCAC
>NZ_VKJP01000530.1 GCF_007280575.1 Streptomyces benahoarensis
TTTCATGAGCGTCTCGTGGGCGCGGAGATGTGTATAAGAGGCACCCCTTGTCCTCCCACGTGCTGTGCACGCTGTGGTACGGCCCGGCGATCAGCGCCGTGATGTACGTCGAGATGCGCGGCGTCGGCGCGAACGTCCAGACCGTGCCCTCGGGCTCCGGCGTCGGCGAGTTGGAGATCACCGTCCAGCCCTCCGGCGCCGTGACGGTGAACGCGAACGTCGCCTTCAGGTCCGGCTGCTCGAAGGAGGCGAACACCCGCCGGGCGTCCGGCACCTCGAACTGCGTGTACAGATACGCCTGCTGGTCGACCGGGTCGACGAAGCGGTGCAGCCCCTCGCCGGTGTGGGTGTACGCGCAGTCGGCGACGACGGTCAGCTCGTTGCGCCCGGCGAGCAGTCCGGGCAGCGCGATCCGCGAGTCGGCGAACACCTCGGCCGGATCCAGCGCCGCGCCGTTGAGGTGCACCTCGTGCACGGTCGGCGCGATCAGGTCGATGAAGCTCTCGGCGCCCGCCTCGGCGCAGTCGAAGCGCACCGTCGTGACGGACCGGAAGGTGCCGCCCTCCTGCGCGCCGGAGAGATCGAGAACGATCTCGTACGCGTCCACAGTCAGCAGTCGCGCCCGCTGCTGTGCCTCGTCGCGGGTCAGGTTCGTGCCAGGCACCAGGTCATCTCCTCGTAAGAGTCCTCGTCTGCGGGGTGCGGCCATCCTTCCACGCCCGCATTGTCGGGGTCGGTAGGTACTGTGGCCGAAGAGGCAGTCGGCACCAGGAGGTGGTGGCCATGGCGGTTCTCGACCGACTCTGGCGGGATGTCGAGGCACAGAGCCGTATCGAGGGTTACGTCGTTGAGATCATCGACGGAAAGGTGATCATGACGCCGCGGAGCCCGACCCGGTCGAACACCATCCGCGCGGCAAGCGCTATGTCTACATGGATGTCGTCGCGGCCATCGAGGTCGTCTCGACGGCGGCCGACACCAACGACTACGTGACGAAGGTGGCCAAATACAGCCGCTTCGGCATCGAGACCTACCTGATCATCGACCCGTTCACCCGCGTGTGCACCCTGCACGAGGGCGCGGTCGGCGCACAGTACGAGAAGAGCAGCACGTACCGGTACGGGGACGTGGTGGAGATGGAGCTGGCCGACGGCCGGAAGTTCTCCATCGACACCAGCGGCTTCCCCGGGGAGACGGTCACACGGATCGCCGAGTGAGCGGAGGCGCCCACCGGACCTCTCCGGCGGGCGCCTCGGTGACGCGGTGCGGGCCCGCTCAGCCGCGCAGCTCCGCCGCGACCAGTTCGGCGATCTGGACGGCGTTGAGGGCGGCGCCCTTGCGGAGGTTGTCGCCGGTGACGAACAGCGCCAGGCCGTTCTCCGCCGTCTCGTCCTCGCGGATGCGGCCCACGAAGGAGACGTCCTGACCGGCGGCCTGGAGCGGGGTGGGCACGTCGGAGAGGGTGACGCCGGGGGCGGCGGCCAGCAGCTCCTGGGCGCGGGCGGCGCTCAGCGGGCGGGCGAAGCGGGCGTTGAGCTGGAGCGAGTGGCCGGTGAAGACCGGGACCCGCACGCAGGTGCCGGAGACCTTCAGGTCCGGGATGCCGAGGATCTTGCGGCTCTCGTGGCGGAGCTTCTGCTCCTCGTCGGTCTCGTGCAGCCCGTCGTCGACGATCGCCCCCGCCATCGGCAGCACATTGAAGGCGATCGGGGCGACGTACTTCTCCGGCGCGGGGAAGTCCACGGCCGCGCCGTTGTGCGTCAGGCGGGTGGCGTCCTGCTCGACGGCCTTGCGGACCTGCCCGTTCAGCTCCTCGACACCGGCGAGGCCACTGCCGGAGACCGCCTGGTAGGTGGCGGCCACCAGCGACACCAGCCCGGCCTCGTCGTGCAGCGGGCGCAGCACCGGCATCGCGGCCATGGTGGTGCAGTTCGGGTTGGCGATGATGCCCTTGGGACGCTCGGTGACCGCCGACGGGTTGACCTCGGAGACCACCAGCGGGACCTCGGGGTCGCGGCGCCAGGCGGAGGAGTTGTCGATCACGACGGGACCGGCGTTCGCGACCTTCGGCGCCAGCGCCTTCGAGGTCGCCCCGCCCGCCGAGAACAGCACGATGTCCAGGCCGGAGAAGTCGGCGGTGGCGGCGTCCTCGATCGTGATCTCGGTGCCCTGCCAGGGCAGGGTGCGTCCGGCGGACCGCGCCGAAGCGAACAGGCGCAGCTGCTCGACCGGGAACTTCCGCTCGGCGAGAATGCCCCGCATCACGCCGCCGACCTGGCCGGTGGCTCCGACGATTCCGATCCTCATGGAACTCCCTCTTTCCTGACCTGACATCGGTGCTTCTCTGGGGAACACCTGCTCAGAAGTGTCCCCATCATGTGTGTGAACCCCGTCGCCTTGTCCAATCCGTTCCGATACGTGGCCCGCGTCACCGCGGCCGTCCACGGCACCGGACCGGTCCGCGCGGCGCGGTGATCCCTGTGCGGTGATGGGCCACCGGTGTTGCGGTGGCGTTCACGCCGCCGACACCCCCGCTGCCAAACATCCCCGGTGAGCGGGCAGTTGAGCTGCCCGGCCGCTCGCATGTACGCAACCGGGGAGTTCGCGCATGTCCCGCACACGGTCCGCCGCTTCCGCCCTCGACCGCCGCGCCTTCCTCGCCGCCACCGGCGCGGTCGGCGCCGCCGCCGGTCTCGGCCTCGCCTTCGGCGGCGGCGACCGGCCCGCCGCTGCCGCCACGCCCCCGGACACCGCCCCCGTGGCG
>NZ_VKJP01000531.1 GCF_007280575.1 Streptomyces benahoarensis
GCGGGGTGGCGCGGGGCGCGGTGAACGTCGGGTCGACGGTCAGCCGCGGTGCGCCCGACGGACCGGCGAGGGCGCGCAGCGCCGCCTCGGACAGCCGGATCCAGGGCTGCGCTCCGCCGAGGGTGGCGGCCAGCCGGGCGGGGCTGGTGAAGCCGACGGCGGTCCGGGCGCCGAGCGGGGTGCGGAACAGGCGGATCACGGGACCGGTGACGCCCGGCCGGACGGGTACGTAGAGGAGTCCGGCCGGGGACGGTTCGTGCGGCTCGGCGTCGTCGTCGTACGAGTAAAGGCACATGCGTCGGTCCTCCGGAAGGTCGGGTGCCCCGGACGCGGGGAGGCCGCCGGGGCGCACCGAACGTATCCCCGGGTGCGGCGGGCAACGGCCCTGTCCTGACGCGTCTTTGACGGCGGGCGGCCCGGCCCTTGCGGATCGCTGACGGGGATGGCGGTGTGTGGTCGGACGCGCATCGTGGAAGCGGGTGTTAACACCGGCCCGGTACGGTGTGCCCACGTCAAAAGCAGGCGAGCGAGCGGGAAGCGTGGTGCAAGGTGTTCGGGGATTTCTCGGTTCTGGGGCCCGTGGCGGCGATCGTGGTCGCGGTGCTGGCGCTGGTGGTCTTCCTGCTGCCGACCTATGTGGCGTTCCACCGCAAGGCGGATGAACGGTGGATCGTGCTGGTCGTCAATGTGCTGTTCGGCGCGACGTTCGTGGGCTGGGTGGTGGCCCTCATCCTGGCGACGCGGAAGCCGGCCGCCCAGCGGCAGGCGGCGGCGTGACGGTATGAACGGGGCGCCGGTTCCGGCCCGGGGTGCGTGGGTGTGACGACTCCGCCCCGGGGCGCCCGGCCCGCGAGCCCACCCGTGGGCGCCCGGCCCGGCCGGTGGCATCGGGCGGGCGGAACCATGACGGATCCCTGACGGATCCCTGACGGAACCTTGACAGAAAGACCCGGCGGAAGAACCGCGCCGGAGGAGCCTCCCGGAAGATTCCGCGGAACGCGGAACAGGACCCGGGAACTCAGGGGAATTCGGGCGGACGCGAGCGTCAGCTGACCCGGGAGTCAGGAAATCGCCCGCCGCCGGTCCCTTGCCGCAGATCCGTTTCCGCGCCCGTTCCCCTCCCGTTTCCGTCCGGTACATGCCCGGTTTGCGTGCCGCATGCCGGTGCTGCGGCGGGGGGAATCGGAAATCCGGTCGCGGTCGGCGGAAAAGCCGAAAAAAGCAGGAGCCCCGCTCGCCGCCGAAGAGGCGGAGCGGGGCTCCTTGGGTACTGCTCTTGAGAACAGCGATCAATGGCCGTTGCCGGCCGACCCGGGCAACTTAGGCCGGGACGACGTTCTCCGCCTGCGGGCCCTTCGGGCCCTGCGTGACGTCGAAGGTCACCTGCTGGTTCTCCTCCAGGGAGCGGAAGCCAGAGGCGTTGATCGCGGAGTAGTGGACGAAGACATCCGGGCCGCCGCCGTCCTGGGCGATGAAGCCGAAGCCCTTTTCAGCGTTGAACCACTTGACGGTTCCGGTAGCCATAAGCCCTCCTTGGGCCAAAGGGTTGCCCTGCTCCAGAACCTGAAACAAGTCTGAAAACGACAAAAGCCTGCGGGTTACATGCTCCGCAGGCTCTGTACTGCAAGGGAAACCAAACTGCAACTTGCGCTGAGCGTAGCATGGTGCGCTCGTGCGGTGGAAGAGCCAAAGATCACGTTTACCCGAAGGGGTCAGTGCCGCCCATCCGGCGCCCGGGGAGCCATATGCGCCCCCGCCGTGCCGGTTCCCGGCCCACGGGTCTAGCCTCCGCATGTGGACAATTCAACCTTTGGAGACGCCCCCGCCGAAGCCGCCGCCGGCGCCCGTCGCAGTCGGCCGCGGGTGGGCCACATCCAGTTCCTGAACTGCCTGCCCCTTTACTGGGGCCTCGCCCGTACGGGCACCCTGCTCGATCTGGAGCTGACCAAGGACACCCCGGAGAAGCTCAGTGAGCAGCTCATCCGGGGGGAGCTGGACATCGCTCCGGTCACCCTGGTGGAGTTCCTGCGCGCCGCCGACGACCTCGTGGCCTTCCCGGACCTCGCGGTCGGCTGCGACGGCCCGGTGATGTCCTGCGTGATCGTCTCGCAGAAGCCGCTGGACCAGCTGGACGGTGCCCGGGTCGCCCTCGGGTCGACGTCGCGGACCTCGGTGCGGCTCGCGCAGCTGCTGCTCGCCGAGCGGATCGGGGTCCGGCCGGACTACTTCACCTGCCCGCCGGACCTGGGCCTGATGATGCAGGAGGCGGACGCCGCCGTCCTGATCGGGGACGCCGCGCTCCGCGCCAACCTCCACGACGGGCCCCGGCTCGGCCTCCAGGTCCACGACCTGGGGCAGATGTGGAAGGAGTGGACGGGCCTGCCGTTCGTCTTCGCCGTCTGGGCCACCCGCCGCGACTACCTCGCGCGTGAGCCGCAGGTCGTGGAGAAGGTCCACGAGGCGTTCCTCGCGTCCCGGGACGTGTCGCTGGAGGAGGTCACCAAGGTCGCCGAGCAGGCCGCCCGCTGGGAGTCCTTCGACGAGACGGTGCTGGAGAAGTACTTCACGACGCTGGACTTCCGTTTCGGCCCCGACCAGCTGCGCGGTGTCACCGAGTTCGCCCGCCGGGTCGGCCCGACCACCGGCTTCCCCGCCGATGTGGCGGTGGACCTCCTGGGGCGCTGACCGATGGGCCACCGGCGCGCGCCGCATCGCCGCGCGCCCTGCCGCCCGAGCCGGGCCGCCCGCGCCCGGCCCGCCTCCCGCC
>NZ_VKJP01000532.1 GCF_007280575.1 Streptomyces benahoarensis
CTCCCTCCGGCGCGCGCCCCGCCCTCCTCCGGCAGCTGACCGACGTCCTGTCGCATTCCACCGCGCCCGGCAACGCCCGGACGCGGTACGCCTGCTGGAGGCATCATGACCGCCGTCCGCTGTCCGGCCCCCGTGCTGCGGACCGGACCGGGCGCAGGTCCCGAGCAGACGTACCACCCGGTGTCGGGCACGCCGCCCGCCGCCGTCCGTCCCGTACCGCCGTACACCGGGCCGCGCCCGCCGCGTATCCGTGCCGCCTCCGGCGGTGCCCCTGGGTACGCCGCGCTCCCTCCGGCGCGCGCCCCGCCCTCCTCCGGCAGCTGACCGACGTCCTGTCGCATTCCACCGCGCCCGGCAACGCCCGGACGCGGTACGCCTGCTGGAGGCATCATGACCCGCGCCACCAGGGTGCGCGCGCTGCTCGCGTTCGCCGTGCTCGCCCTGTCCGCCTATCTCGCCGTGACCCAACCCGTCCGGCTCGGTCTCGATCTGCGCGGCGGTACGCAGCTCGTTCTGGAGACCCGCGACTCCCCGTCGGCGCAAGCCGACCGGGACGCCACCGACCGCACGCTGGAGGTGCTGCGCCGCCGGGTGGACGCCCTCGGCGTCGCCGAACCGTCCCTCACCCGCTCCGGCGACCACCGCATCGTCGTCGAACTCCCCGGCGTCCAGGACCCGGCCCACGCCGCCGACGTCCTCGGCCGCACCGCCCAACTCACCGTCCACCCCGTCCTCGGCACCGCCGCACCCACCGACCGCCCGGCCACCGGCAAGGACACCGGGGGGACCGACAAGGCCACCTCGGCCCCCGGCAAGGACGCGGAAGGAACCGGCAGGGTCCCTGCGGATTCCGGCAACCCCCCGAAGGACTCCCGCAAGGACCCCGGCGCCCCCGGGCCCGTCCTGCCCGACGCATCCGGTGCCCGGCTGCGGCTCGGACCGCCCGCGCTCACCGGCGCCGGGGTGGAGAACGCCACGGCCCGGTTCGACGCGGAGCGCGGTACGGGCTGGCACATCGGCCTCGACCTGCGCGGCCCGGGGGAGCGCGCCTGGGCGGCGCTCACCGCCGAGGCGGCCTGCGCGCCCCCGGGCGACCCCGCCCGCCGCGCCGCCATCGTCCTCGACGACAAGATCATCTCGTCGCCGCAGGTCGACCCTTCCGTCGCCTGCGGCACCGGCATCACCGGCGGCGCGACGCAGATCACCGGCGGCTTCGACCGGGAATCCGCGAAGGAACTCGCCCTCCTGATCAACGGCGGCGCCCTGCCCGTCCCCGTCGAGACCGTCGAACAGCGCACCGTCGGCCCGACCCTCGGCGCCGCCGCCCTCGACTCCAGCGCCCGCGCGGCGCTCCTCGGCACGGCCCTGACCGCGGTCTTCCTCGCCGTCGTCTACCGCCTCCTCGGCGCTCTCGCCGCCGCCGCGCTGGCCTGCTACGCGCTGATCTTCTACGCCGCGCTGCTCGCCATCGGCGCGACCCTCACCCTCCCCGGGCTCGCCGGGTTCGTCCTCGCCATCGGCATGGCCGTCGACGCCAATGTGCTGGTCTTCGAGCGGGCCCGCGAGGAGTACGCGGCGAGCGGCCGGACCCGGCGCGGCGCACCACGCCGCAGCCCCCGCGCCGCGCTCACCGCCGGATTCCGGCACGCCTTCAGCGCCATCGCCGACTCCAACCTCACCACCCTGCTCGCCGCGGGCCTGCTGTTCGTCTTCGCCTCGGGCCCGGTCCGCGGCTTCGCGGTGACCCTGTGCATCGGCGTCCTCGCCTCCATGGTGAGCGCCCTGCTCCTCACCCGCGTCCTGGCCGAACTCGCCCTCTCCCGGCGGGCGGTGACCCGCCGCCCCGGCCTCACCGGCCTCGCCCGCCCCGGCCGGGTCCGCACCTGGCTGGAGCGGCGCGCCCCCGACCCGCTGCGCCACCGCCGCCGCTGGCCGCTGCTGACCGCCGTCGCGCTCGCCCTGGCCGTCACCGGCATCGTGGTGCGCGGCCTGGACTTCGGCGTGGAGTTCACCGGCGGCCGGATGATCGAGTACACGACCACCGCCCCGGTGGACGCCGAGCGGGCCCGTACCGCCCTGGGCGACGCGGGCTTCCCGCGCGCGGTGGTCCACACTTCGGGCACCCGGGAGCTGACCGTCCGCACCGAGCCGCTGTCCGCCGCGGACGGGAGCCGGGTCACCGAGGTGGTGTCCGGTCTGGGCGGCGGCGCGGAGAAGGTGCGCGACGAGCAGATCGGGCCGAGCCTCGGCACCGAACTGCGCCGGGGCGCGCTGATCGCCCTGGGCGTGGCGCTGGCCGGGCAGATGCTCTATCTCGCGGCCCGGTTCCGCTGGACCTTCGCCCTCTCCGCGGTCGCCGCGCTCGCCCACGACGTGGTGGTGCTGGTCGGCGCCTTCGCCTGGCTCGGCAAACCGGTCGACGGCGTCTTCCTCGCGGCGCTGCTGACCGTCGTCGGCTACTCCGTCAACGACTCGGTAGTGGTCTTCGACCGGGTCCGCGAGCTGTGGGCCGCCGACCGCGCCGCGCCGTTCCGTACGATCGCGGGCCGGGCGCTGCTGCAGACCGTGCCGCGGACGGTCAACACCGGCATCGGCGCGGTCTTCATCCTCGCCGCGCTGGCCCTCCTGGCCGGTGACACGCTGACCGACTTCGCGGTGGCGCTGCTCATCGGCATCGGCGTCGGCACGTACTCGTCGATGTTCACGGCGATGCCGCTGGCCATCGAGCTGGAGACGGCGAGCGGCGCCCCGCCGCCACACCCGGCC
>NZ_VKJP01000533.1 GCF_007280575.1 Streptomyces benahoarensis
CCGCTTGGAACACCGACCCCAAGCCCTACGTCTGGACCAAGACCGCGGACGAGATCCTCGAACACCTCGCCTCACATCCGAACAGAATTCCCGACTCAGAACACTAGGACGTGTCCGGAAAGTCCCGCCCGGCTTGCGACGCCCTCCGGGCGGACGACAGGGCTTCATGGGCACCCCCGAGGGCTGAGCCGCGTCACAGGATCGGCTTGGCCAGCAGAAGCGTGGTGGGGCGGTAGCCCAGGGCCGCGCAGAGACCGCGTGCGGCGGCATCGTCCGTGCGGACGGTCAGGCCGAGGAGAGGCGCCCCGGCGGCCAGGCACTCCCGCTCCGCAATGCCCAGCAGGGCCCGGCCGTGGCCGTGGCCGCGATGCTCCGGGGCGACGAGGACGTCGAGGACACGGCCGCCAGGCAGGTCCGGCGGTCGCCGATCGACCCAGACATGGCCGACACCGGTGCCGCGGACGGCGAGGAGGCGCACCGCGTGGTGCGGGGTACCGGCGCCGCCCGGGAGCAGCGCGCGGTGTTCGGCCTCCGCCGCCCGAGCGGCTTCCTGCGAGGTCAGGCCAGGTGCGGCGAGGAGGCGGGCGCGGTCCGCGAGGGCGGTGGCGCGCCAGGCCGGGTACCCGGCGTCGGTCAGCGGACGGTCCTCGGCGCCGGGCGGCAGCGGCGGGGCCCCGACGATCACCTTGGCGAGACCGCGGGCGCGTTCGGTGTACCCCAGGGCCGCCGCGAGGCGCAGCGCCGCCTCCCCGCCGACGAGGACGGTCAGCGCGATGCGGCGGCAGCCCCAGCCGCGCAGGATTTCCTCGGCGGCCAGGGCGGCGACGGTGGCCCGGCCGCGGCGGCGGTCGGCGGCGTCGACCGCCAGCTCCTCGATCCGGCCGGTGGCGGGCCCGGTGAGCGGGTCGGTGATGAGCCGGACGCCGCCCACCCGGCGGCTGTTGACGCAGATGTCGTAGCGGCGGGCGCGGTGGCCCTCGCCGTCTCGGTCCTCCGGTCCCGCGGGACGCAGCGTGGTGGTCACAGGGGCCTTCTACCCGCCGCCGCGGCCCTTCACCTCACCGCGGGTCGAAGTCGGCGGCGGCGCCCGCGTCGAAGGCGCACATCGCGGCGCGCGTCACCGGGCCCGGCACGTCGCCGAGTTCACGGTCGTCGATCCGCGTCACCGCCTGGACGTCGCGGAGCGTGGACGTCAGGAAGATCTCCTCGGCGCTCTCCAGGACGTCCAGCGGCAGATCGGTCTCCTTGGCACCGGCCCAGGCGACGGTGAGGGCGCGGGTGATCCCGGCCAGGCAGCCGGAGGCCGACGGCGGGGTGTGCAGTTCGCCGTCGAGGACGACGAAGACGTTGGAGCCGGTGCCCTCGCACAGCGCGCCGACGGTGTTGCCGAACAGCGCCTCGGAGGCGCCGCGTTCCCGGGCGCGGGCGAGTGCGACGACGTTCTCGCCGTACGAGGTGGTCTTCAGCCCGGTGAGCGCGCCGCGCTCGTTCCGGGCCCAGGGGACGGTGACCGCGGCGGTGGTGTCGGGGCGGCGGGTCGCCTCGCCGAGAGCGATGACCAGGGTCGCGGGGGCGTCGCCGCGGTCGGAGCCGAGGGGCGATTCGCCGCCGGTGTAGGTGATCCGCAGCCGTCCGAGCGGCATCGGGTGGGCGTCGAGGACGGCGGTGCAGCCGCGGCGTACCTCGTCCAGGTCCGGTTCGGGCAGCCCGAGACCGCGCGCGGAGTGGGCCAGCCGCTCCAGATGGCGGGTGAGGGCGAAGGCGCGGCCGCCCTCGGCCTTGACGGTCTCGAAGACGCCGTCGCCGACCGTCAGGCCGTGGTCGAAGACGGACACCCGGGCGCTGCCGGCCTCCCGCAGTTCCCCGTTCAGCCAGATCCTCATCGCCCAGTCCTTCCGTTCACGTCGTGCTCGCCCGACGCTACCGCGAGCAGTCGGCGCGCCTTCAGCTCGGTCTCCGCCCACTCGCGCTCCGGATCGGAGTCCCAGATGATCCCCGCGCCCGCGCCGAACCGCAGGTCAGGCCCGTCCGCCGCGGCGCGGTCGATCCAGAAGGTACGGATGCCGACGGCCAGCTCACCGGTGCCGCGGTCGGCGTCGACCCAGCCGATGCCGCCGCAGTACGGCCCGCGGGGCGCCGTCTCCAGCTCGTCGATGATCCGCAGCGCGCTCCCCTTGGGGGCGCCGGTGACCGAACCGGGCGGGAAGGTGGCGGTGAGGAGATCGGCCCAGGCGCTCTTGGCGTGGGGCTGGGCGATCTCGCCGCGGACGGTGGAGACGAGGTGGACGAGGCCGGGGTGTTCCTCGACGGCGCAGAGCGCGGGGACGGTGACGCTGCCGGTGGCGCAGACCCGGCCGAGGTCGTTGCGGACCAGGTCGACGATCATCACGTTCTCCGCGCGGTCCTTGTCCGTCAGATCGGCGGCGATGCGCCCGGTCCCCTTGATGGGGCCGGAGTCGACGGTGCGCCCGTCACGGCGCAGATACAGCTCGGGCGAGGCGGTGGCGACCTCGACGCCGTGCGCCGGGAGCCGGATCGTGCCCGCGTACGGCGCGGGGTTGCCGAGGGCCAGTACGGCGGTGAGCGCGTCGATGTCGCTGCGGTCCGGGTCGGGCAGCGGCGCGCTCAGCACCCGGCAGAGGTTCACCTGATAGACGTCCCCCGTCCCTATGTACGCGCGTATGCGGCGCACCCCGTCCATGTACGCGGCGCGGTCCAGGGAGCTGCGCCAGTCGCCGGGGGCGGGGCCGTGCC
>NZ_VKJP01000534.1 GCF_007280575.1 Streptomyces benahoarensis
CCGGGGCGGTTGACGGGGCTGGGTGGGTTACCGGTCCCGCCCGGCTTCCGGGGCCCGGCGCCAGGCCGGGCCGGTCACCTTTCGCCGGGCGCCGCATGTCGCCGCGCGGCGCCCGGCCGGGTGCCGGGGACGCTCCCGGCCCCCGGACGAGGCCGGGGCCCGGGGCGGCGCCGTCCCTCTGCCGATCTTGAGTGAGAGTGTTACCGGCTCCAGCCGGTAGGTGAATCGCCCCACCTACCGGCTGGAGCCGGTCCAGGCCGCTGCTGTGCCTCGATGTACCGCTCGACCACTGCCAGCGGTGTTCCACCGCAGGAACCAGCGAAGTAGGAGCCGGACCAGAACCGGCCGTGCAGGATGGACCGGTTGACGTTGTAGGTGAACTCCTGGCGCAGACGTCGCGAGGAGACGCCCTTGAGGCTGTTCACCAGGCGGGACAGGGCGACCTTCGGCGGGTAGTGCACCAGCAGATGGACGTGATCGTGCTCGCCGTTGAACTCCACCAGCTCGGACTCGAAGTCGGCGCAGACGGCGCGCATGATCTCTTCGCACCGCGTCAGCATCTCCGGCGTGAATACTTTCCGCCGGCGTTTCGTGATGAACACCAAGTGCGCGTGAAGGTTATAGGCGACGTGTGCACCCCTGCGCACGTCCGGGCTCTGTTCCCATCGTGGTGACATGAACCAATGCTAGGGTGATCGCCGTTACGGTCAACAAGCCGTATGGGGAGGGAAGCTGAAGCGTCAGCGCGGTCACAAGGCCCGGCTTTACCTCACCCCCTCCCAGGCCGTCATGGCTGAGGGCCAGGGGCACGCGGCCCGCGCCATGTGGAATCTGGTGCATGACTGGTGGACCATGCTCCCCAAGGACAAGCGGAACCTCGCCGCCGCTGACCAGGCGATTCGCCAGGGCCGTAAGGACCTTCCCTGGCTCGGAGCCCTCCCCGCGCAGGCCGCTCAGCAGGTGCTCAAGACGTACTTCCGCGCCTGGGTGAACTGCTGGGAAGGCCGTGCCGAGGCCCCGACGTTCAAGAGTCGCTTCCGTTCCCGTATGGCCGTCGACATCCCGCAGGGCCGTGACCTTCAGATCGTGCGCCTGGGCCGGCGGTGGGGCCGGATGTGGGCGCCGAAGATTGGGCACGTCCTGTTCCGCTGGACCAAGGACCTGTCTGTCGGGAAGCGGGCCGACAAGCTCAACAAGGTCACCGGCGCCCGCCTCGTCCGGGAGGCCGACGGCTGGTACGTCGTCTTCCGCGTCCAGACCGAGGTACCCGAACCCGAGCTGCACGCGGGCCCGACCGTCGGCATCGACCGGGGCATCGCAAAGCCCCTCGCACTCTCGGACGGATCGTTCCGCGAGCACGGACCCTGGCTCACTCCGGGCGAGGCCGAGCGTCTGCGCCGCCTGGAGAAAGCCAAGGAACACAAGCGCCGGACCCGCAAGAAGGGCGAGGAGATCAGCAATCGTCTCGCCCGCACGTACGACCAGATCGCCCAGCTCCGCGCAACAGCCAAGCGCCGAGCGGTCGACTGGCAGCACAAGACCACCACCGAACTCGCCGAGACCTTCTCGCGTATCGGGGTGGAAGACCTGACCATCACCAACATGGTCAAGTCCGCACGGGGAACCGTGGAAAACCCGGGTGCCCAAGTCCGCCAGAAGGTTGGGCTCAACCGCGCCATCGCCCAGGAAGCCTGGGGCCGCACGGTCACCCTGCTGGAATACAAGACCGCCGAGCGCGGGGGCCAAGTGGTGAAGGTGCCCGCGCCGAACACCTCGCGCAGGTGCTCGGCGTGCGGCTTCATCACCCCCGGCAGCCGCGAGACGCAGGCCCGCTTCGTTTGCAAGGCGGACGGCTGTGGGTACGAGGCCAACGCGGACACCAACGCAAGCCGCAACATCGATCACGCCGCCGGATCGACGGTGTCAGGACGTGGAGACTTCGGGGTTGCCCGGTCTGCGAAGCGTCAACCACTCACCACGCCGCACGCGGCCTGAGGGGAATCTCCCCGCTTCAGCGGGAAGAGGAGATCAATTCAACAACCGCGACATCCGCCGGTCCGCCAGCACCTTCCCGCCCGTCTGGCACGTAGGGCAGTACTGCATCGACCGGTCCCGGTAGACCACCTCGCGCACCCTGTCCCCGCACACCGGACACGCCTCCCCGGTCCGCCCGTGCACCCGCATCCCGCTCTTCTTCTCCGCCTTCAGCTTCCCCGGCTCCAGAGCGCCCGACCGCGCCACCGCGTCCCTCAGCGTCGTCCCGATCGCCGCGTACAGCAGATCGGTCTCCTCCTCCGACAGCGACGCCGCCGCCTTGAACGGCGACATCCGGGCGACGTGCAGAATCTCGTCCGAGTACGCGTTCCCGATCCCGGCCAGCACGCCCTGATCCCGCAGTACGCCCTTGATCTGCCGCCCCTCCCCGGCCAGCATCCGCCCGAACGCCTCCCGGGTGAAGCCGTCCCCGAGCGGATCCGGCCCCAGCCGCGCCACCCCGGGCACCTCCTGCGGATCCCGCACCACGTACACCGCGACCTGCTTACGGGTCCCCGCCTCCGTCACCTCGAACCCGCCGCCCTCCACCAGCCGCACCCGCAACGCCAACGGCCCCTTCCCCGGCCGCGGCGGCACCTGCGGCACCTCCTCCCGCCACCGCACCCCTGTCTTTTATACATATCTCCGAGCCCACGAGACGCTCAT
>NZ_VKJP01000535.1 GCF_007280575.1 Streptomyces benahoarensis
GAGGGGAGGGGGGAGGGGCCCCCGCCCCCTACTCCTCCACCACCAACACCGGCGTCCCCCGAGTAAGCACTTCCCCCCGGAAGAACGCCGGGCTCCGTCGCTGCATCACCAGCATCAGCACAAGGCCCAGCGCCAACAGCCCCACCCCGATGACAAACACCGAGCCCACACCGAATACGGAGCTGCCCGACCCGTAAGCCGGGTTCCACATGTCCACAAGGGTCTTGGTGAAGACCGCCGTCAGCAGGATGCCGCCGAGGGTGGGGAAGACGCCTTTGAAGAACAGGTCGCGGGTGGAGGTGCGCAGGTCGTGGCGGAAGTACCAGGCGCAGGCGAAGGCCGTGATCGCGTAGTAGAAGCAGATCATGAGGCCGAGGGCGTAGATGGTGTCGATGAGGACGTTCTCGCTGAGGAGGCTCATCACGGCGTAGAAGAGGCCGGTGGCGACGCCCGCGGCGACGGTGGCGCGGCCCGGTGACCGGAAGCGCGGGTGTATGCGGGCGAAGGACGGCGGCAGCGCCTCGTACGCGCTCATCGCGAGGACGGTGCGGGCCACGGGGATGAACGTGGTCTGGAGGCTGGCGGCGGCCGAGGCGAGGACGGCGACGAACAGCAGCACGCCGAGGGCGGTGCCCATGACGGGGTCGGCGAGGGCGGCGAAGACGTTGTCGGCGGTGTGCGGGTTGCCGAGGCCGGGGCCCTTGTCGCCGACGCCGGAGTACATCTGGGCGGCGATGGCGGTCAGCAGGTAGGAGCCGATGAGGACGAGCATCGCGAGGAGGGCGGCGCGGCCGGGGGTTTTGGCGCTGCCGGCGGTCTCCTCGTTGACGGTCAGGCAGGCGTCCCAGCCCCAGAACATGAAGATCGAGAGGGAGAGTCCGGCGGTGAAGGCGGAGAAGGACCGGACGGCGAAGGGGTCGAGCCAGGTCCAGGAAAAGTGCAGGGATCCTGCGAATTCGCCGGAGCGTGCCTTGATGACGGCCATGACGACGAAGACGGCGAGCACGGCGAGTTGGAGGCCGACGAGGGCGTACTGCACGCCTTTGGTGGCGGTCATGCCGCGGTAGCTGATGGCGGTGGCGACGGCGATGAAGGCGAGGCAGGTGAGGATGTGGGCGGCTTTGTTGCCGTCGAGGTCGGCGACGGTCCGGCTGCCGGTGAGTTCGCCGAGCAGCAGGTAGAAGAAGGAGGTGGCGACGCCGGCGAGGTTGGAGAGCACGATGATCGTCGCGATCACCAGGCCCCAGCCGCACATCCAGCCGATGCGGGGGCCGAATGCCTTGACGGTCCAGGTGAAGGAAGTGCCGCAGTCGGGGACCGCCTTGTTCAGCTCGCGGTAGGCGAAGGCGACGAGCAGCATCGGCAGGAACCCTGCCAGAAAGATGGCCGGCATCTGCAGGCCGACCTCTCCGGCGGTGGGGCCGAGGGTGGAGGTGAGGCAGTAGACGGGGGCGACGGTGGAGACGCCGATGACCGCGCTGCCGAGCAGGCCGACGGAGTTGCCGCTCAGTCCCTTGCCGCGGGTGTCGCCGCGGGCTTCTCCGCCGGTGGCGCCGACGCTCGTTACCGTGTCTCCGGTCTGGGGCCGGGGGTCTACCTGAACCATGAACAGGACGTTAAGTGCTGCTGTTTCCGCATCCGGAGGGTCAAACTCCGCTTATCGGCGGCCCGGTAGCACCTTCATTACGAAACCACATCCCGCACTTCGGTCGCGTAATGGAATGATCAAAACCGTCTCAACCTTCAACTTCACGACTCACGGGCCACCCGACTCGCCGTGCGGTTACCGCAGCCGCGCCCGTTTTGCCCCTTTCAAAAATTTCCCGTGCGACTTCCGGACGTCCCTCGGCCACCGCGCGGACGCCCGTGGGCCACCACCCGGCGGACCGCCCCGGTACGGCTCGGCGCGGGCCTCACCCCGTCCACACCACCGACTGCACCTCGCTGTAGGCGTGCAGCGCGTACGAGCCCACATCCCGGCCGACGCCGCTCTGTTTGAAGCCGCCGAAGGGCGCCTCCATGTTGCGGCCGATGGTGTTCACGCCGACCCCTCCGGCGCGCAGCCGGGCCGCGACCCGGAACGCCCGTGCCACATCGCCGGACCAGACATAGTCCAGCAGCCCGTAGTCGCTGTCGTTGGCGAGCGCGACGGCCTCCTCCTCGTCGTCGAACGGCAGCACCACCACGACCGGGCCGAAGATCTCCTCCCGCACGATCCGCATCCCGGACGTGCAGTCGGCGAACAGCGCGGGCGCGACGTAGAAACCGCGCGCCGTGTCCGGGCCGTCCGGGCGCCGCCCGCCGGTGACCAGCCGGGCGCCCTCCGCGCGGCCCAGATCGAGGTAGGACTCGACGCGGTCGCGGTGGGCGGCGGAGATGACCGGGCCGACCACGGTGGAGCGGGCCCGCGGGTCGCCGAGGGGCAGGCGGCGCGCGTAGTGGGTGAGGCGTTCGACCAGCCGGTCGTGGAGGGGGCGTTGGACGAGGACGCGGGTCGGGGCGGTGCAGATCTGGCCGCTGTAGAAGGAGAAGGTGGTGCCGATACCGGCGACCGCGGCGTTCAGCCCGGCGTCGTCGAGGTCGTCGAAGACCAGCGCGGCGCCCTTCCCGCCCAACTCCATGAGCTGGCGTTTCATGCTCCGGCCGCACTCCTCGGCGATGGCGCGGCCGACGGCGGTGGAGCCGGTGAAGCTGACCATGTCGGTCTCCGGCGCCGCCACCGCCGCCGCGCC
>NZ_VKJP01000536.1 GCF_007280575.1 Streptomyces benahoarensis
GGGCAGGAGGGGCGTTCCGGGGGGAACCGGATTCCGCGGACACCGCGGCCTGCCGCAGATCCGTGCGGGCGGGCCGTCGCGCCGTGGTGCCGAACCGGACGCCCGCCCGCCCGTCGCCGTGCTGTCGGCGACGGGCGGAGACCGCCGTGCGGGTTCCCGGTCGGCCCTCCGTCAGGAGGGGAGAGGGCGGACCGGGGCCCGCCGGGCGGACGAGGGGGCACTACACCGGGTCGTCGCCGTACCGGAAATGCGACCCGCGTGCGGCCCGTCGCATACGGCTCAGGACGTCCTCGCTCCGCCCGGTGGCGCCGGGCCCGGCGGGGCGGCGCCGCCAGGGCCACCCGGACGAGCGAGGGCACGTGGTGCGGGCCGCACCTTTCGGGCGCCGTGGCCGCGCCGGGCGGCGTTCCCGCTGGTGACCCCGAGCGGGGCCGGGCAGGAGCGGATGCAGGGCGGCATCATGCAGCTCCCGGCCCAGGCGCTCGCGAAGACCGGCGGCGCGGCGTACTGGCATCCGGTGTTCGGCGCCGCCGACTGCGACGCCACGGTCGCCGCCGTCACCGCGCGGGGCGGCGCCGTCCGGATGGGCCCCGAGGACGCCGAGGGCGTCGGCCGCCTCGCGGTCTGCACGGACCCGGCGGGGGCGGAGTTCGTGGTGCTGACCCCTGCGGAGAGCGAGGGGTGAAAGCGGCCGGGACAGAGCGACACCGGGGCCGTCGCTACCCCGGCGCCACCCCCCGATGCCCCCGCAACGCCCGGGAGATGATGTCGCGGTCCTCGCCGAGGACGAAGGCGGTGACGCCGTCGGAGCGCCAGTCGTGGCGGCGTTCCTCGGTGGTGGCCATCGCGCAGAACGGCACGCCGTGCCGGGCGCACGCCGCACGTACGGTGCGTACCGCCTCCTGGACCCGGGGATGGCGTACCTGCCAGGGCACGCCGTACGACTGGGAGAGGTCGCCCGGTCCGGGCAGGACCAGGTCGATGCCGCCGCCGGTGAGGACGGCGTCGAGGGCGTCGACCCCCTCGGCGTCCTCGATCAGCGCGATCACCATGACCGCGTCGTTGGCCGCCGCGAGGTACTCGGGCAGCGGGAGGGTGCCGTAGCCGGGGCCGCGGCCGCCGTTCAGGGAGCGCATCCCCTCGGGCGCGTAACGGGCGGCGCGTACCGCCGCGTCGATGTCCGCGCGGCCGCGTACGTGCGGCACCACGATGCCCATGGCGCCCGCGTCGAGCGCCCGCAGCACGGCGCCCGGATCACCCTCGGGCACCCGGACGAACGGCGTGAGGCCGCAGGTCTCGGCCGCCCGGATCAGATGCTCCAGCCGTTCGGGGCCGACGAGGGTGTGCTCGGTGTCGAGGATGACGAAGTCGTATCCGGCGTGCCCGATCATCTCCGTCACCGCGGGATCGGGGATCACGCCGAACAGCCCGTGGACCTCCTCGCCCGCCGCGAGCTTCCGCTTGACCTCGTTGGGCCGCAGCACCTCACGCCTCCCCGGCGGCGCCGACGAAGTGGAAGCCGGGGCGTGGATGCATCAGGAAGTCGTGGTGCGAGATGTTCCAGGCGTACGCCCCGGCCAGGCCGAACGCCACCCGGTCACCGGCGCGCAGCCCTGGCGCCGCCACGCCGCGGGCCAGCAGGTCCTTCGGGGTGCACAACTGGCCGGTGAGGGTGACCCGTTCGCCCCGGGCGGCGGGGCGCGGCCACGGGTGCGGCCATGGCGCGTCGGACGGCAGCACGGTGCAGGGCTGGTCGTGGCCCTTCGTCGCGGGGGTGCGCAGATGGTGGGTGCCGCCGCGCACCACCGCGAACTCCTCGCCGTGGCTCGCCTTCACGTCCAGCACCTCCGTCGCGTACCAGCCGCAGTACGCGGTCAGCGCCCGGCCCGGCTCGATACGCAGCGTCAGCTCCGGGTGGGCGGCGGCCAGGTGTTCCAGACCGGCGCCGTACGCGGCCCAGTCGAAGCGCTCCCCGGGCGCGGCGTAGTCGACGGCCATGCCGCCGCCGACGACGACCTCGGCGAGCGGGACGCCGTGCCGCGCGGCGAGCGCCGTCGACCACGTCACGATCGAGGTGGCCACCGCCAACTGTTCGGGCGCCCGCAGGCCGCTCGCCAGGTGGGCGTGGACGCCGCGCAGTTCCAGCTGCGGCAGCCCGCCGTCGGTCAGCGCCCGGACCAGGGCGTCGGCCTCGGCGGGGTCCGCGCCGAACGGGGTGGGGCGGCCGCCCATCGCCAGCGACACCCCGTCCAGGGCGCCGTCGGCCACCGGCAGGTTGAACCGCAGCAGCACCGCGATCCGCCGCTCCGGGACGTGCCGGGCGGCGAGCGCGCCGAGCATCCGCAGCTCATGGCCGCTCTCCACATGGAACCGCGCCACGCCCAGCTCCAGCGCCCGGACGATCTCCGCGGGCGTCTTGCCGGGGCCGCCGAACGCCAGCGGCGCGTCCGGCACCGCCCCGTGCACATGGGCGAGCTCACCGCCGGACGAGACCTCGTAGCCGTCGACGTACGGGCGCAGCGCCGCCAGGAGCTGCGGTTCCGGGTTGGCCTTCGCCGCGTAGTACAGCTCGACGCGGCGCGGCAGCGCGCCCCGCACCCGGGCGGCGTGGGCGGCCAGCGCCGTCAGGTCGTAGACGTACGCGGGCCTGTCCCTTATACACATCTCCGAGCCCACGAGACGCTCA
>NZ_VKJP01000537.1 GCF_007280575.1 Streptomyces benahoarensis
ACCCGCCACCGACCCACCTCCCACCGATCCGCCCGTCGCCGATCCGTCCGCCGCCGGACCCCCCGTCGTCGATCCGCTCGGTCCCGTCGCCGATCCGCCCGGTCCCGTCGCCGATCCGCCTGGGCCCGGCGGCGACGGCGGGGACCGGGCCGGCGGCGGTGGCGCGGCCGGTCCCGGGGATGGCGGATCCCGCACCGGCGCGGCGCCGTCCGGCGGGTCGCGTCCGGACCCGGTCGGCCGGTTCGCGGCCTGGATAGGCGCGGGCGGGCGGCGGTTGCGGGCGCACGCACGGCACACGCTGGTGGTGGCGGTGGCCGCGGCGGTCGCCGGGGCGCTCGTGCCGCCCGGTGTGGAGGCGATCCAGAAGGCGTTCGAGGACCCGCCGCCCGGCTGCCCCGGGGCGGGCTGCGACGGGAAGAGCCCGGCCGGGGAGTGTTCCGCGGACGCGGTCACCTGGGAGCCGCAGGCGGGCAATCCCGCACGGATCCATCTGCGGTACAGCGCGTCCTGCGGCGCGGTGTGGGGCCGGATCGTCAACGGTGAGCCCGGGGACATGGTGACGATCCGGGTGCGGGGCGGCTCCTCCCGTAGCGCGGTCATCAACTACAACCATGACAAGTACACCGCCATGGCGACGGTCGGGCGGACGTTCCGGGTGCGGCTGTGCGCGGTGCCGTCGACCAGTACGCACCGGGCCGGGAAGTGGGTCACCTACTGCTTCGAGGGCACGGAGCGGTCGGACTGGCAGTGATCCTTGCGGGGCCGTCCGTCCGTGCGGCTTCGTCCGTGGGGCGTTCCTCCCGGCGGGTCGGTGGGGCGCCGCGCGGGATCCCGCTCCCGCGCGGCCGGTCGCCGTGCCGCTGGGGCGGGACGGCGGGTGGCCGTGCTGGTCGGGCCTGCGGAGCCCGGCGAAGTGTCCGCACATCGTGGGGGCGGCGGCGGACGGGGGACAACGCCCCAGCCGGTCAAGAGCGGGCAAAATCGTTCGACTTGGTGACCGTCGTTCATATCCATGATCTGCGGGGCCTTGACCGGCCCGCGCGGCGGAAGGTTCAATCCCCAAGTCCCCGCTCCCGCACGGGGAACCGCCCCACGGACCGTCACGGCGAAGTGGTCCACGTTCACCAGGCGGACCCCTGGAGGGGGCATGAACAGTCTCGACTGGGCTGTGCTCATCGGTTATTTCGGTGTGATGGTCGCGATCGGCGTGTGGTCGCACCGGCGGGTCGACGACGTCGGCGACTTCTTCACCGCGGGCGGCCGGATGCCGTGGTGGCTGTCCGGCATCTCGCACCACATGTCGGGCTACAGCGCGGTGATGTTCACCGGCTATGCGGGCATCTCGTACCAGTACGGCATCACCTCGTACGTCACCTGGTCGTTCCCGATCGCAGTGGGGATCGCCATCGGGGCGCGACTGTTCGCGCCGCGGCTGAACCGGCTGCGGTCGCGGCTGCACGTGGCCTCGCCGTTGGAGTACCTCAAGGGCCGCTACAACCTGCCGACGCAGCAGGCGCTGGCCTGGTCGGGGGTGCTGCTGAAGATCGTGGACGTGGGCGCCAAGTGGGCGGCGATCGCGACGCTGTTGTCGGTGTTCACGGGCATCTCGCTGCATCAGGGGATCCTGCTCACCGGTGTGGTCACGGGGGTCTACTGCACCGTCGGCGGGCTGTGGGCGGACGCGCTGACCGAGCTGGGGCAGTTCGTCATCCAGTTACTGGCCGGGGTGGCGATGCTGGTGACGGTCCTGGCGCAGCTCGGGGGTGTCGGGGCGCTGTGGACGGCGTGGGACCGGCTGCCGGCGGGGCACACCGCGCCGACCGCCGGGCCGTACACGCTGACGTTCCTGCTGGCGTATCTCTTCATCAAGACCTTCGAGTACAGCGGCGGGATGTGGAACCAGGCGCAGCGCTACATGGCGACGCGCAGCGCGCGGGAGGCGGTGCGGTCGGCGCGGCTGTCGGCGGCGTTGTGGCTGGTGTGGCCCGCGGTGCTGTTCTTCCCGATGTGGATGGCGCCGCTGCTGGTACGGGCACAGAAGCCGGACGCGTCGGATGCGTATGCGCTGCTGACCGAACGGCTGTTGCCGCACGGGCTGTTGGGTCTTGTCGTGGTCGGGTTCTTCTCCCACACGATGGCGATGTGCTCGTCGGACGCGAATGCCATCTCGGCGGTGTTCACCCGGGACATCGCCCCGGCGCTGCCGAAGGTGGGGGAACGGGTGCGTGGCTGGTCGCACCGGGCGGGGCTGCTGGCGGCGCGGCTGTCGACGGTGGCGTTCCTGGCGCTGTCGATGGCCATCGCGACGCAGGTCAACTCGCCGGCGTTCAAGGACATCATCACCGTGGTCATCAAGTGGGTGGCCGGGCTGGTGGGGCCGATCTCGATCCCGTTCCTGCTCGGCATGGTGCGGCAGTGCCGCAGGTCCGGGCCGACGGCGGCGCTGGTGTCGTGGGCGGCGGGCCTGTTCGCGTTCTGGCTGACGAACTACGGGATCGACGGGGTGCAGCTGCAGATCCAGATCGTGGCGCCGGTGGCCACCTCGCTGGTGCTGTTCCTGCTGATCGGTCTGGTCAGGCCGGAGGACACCCCGGAGCGGGACGCGGTCCTGGACCGGATCAACGGGGACGGGGACGGCAAGGACGGATTCGGGGCCACCCGGCGGCTCCCCGGGCAGCGGGCGGACGGGGCGGCGGGGCGCGCGGGG
>NZ_VKJP01000538.1 GCF_007280575.1 Streptomyces benahoarensis
GTCCCGCCCTGATCCCTCCGGCCCCGGCCCGTCCGACGGCCATCTCTGGGTCGACGGCCGTCGGTGCGACCCCCGGGCCCCGGCCGCCGCGGTCCTCACCGACGGCGCGCGCCTCACCCTCGACGACACCATCGGGCCCTTCCTCCGCGAGGGCGAACCCACCGGCCGCTTCGAGTTACGGGTGGCCGGAGGGCCGGGCTCCGGCCGCGTCCTCCGGCTGGGCGCGGGCGTCACCACCCTCGGCTCCGGGCCCGCCTGCACCCTGCGCGTCGCCGACCCCGAACTGCCGCCGCTGGCGGCCCGCGTAACGGTGGACGTCCACGGCGGCCTCACCCTCGCCGCGGCCCCGGGCGCCGGCTGCTCCCTCGGCGACGCACCCGTGGACGCGGACCGCGACTGGCCGCCCGGCGCGGTCCTGCGCGCGGGCGACTCCCTCTTCGTACTGGACGTGCCCGCCGACGCCGACGCCCACCTCACCCCGATGCACGAGGGCGGGCTCGCCTACCACCGGCCGCCGCGCCTGACCCCCGTACGGCCCCGCCCCCGGCTCGTGGTCCCGGCCCCGCCCGGGTGGGCCGACCGGGCGCGCTTCCAGTTGATCGCGGCCTTCCTGCCGGTGCTCTTCGGCCTGGTGATGTACGGCGTCACCGGCCAGGCGTACATGTTGCTGTTCTGTCTGATGAGCCCGGTGATGATGGTCGGCCAGTGGCTCAGCGACCACCGTGAGGGCAAGAAGCGGAACAAGACCTCGCTGCGCCGGTACAAGAAGGAACTCGCCGCACACGAGGCCGAGGTGGCCAGGCTCGGCAAGGAGGAGCAGCGGCTGCGGCGGCGGGATCACCCCGACCCCGCCGAGGTGCTGCTGTTCGCCACCGGCCCCCGGCGGCGGCTGTGGGAGCGCCGCCTCACCGACCCCGACACCCTGCGCCTGCGCCTCGGGGTCGCCGCGCTGCCCGCCGACATCGAACTCGTCGCCGACCGCGGCGCCCCGCACGACGACCAGGCGCCGCACCCGCCCTCACTGCCCGACGTCCCCGCCACCGTGTCCTTCCCGCGCCTCGGCGTCGTCGGGGTCGCCGGTGACCGGCACCGGGCGCTGGCCACCGCCCGTTGGCTGGCCGTGCAGTCCGCCGTGCTGCACAGCCCGCGTGACCTCTCCGTCGTCGTGCTCGCCGCCACCCGGCGGGCGGGCGACGACTGGGGCTGGGCGCACTGGCTGCCGCACACCCGGCCGCAGCGGGGGCAGGACTGTCCGGCGCTGGTCGGCTCGGACGCCGAGGCCGTCGGGCGGCGCGTCCATGAACTCACCGAACTGCACCGGCGGAAGGCCGCCCGCGAGAGCCACCGGGCGTCGGGCACGCTCCGCCCCGACCCGCATGTCCTCCTCGTCCTGGACGGCGCCCGGCTGCTGCGCCGCGTGGTGGGGATGCCCGAGCTGCTCCAGGACGGCCCCGAGCACGGGATCTTCGCCCTCTGCCTCGACGAGGACGAGCGGCTGCTGCCGGAGGAGTGCCGGGCCGCGGTCCGCTGGCCGCTCGGCGCCGCGACGCGCCTGGTGGTCCGCGGCGCGGGCCTGGAGCGCGTCGGCGAGGTGGTGGCCGACCAGGTCGGCGCGGAGTGGTGCGAGCTGATCGCCCGCTCGCTCGCGCCCGTACGGGACGTCAGCCGCGACGACGCCGACGGCGCCCTGCCCGGGGAGGCGCGGCTGCTGTCCCTGCTGGAGCTGCCGGACCCCACGGGGGTGGACATCGCCCGCCGGTGGCGGTCCGGCGGTGCCACCACCGAGGCCGCCGTGGGCGTCGCGGCGGACGGCCCGTTCCTCCTCGACATCCGCCGGGACGGCCCCCACGCCCTGATCGCCGGTACCACCGGCTCCGGCAAGTCCGAACTGCTCCAGACCCTCATCGCCTCCCTCGCGGTCGCCAACCGGCCGGACGCCCTGAACTTCGTCCTGATCGACTACAAGGGCGGCAGCGCCTTCATGGACTGCGCGCGGCTGCCGCACACCGTCGGCATGGTCAGCGACCTCGACGCGCACCTCACCGAACGCGCCCTGGCCTCGCTCGCCGCCGAACTCAGACGCCGGGAGGAGATCCTTCTCGCCGCCGGGGCGAAGGACCTGGAGGACTACGTCGACACCCGCGCACTCCGCCCGGAGCTGCCGCCGCTGCCGCGACTCGTGCTGATCATCGACGAGTTCGCCTCGCTCGCCGCCGAACTCCCCGACTTCATCGACGGGTTGGTGGACATCGCCCGCCGGGGCCGTTCCCTCGGTGTCCATCTGGTGCTGGCGACCCAGCGCCCGGCCGGAGTGGTCAGCGCCGACATCCGCGCCAACACCAACCTGCGCATCGCGCTCCGCGTCACCGACGGCGCGGAGTCGGCGGATGTCCTCGACGCCCCGGACGCCGGTGCCATCGCCCGCTCCACGCCGGGCCGCGCCTATGTGCGCTCCGGCGCCCAGTCCCTCGTGGCGGTGCAGTCGGCCCGGATCGGCGGGCGGCGCCCCCGCACCGGCGCCACGGGCCCCCGGGCCTGCCTGGTCCCGCTCGACGGCCCCGCCTACGGCCGCCCCCTGCCCCGCGCGGCGGACGCCGAGGACGACGGCACCATGGTCACCGACCTGTCTCTTATACCCATCTGACGCTGCCGACGACTTAATAGGTTTAGATCTCGGCGGTCGCACCATCATGAACACCAACA
>NZ_VKJP01000539.1 GCF_007280575.1 Streptomyces benahoarensis
GGGGAGGGATGAGTGGCCGGGGTGGAAATCCGGAGAGGGGGAAAGCGCGTCCGTATTCCGGCGCGTATTCCCTGCCGAATTTCGCTGCGCTGCCAACGGTGTGCGCGTGTGGCCTCCCTTCGCCGTGGGCTCTCCTCGTTCACCTGCGCCGTTCTCGGAATGCCGGGATTTCCGCCCGGAGTCGGGATACGGGAATCGGCGAGGGCATGCGCGCCAGGCGGGACTTTGCGGACACGCCCTGGGCCGGAGAGGGCGATCGGCGGGAATGCGGGGCGGAATCGGACGGCGGGGTGGGCGTGGCTGCTGCCGGCGCCGCGCGACCCGACCGCGCCACCGGCCCCCTGCGCGGCCCTGGCGCGCCGCCGCCCCGCATCCCGCACTTGACCTTCCGTCAGATTGAAACGTGTTCTACTCTGCCCGCCATGGGCATCGGAATCACGCAGGAGCAACGTGACCTGGCCGAGGCGGTGCGGGGCTGGGCCGCGCGGGCGGTGCCGCCCGAAGCGGTGCGCGCGCTGGTCGACGCGGGGGAGACCGGGAAGGCGGCCCGGGAGCGGCCCGCGTACTGGGGCGAGTTGGCGGCCCAGGGGCTGCTCGGGCCGCACCTTCCGGAGGGGCTGGGCGGGGGCGGCGGCGCCGTGCTCGATCTCGCGGTCGTCCTGGAGGAGTGGGGAGCCGCGCTGTTCCCCGGCCCGTATCTGCCCAGTGCGCTCGCCGCCGAACTGCTGCGCCGCGGCGGCGCGGACCACCTCGCGGCGGCGCTCGCCTCCGGCGACCGGATCGGCGCCGTCGCCCTCGGTGCGGGCACGCTCACCGCCACCGCCGTCCCCGGTGGATACGTCCTCGACGGCACCGCGCCCCCGGTCCCGGGCGGCGGCCCGGCGGACCTGATCCTGCTGGCCGCGACGGAAGCCCCGGGCGCCGACGCGGCCCCCGCCCCCGGGGAGCCGCCGGGCGCCGACACGGCCCGGCCCGCCGGAGGAGCACCGTCCGCCCCGGCCACCGGGGAAACCCCCTCACCCCTCCTCTGGTTCGCCATGGACGCCGCCTCTCTCTCCGTCCGCGTCCGGAAAGCCGCCGACCCCACCCGCCCCACCGCCGAGGTGCGTGCCGACGCCGTGACCGTCCCTGCCGCCCGGCGCCTCGCCCTGGACGAGGCGCTCGTCCGGGACCTCGCCGGGGTGCTGTACGCCGCCGAGAGCTGCGGCACCGCCGCGTATACCCTGCGTACCGCCGCCGAACACGCCGCCGTACGCGTACAGTTCGGGCGGCCCATCGGGCAGTTCCAGGCGGTCAAGCATCTGTGCGCCACCATGCTGATCCGCTGCGAGACGGCCCGGGCGCTGGTCTGGGACGCGGCGCGGGCGCTCGACGCGCCGCCCGCCGAACGCGGACTCGCCGCTGCCCTCGCCACCGCCACCGCCCTCGACGCCGCCTTCGACTGCGCCAAGGACTGCGTCCAGATCCTCGGCGGCACCGGCTTCACCTGGGAACACGACGCCCATCTGCATCTGCGCCGGGCCATCGTCACCCGCCAGCTCCTCGGCCCCGGCGACGCCCACCGGCAACGCGCCGTCCGCCTCGCCGCCGACGGCGTCCGCCGCACCCTGCACCTCGAACTCCCGTCCACCGCCGAGGAGTTCCGCGGCCGCGCCCGTACCGCCCTCGACGCCGCCCGCGGCCTCGACCCGGCGGCCGCCCGCCGCGCGCTCGCCGCCTCCGGGTACGCCGCCCCGCATCTGCCGCCCCCGTACGGGCTCGGCGCCGGGCCCGTCCAGCAGCTCGCCATCCAGCAGGAGACGGCCGCCGCCGGGGTCGAGATCTCCGGGCTGTCCATCGCCACCTGGGTCGTCCCCGCCCTCCTCACCCACGGCACCGAGGCGCAGCGCGCCCGCTATCTGCCGCCGACGCTCCGCGGCGACCTCGCGTGGTGCCAGCTCTTCTCCGAACCCGAGGCCGGATCGGACCTGGCGTCGCTGCGTACCCGCGCCGAGCGGACCGCCGACGGCTGGCGGGTCACCGGACAGAAGGTGTGGACCTCCGCCGCCCGCGAGGCCGACCACGGCATCCTCCTCGCCCGCACCGACCCCGACGCCCCCAAACACCGCGGCCTGACCTTCTTCGTCGTCGATATGCGCACCCCCGGCATCACCGTCCGCCCGCTGCGCGAGATCACCGGCGACGCACTCTTCAACGAGGTCTACTTCGACGACGTGGAGCTGCCCGCCGACGCCGTGGTCGGGGCCGTCGACGACGGCTGGAAGGTCGCCCGCACCACCCTGGGCAACGAACGCGTCCACATGGCCGACCAGATGACGTTCGGCACCGGACTGGAGACCCTCCTCGGGCACGCCGCGCGCCGCGACGGCGCCGTCCGCGCACGCGCCGGGGCGCTCGCCGCCGAGGCGCACGCCCTCGGCTGCCTCGCCCTGCGCACCACCCTCCAGCAGGTCGCCGGGGAGGAACCGGGCGCCGGGGCCAGCATCCGCAAACTCGTCCAGACCGCCCACCAGCAGAAAACCGCCGAACTGGCCCTGGAACTCCTCGGCCCCGACGGCTCCCTGGACGAGGGGCCGGGCGCCCGCGCCCTGCACGGCTTCCTGATGTCGCGCTGCCTGACCATCGCCGGCGGCACCACCCAGGTCCAGCTCAACGTCGTCGCCGAACGGCTCCTCGGCCTGTCTCGCGACCCCGAGC
Source organism: Streptomyces benahoarensis (assembly GCF_007280575.1). Taxonomy (GTDB): domain Bacteria; phylum Actinomycetota; class Actinomycetes; order Streptomycetales; family Streptomycetaceae; genus Streptomyces; species Streptomyces benahoarensis. The sequence goes on from NZ_VKJP01000539.1 coordinate 2,698, forward strand.
CG
>NZ_VKJP01000053.1 GCF_007280575.1 Streptomyces benahoarensis
GTCGGTGCGGGTGGCATGGAAGTGGCAAGAGCGGTATCTGAAGAGATGGCGGAAATTTACCTTGAACGCAATATGCAGTTGTAGATCCCAAGCTTTTTTTTTCCAAGCAGAAGACGGCATACGAGCTTCATGAGCGTCTCGTGGGCTCGGAGATGTGTATAAGAGAAAGCGACTACAGGGCCCGGCCGCCCCCGGCCCCGATAGCCTGCCGCCTACGCGGGCCCGCCGCCCGCGCGTCAGCCCGCCCGCGCGCGGGGCCCGCAGCACCCTGGACCACGATGCCGACGACCCAGCACGACACCGCCTCCCCGCGGCCCCCGCGCCGTACCCTCGGCCGGGGGGCGGAGGACGGCACGGCGGACCCGGACGGGGCCACCGCGGAGCCGGGCGGAGCCCCGGCGGCCGAGGAGACGCCCGCGGCCGGAGCGCCGGAGCCCGGCGCGCACCGGCCCGGCAGCGAGACCGCCGAGTCAGGCGAGTCCGCCGACGAGGCCCTGGAGTCCGACGTCCCCGGTGACCGCCGGTTCACCGTCCGGCTGGACAACTTCGAGGGGCCCTTCGACCTCCTCCTCCAGCTGATCTCCAAGCACAAGATGGACGTCACCGAGGTCGCGCTCTCCCAGGTCACCGACGAGTTCATGGTGCACATCCGGGCCATGGGTGCGGACTGGGACCTCGACCAGACCACCGAGTTCCTGGTCGTCGCGGCCACCCTGCTGGACCTCAAGGCCGCCCGGCTGCTGCCCGTCGCCGCCGTCGAGGACGAGGCGGACCTGGCGCTGCTGGAGGCCCGTGACCTGCTCTTCGCCCGGCTGCTGCAGTACCGCGCGTACAAGCGGATCGCGGACCTCTTCGGCGACCGGCTGGCGGACGAGACGCGCCGCCACCCCCGCACCGTCGGCCTGGAGCCGGTCCACGCCGAGCTGCTGCCGGAGGTGGTGCTGGGCATCGGCCCCGAGGGGTTCGCCCGGCTCGCCGTCAAGGCGATGCAGCCGCGGGCCCGCCCGCAGGTCTACGTCGACCACATCCACGCGCCGCTGGTCAGCGTCGCGGAACAGGCCGGGGTGGTGGCGGCGCTGCTGCGCCAGGTGGGCGCGCGCACCTTCGCCGAGCTGGTGGCCGACGCCCCCGACACCCTCACCGTCGTGGCGCGCTTCCTGGCGCTCCTTGAGCTGTACCGGGAGCGGGCGGTGGCCCTGGACCAGCCGGAGGCCCTGGGCACCCTCACGGTCCGCTGGACGGGCCCCGACGAAGTGACGCCGCAGGTCACCGACGGATACGAGGGGCGGCCCGGCGCCGCGGACGGGGCCGATGACGAGCCGGACGACGCGTCCGGCGCGACCGACGACGAGGGAGAGCGCGCGTGAGCGGGTCCGGTGAGGCGTACGACGTCACGGAGCAGAGCGGGCCCGCGCGGCCCGGGGAGCCGGCCGGGGCGCTCGGTGTGGCGGAGCTGGAGCTGAAGCCCGCGCTGGAGGCCGTCCTCATGGTCGTCGACGCCCCGGCGACCGAGGAACACCTGGCCCGGGTGGTGCAGCGGCCCCGCCGCGCGGTCGCCCGGGCGCTGCGCGAACTGGCCGACGAGTACGCCCGCCAGGGCCGCGGCTTCGACCTGCGGCTGGTCGCCGGGGGCTGGCGGTTCTACGCCCGCGCCGCGTACGCCGACGCCGTGGAGAGCTTCGTCCTGGACGGACAGACGGCCCGGCTGACCCAGGCCGCGTTGGAGACTTTGGCCGTGGTCGCGTACCGTCAGCCGGTCAGCCGTTCCCGGGTCTCCGCCGTACGCGGGGTCAACTGTGACGGCGTGATGCGCACCCTCCTCCAGCGCGGGCTGGTGGAGGAGGCGGGGACGGAACCCGAAACAGGTGCGATCCTGTACAGGACGACGACGTACTTTCTGGAGCGGTTGGGCCTGCGTGGCCTGGACGAGCTCCCGGAGCTTGCACCGTTCCTCCCGGAGGCGGAGGCGGTCGAGCGCGACTCCCCGGAAGGTATCCCGTCGTTCGAAGTGGACGACAGCGGCGACTCTCAGACGGATCATTGATGCGAAGCAGCGGCAGGAACAGCACGGGCAGCGGCGGCGGTAAGGGCAACTACCGCGGCGCCGGGAACAAGCGCGACGAGAAGCAGCAGCGCGCGGGTCGGCCCCGTCCCGAGGAGCGCCGCTACGACGTGGGCGAGTCCGGCGACGGCCGCGGGTCCGCCCCGAAGAGCGGCGGCGCCCGGGGTGCCGCCGCCCGGGGCGGCGCCAAGGGCGGCCCCCGCACCGGCGCGAAGCAGGGCGCGCCCAAGGGCGGCCCGCAGCGTGGCCGGGGCCAGGCGCCGTCGCGCCCCCGCGAGCTGGACGCCAAGATCGAGGAGCGCAACCGCGCCCGGCACAGCAAGCCGCAGGTCAAGACCCCGAAGACGTTCGGCGAGCAGGAGGGCGAGCGGCTGCAGAAGGTCCTGGCCCGCGCCGGTATGGGCTCGCGGCGTGCCTGCGAGGAGCTGATCGAGCAGGCGCGCGTCGAGGTCAACGGCGAGATCGTCCTGGAGCAGGGCGTCCGCGTCGACCCGGAGAAGGACGAGATCAAGGTCGACGGCCTCACCGTCGCCACCCAGTCGTACCTCTTCTTCGCGCTGAACAAGCCCGCCGGGGTCGTCTCCACGATGGAGGACCCGGACGGCCGCCAGTGCCTCGGCGACTACGTCAACAACCGTGAGACGCGGCTCTTCCACGTCGGGCGGCTGGACACCGAGACCGAGGGCATCATCCTGCTCACCAACCACGGCGAGCTGGCCCACCGCCTGACGCACCCGCGCTACGGCGTCCAGAAGACCTACCTCGCCGCGATCCAGGGCCCCCTGCCGCGCGAGATCGGCCGGATGCTCAAGGACGGCATCCAGCTGGAGGACGGCCACGCCCGCGCGGACCACTTCCGCGTCGTGCAGCAGACCGGCAAGAACTACCTCGTCGAGGTCACCCTCCACGAGGGCCGCAAGCACATCGTGCGGCGGATGCTGGCCGAGGCGGGCTTCCCCGTCGACAAGCTGGTGCGCACCGCGTTCGGCCCGATCGCGCTGGGCGACCAGAAGTCCGGCTGGCTGCGCCGCCTGACCAACACCGAGGTCGGCATGCTGATGCGCGAGGTCGACCTGTAGCAGGCATCGCTTGCCCGTAGTGATCACCACCCCTTATTGTCATCGTGACGATTAAGGGGTGGTTTTCATGGGATCCGCGGCGACCGGCGCACTGATGGGGCTCGCACTGGGGGACGCACTCGGCTATCCGACCGAGTTCCAGGACGTCCCCGCGATCCTGGCCGCCCACGGCGACTGGCGCCGCCTCCCGCTGCCGGAGCCCGCGCTCATCACCGACGACACCCAGATGACGCTGGCCCTGGGCCGGGCGCTGGAGGCCGCGCGGGCCGCCGGGCCGCTCACCGCCCGCACCCTGGAGCCCCCGGCCCGCGCCGCGTACACCGCCTGGTGGCACTCCCCGGAGAACAACCGCGCCCCCGGCACCACCTGCCTCACCGCCTGCGCCCGGCTCGCCGAACCGGGTACGCACTGGACCGAGGCCGCGCCGATGCGCTCCAAGGGGTGCGGCGCCAACATGCGGGTCGCGCCCGTCGGCCTCGTACCGGGCCTCACGGCGCGGCAGCGCTCCGGCGCCGCACAGTTCCAGGGCGCCCTCACCCACGGCCACCCCACCGCGCTCGCCGCCTCCGATCTCACCGCGTACGCCGTGCGGGCACTCGCCGACGGCGCGCACCCGGACAGGCTGACCGCCCTGCTGCGGGAGTACGCCCACGCCTCGCGCACCGCCTACCAGGAGGACTGGCTCGGCGACCTGTGGCGCCGCTCCGGGGACGCCACCCCGCAGGCGTACCTCGCCCGCGGCTGGGACGACTGCCTCGCCGTCCTCGACCGGCTGGACGCCGCGCTGCGCGCCCCGGACCGCGAGGCCGACCCCTGCGCGGCCACCGGCGCCGGGTGGATCGCGGAGGAGGCGCTCGCCACCGGCCTGTACTGCTTCCTGCTCTTCCCCGACGAGCCGGTCACCGCGCTGCGCCGGGCCGCCGTCAGCTCCGGCGACTCCGACTCCCTCGCCTGCCTCGCCGGGGCGTTCGCCGGGGCCCGCCTCGGCGCCGGAGCCTGGCCCCGTGAGTGGACCGACCGCATCGAGCACCGCGCGGACCTGCTGGCCCTGGGCGCCGCCTGGGACGCCTGACCCGCCGGCCACTGTCCGCCGGTCGGTCGCCGCGTACGGCTGTCGGTGGTGCTGGATACGCTTGATCGTGTGCGTGCGGGGTGTGCGCACCGAGGCAGGGAGCAGGACGTGAGCGTACGAGCGGTCGGTGGGGCCGTCGACAGTGGCTTCGCCGGGGCCGGTGGCGCGCCTGTGTACCCCGGCGCCACCGCGGCGCCGCGAAAGGACATCGCCCAGTGAGATCCGCACTCGTCATCGGCACGGGCCTGATCGGCACCTCCGTCGCGCTCGCCCTCCAGGCACGTGGCGTGCAGGTGTACCTGGAGGACCACGACCCGACGCAGGCCCGTACGGCCGCGGCGCTCGGCGCGGGCACCGCCGAGCCGCCGCCGGGCCCGGTCGACCTCGCCGTCGTCGCGGTGCCGCCCGCGCACGTCGCGGACACCCTCGCCGGGGTGCTCCGCCGTGGCGCCGCCCGCGCCTGCATAGACGTCGCCAGCGTCAAGGGCGGCCCGCGCCGTCAGCTCCAGGAGCTGGGCTGCGATCTCTCCGCCTACCTCGGCACCCACCCGATGGCGGGCCGGGAGCGCTCCGGTCCGCTCGCGGCCACCGCCGACCTCTTCGAGGGGCGGCCCTGGGTGCTGACCCCGTCCCCGGGCGACGACACCGAGGTCCTCAACCTCGCGCTGGAGCTGGTCGCGCTCTGCCGCGCCGTCCCGGTGGTCATGGACGCCGACGCACACGACCGCGCCGTCGCCCTCGTCTCGCACACCCCGCAGCTGGTCTCCAGCCTCGTCGCCGCCCGCCTCAAGGACGCCGACGAGACCGCGGTGCGCCTGTGCGGCCAGGGCATCCGGGACGTCACCCGCATCGCCGCCTCCGACCCGGCGATGTGGCTCGACATCCTCTCCGCCAACCCCGGCCCGGTCGCCGACATCCTCGCCGAGGTCGCCGCCGATCTGGACGGCACGGTCCGGGCGCTGCGGGGCCTGGAGTCCGCGGACGCGCAGAAGCGCACGGGTGGCACGGAGGGCATCGAGGACGTGCTGCGCCGCGGCAACGCCGGACGCGAGCGGGTCCCCGGCAAGCACGGTGCCGCCCCCGCCGCGTACGAGGTCCTCGCCGTCCACATCGGTGACCAGCCCGGTGAGCTGGCCCGGATCTTCGCCGACGCGGGCCGCGCCGGGGTCAACATCGAGGACGTCCGCATCGAGCACGCCACCGGCCAGCAGGCCGGTTTCATCCAGCTCACGGTGGAGCCGGGCGCGGTGGCGCAGCTCACCGCGGAGCTGCGGGAGCGGGGCTGGTCGATCCGCCGCTGACACCGTGGACCACGGGCCGCGGGGGAGCCAGTAACCTTGACGGAGGCCAGTCGGCCCGTGGACCCCCGCCCCGTGTAACCAGAAAGGTGTTCACCACCGTGGAAACCGCCGCCCGGACCGCCCCGGCTGCAGTGATTGTCGCCATCGACGGCCCCGCTGGCACGGGCAAGTCCAGCACGTCCAAGGCCGTCGCCGCCAAGCTCGGCCTCGGCTACCTCGACACCGGCGCCCAGTACCGTGCGATCACCTGGTGGATGCTGAGCAACGGCATCGACGTGAACGACGCCACGGCGGTCGCCGAGGCCAGCGGCAAGCCCGCCATCGTCTCCGGCACCGACCCGGCCGCCCCGGCCATCGCCGTCGACGACCTCGATGCGGCCGGTCCGATCCGCACCCAGGAGGTCACCTCCGCGGTCAGCGCCGTCAGCGCCGTGCCCGAGGTGCGCTCCCGGATCACCGCGCTGCAGCGCACCATCGCCGCCGAGGCGCCGAACGGCATCGTCGTGGAGGGCCGCGACATCGGCATCACGGTGCTGCCCGACGCCGACCTCAAGGTCTTCCTCACCGCCTCCGCCGAGGCGCGCGCCGCCCGCCGCAGCGGTGAGCTGAAGGGCAAGGAGGCCGGCGACCTGACGGCCACCCGCGAGGCCCTGATCAAGCGCGACGCCGCCGACTCCTCCCGTAAGACCTCGCCGCTGGCCAAGGCCGACGACGCCGTCGAGGTGGACACCACCGAGCTGACGCTGGAGCAGGTCATCGAGTGCGTCGTCACCCTCATCGAGGGCGCGGGCGCCGCGAAGGCGGGGCGGGACGCGCGGTGACCACCAGCGGCGTGGCCCCGAGCGAGGCGGGTGCCGCGGTCGGCCGGCGGATCGGCATCGGCCTGATGTACGGCCTGTGGCGGCCCCGGGTGCTGGGCGCCTGGCGGGTGCCGTCGGCCGGGCCGGTGATCCTGGCGGTCAACCACGCGCACGGCCTCGACGGCCCGATGCTGATGGGCACGTCGCCCCGGCCGGTGCACTTCCTGATCAAGAAGGAAGCGTTCATCGGCCCGCTGGACCCGTTCCTGCGCGGCATCGGCCAGCTGAAGGTGGACCGCGCCACCACCGACCGCAAGGCGATCACCGACGCCCTCGCGGTGCTGGAGCACGGCGGTGTGCTGGGCATCTTCCCGGAGGGCACCCGGGGCGAGGGCGACTTCGCCTCACTGCGGGCCGGTCTCGCGTACTTCGCGGTGCGCTCCGGCGCGCCGGTCGTCCCGGTGGCGGTGCTCGGCTCCGCCGACCGCCGCAGCCGCCTCACCCCGGCGGTGCCGCCGCTGCGCTCCCGCGTCGACGTCGTCTTCGGCGACGCCTTCGAGGCGGGGGACGGCTCGGGGCGGCGCACCCGCACGGCGCTGGACGAGGCGACCGGGCGGATCCAGGGCCGGCTCACCGCCCACCTGGAAAACGCCAGGCGCCTGACCGGGCGCTGACCGACACTTGAGCGGCGGACCGACGCGGCCCGCCGATGACGAAGCCACGCGGCCGACGCCGCACAGTGAGCAGGACGAGGAACGGACTTCATGAACGACCAGATCGACACCGGCGACGAGCACGGTGCGCTTGGCGATGCCGAGTACGCGGAGTTCATGGAGCTCGCCGCGCAGGAGGGCTTCGACCCCGAGGAGGTCGGCGGGGACATCGCGGCGGCCGGGCACGGCCCGCTGCCCGTCCTCGCCGTCGTCGGCCGCCCCAACGTCGGCAAGTCGACGCTGGTGAACCGCATCATCGGCCGTCGTGAGGCGGTCGTCGAGGACCGGCCGGGCGTCACCCGCGACCGCGTCACCTACGAGGCCGACTGGAACGGCCGCCGCTTCAAGGTCGTCGACACCGGCGGCTGGGAGCAGGACGTCCTCGGCATCGACGCCTCCGTCGCGATGCAGGCCGAGTTCGCCATCGAGGCAGCCGACGCCGTCGTCTTCGTCGTCGACGCCAAGGTCGGCGCGACCGACACCGACGAGGCCGTCGTCAAGCTGCTGCGCCGCTCCGGCAAGCCCGTCGTGCTCGTCGCCAACAAGGTCGACGGCCCCTCCGGCGAGGCCGATGCCTCGATGCTCTGGTCGCTCGGCCTCGGCGAGCCGCACCCCGTCTCCGCGCTGCACGGCCGTGGCACCGGCGACATGCTGGACGCCGCCCTCGACGCGCTGCCCGAGGCGCCCGAGCAGACCTTCGGCACCGCGCTCGGCGGCCCCCGCCGCATCGCCCTGATCGGCCGCCCGAACGTCGGCAAGTCGTCGCTGCTCAACAAGGTCGCCGGGGAGGAGCGCGTGGTCGTCAACGAAATCGCCGGCACCACCCGCGACCCGGTCGACGAACTGATCGAGCTGGGCGGCACCATCTGGAAGTTCGTCGACACCGCGGGTATCCGCCGCCGGGTCCACCTCCAGGAGGGCGCCGACTACTACGCCTCGCTGCGTACCGCCGCCGCCGTCGAGAAGGCCGAGGTCGCCGTCGTCCTGATCGACGCGAGCGAGTCGATCAGCGTGCAGGACCAGCGCATCATCACCATGGCCGTGGAGGCCGGACGCGCCCTGGTCATCGCGTACAACAAGTGGGACACCCTCGACGAGGAGCGCCGCTTCTACCTGGAGCGGGAGATCGAGCGGGATCTCGTGCAGGTGCCGTGGGCGATGCGGGTGAACGTCTCGGCGCGCACCGGCCGCCACATGGAGAAGCTGGTCCCGGCGATCGAGACGGCGCTCGCCGGGTGGGAGACCCGTGTCCCCACCGGCCGGCTGAACGCCTTCCTCGGCGAGATCGTGGCCGCCCACCCGCACCCGATCCGCGGCGGCAAGCAGCCCCGCATCCTCTTCGGTACGCAGGCGGGGACGAAGCCGCCGCGGTTCGTGCTCTTCGCCTCCGGCTTCCTGGAGGCGGGCTACCGCCGCTTCATCGAGCGCCGTCTGCGCGAGGAATTCGGCTTCGAGGGCACCCCGATCCACCTCTCCGTCCGGGTGCGCGAGAAGCGCAACCAGAAGAAGAAGTGACGGCGGGGGCCGGGCCGTACGGTGGCCCGGCCCCGGTACGGGCCCCGCGCCCGGTCGTACGGCTCAATGGTCGTGCGGCCGGGCGCCGCGCGTTCCCGGCGGCAGCGCGGGCAGCGCGCCCCGCGGGCGGTACGGCTGGCGGGCGACGCGCTCCCACTGGCCGGGCGAGGCCGCGGCGCGGCTCCAGCTGCTGTCGCCGTGCCCCGGACCCGGCCCCTCCTCCTCGCCGGTCCGGTCGCCGGGCAACGCCCGGAACGCCCGCCGGTACTCGGCGTACAGCGCGTCGTAGATCGGTGTGGCCGAACGGCCGGTCCCGGCGGCCCCGGGGTCCTGGGACGGACGCATACCGGGGATCTGCTGCGGAGGGCGGGAGCGGGAGAAGGGGTCATATGGGTGCACGTCTGCACCAACGAACCCGAATCGCCGGGGATGCGGCCTCGGTCCGGAAATGACGGATCGCGGGGGCGTTCCCGTACGGTTCGACGGGAACGCCCCGCGATCGGCGGGGTCCTCAGGCTCAGGTGCCGGCCAGCGGCATCTCGGCGGCGACCAGCACGCCCTGGGCCGCGGCCTTCTCCATCGCCTGGCGCATGAGGTCCTCCCGCGGCTGGTGGCCGATGGAGCCGGACGGCGCGGCGTACATCAGCACCGACTGTGCCTTCGTGGCGGCGGCCCGCCAGCCGTCGGACACGGCCAGCGGCTGGTGCGCCTGCCACCACGCGGCCTGGCTGCCGGTGTTGCCCGGCTGCAGCACGGCGTGCAGCTTGCCCATGGCGAGCAGCGCCGACCAGCCCGGGTTCGGCGCGGGCAGCGCGTCCACATCGGTGACCGGGTGGAAGCCCTGCTCCAGCAGGAGCGGCAGGAAGTCGTCGTCCAGGCTGACCGAACCGGGGCGGGCGATCGGGCCGTCCGGCTCGACGACCAGCGCCGCCCGCAACTCGCCCGAGACCAGCACCAGCCCGCAGGTGATCCCGAGCGTCGCCTGACGCTCGCCCACCGGGACCGGGCGGGTGGGCGCCGTCCCGGACTCCTGTGCGGCGGTGATGGACTGCACGGCGCCCTTGAGCTGCTCCTCCGAGACCGATACGACCTGCGAGGGGATGCAGGTGGCGTGGGCGAAGGCGAGTACCGCGGTCTCCTCGCCGACGAACAGGACGGTGCTGGTGCGCTCCTGCGCGCTGTCGCCCGGGGTGCGGCAGGAGGTGCAGTCGTAGCTGCCGGGGGCGTCTCCACCGGCCAGCAGGCGGTCGGCTTCTTCGTCGCCGATCTCGGCGCGAACGTCGTCGCTGACGTCGAGCATGCGCGGCACGGGTGGCTCCTCGATCTCTGCGTGGGTGCCGGGGGACCCCGGCTGGTACGGGGGCCGGGTGTCGTCCCCGGCTCGCCGACATGGACAACGGGTGAGCGGCGGCCGGAGTCACGCGCGGACCGGCACGGAATCGAACCGATCACCGCACACGGGAATGGAGTACCGAAAACGGTCGCCGGGCGCCAGCCCTTGGACGTCATTCGGGACGTCCGCCACCGCGGGCCGACGGCGGCGGCCGATGCCGAATCGGCGCCACAGGTTCCGTCATATCGCTACCGATGGCCTAACTTTCTCGGAACAACTTGGCATAAGCCCACAACCCGGAACCCTCCGGCTCGGTCCAACCGTTCAGGAGTCGGATGCACGACGACCTCCTGAAGGATGCGCGGGCCCCGTCGCCCGGGTGGGGAGCGTCGCCGCAGCGGTGCCGCCCCCCCGGTGGGGCGGGACCGCACACAGCGTCGACGACACGATCCGGCGCCAGGGCGACCGGAAAGCCAGGGGATACGGGACGGATGCATATCTCATTCCTGATTCACAACGCGTACGGCATCGGCGGCACGATCCGCACGACGTTCAATCTCGCCCATGCGCTCTCCGCGCACCATGACGTCGAGATCGTCTCCGTGCTGCGCCACCGCGACACCCCCGTCCTCGGCCTGGGCCCCGGCGTCCGGCTGCGCCACCTCGTGGACCTCCGTGAGGACAGCCCCACCTACGACGGGAACGACCCGGAGTTCGCCCGGGCGGCGAAGGTCTTCCCCGCCGCCGAGGGCCGCTTCGGCCAGTACAGCGAGCTGACCGACCGGCGGATCGCCCGGCATCTGCGCCACGTCGAGGCGGACCTCGTCGTCGGCACCCGCCCCGGTCTCAACGTCCACATCGCCCGGCAGACCCGCCGCGGCGTGGTCCGCGTCGGCCAGGAACACCTCACCCTCGACTCCCACAGCCGGGCGCTGCGGCTTGCGCTGCGCGGCGTCTACCCGCGCCTGGACGCGCTCACCACCGTCACCGAGGCGGACGCCGCCGCCTACCGCCGTCTGCGGCTGCCCGGCGTCCGCGTCGAGGCGGTGCCCAACAGCGTGCCCGCGCCCGGTCTCGCCCCGGCCGACGCCACCGGCAAGTGGGTCGTCGCGGCCGGGCGGCTCGCCCGCGTCAAGCGGTACGACCTGCTGATCCGCGCGTTCGCCGAGGTCGTGGCGGCCCGCCCGGACTGGCGGCTGCGGATCTACGGCGGTGGCTCCGAGAAGGCCGCGCTGCGCGCGCTCATCGACGAACTCGGCCTCTACAACCACGTCTTCCTGATGGGCCCGGCCAACCCCCTGGAGTCCGAGTGGGCCAAGGGCTCGATCGCCGCCGTCTCCTCCAGCCTGGAGTCCTTCGGCATGACGATCGTCGAGGCGATGCGCTGCGGCCTGCCCGTCGTCGCCACCGACTGCCCGCACGGTCCCGGCGAGATCATCGATGACGGCGTGGACGGCAGACTTGTCCCCGTGGACGACCCCGGCGCGCTGGCCGGGGCCCTGCTCTCCCTGATCAACGACGACGCCGGGCGCCGCCGGATGGGCCGTGCGGCGCTCACCGCCGCCGCCCGGTTCGACCCCGCCCGGATCGCCGCGCGGTACGAAGCGCTCTTCGGGCAGCTGCTGGAGGAGAAGCGGGCCAACCGCCTGCGCGGCGCGCTGCACCGTACCCGCGGTGCCCTGCTGAGCGGCGCCTACGTCACCAAGGACGCGGCGAGCGCCGCGCTGAGAGGGGTGCGGACGGTATGAACACCTCGACGCGACCGCCCGCGGCGGGCTCCGGCCGCATGCCGGCGTCCTCCGGGGCCGACGGCGACCCGCCCGGGCTGACCGCCGACTGCATCGCCGACTCCGCGGGCGGCCTCACCTTCGATCTGGCCGCCCCGCCGGACGTCCGCACGACCTGGAGCGCGGCGCTGGTGCTGCGGCTGCGCGGCGCGGACGCCGAGGAGGTGCGGCTGCCGCTCGGGCCGAACGGCGCGGGCGGGCTGCGTGCCGTCCTCCCCAGCACCGTCGCGCTCGCCGAGGGCCGCTGGCAGGTCTACGCCGACCTCGGCGACGGCCACGCCCCGCGCCGTCTGCTGCCCGGCCTCAACGACCTGCGCTCCCTGGTGGACCGCCGCCCGCTCGCGGGCATCGGCCGCCTCGGCGTCCGCATCCCGTACACCACCAAGCTCGGCAATCTGGCGTTGCGCAGCTGGCTGCGCGGACCGCACGCCGAGGCCGGGGACATCCTGGTGGACCGCGAGGGCATGACGGTCGAGGGGCGGCTCTACGGTGCGCTGCCCGGTCCGGGCGCCCATGTGGAGGCCCGGGCCCGCCGCGTCGCGGGCCAGGCCGCCACAGGCGCCACCGCCACCGTCACCGTCCCGCTCACCGCCGACGGCGCCCACTTCTCCTTCACGCTGCCCTACGCCGGGCCGGTCGGGCACTGGTGCGGCGGCGGCGAGCCGTGGGACCTGTGGCTGGTGCCCGCCGAGGGCGCGCCGCCGGTGCGGATCGGCCGGTTGCTGGACGACGTCGCGGACAAGAAGCAGGTCTTCGCCTACCCCGCGGTGCCCGTCCCGGTGGCCGGGACGGAGATCCGGGTCGGCCCGTACTACACGCTCGACAACGATCTGGCGCTGCGGGTCGCGGGCCCGGACACCGTCGACTGACACAGCGTCAGAATCCGGTCTCCCCGTGCGCCGCCGCGGCCCGCCGGGCGGCGGCGGCGGCCACCTCCGGGTGGTGCAGGTCGAAGGCGGGCGACTCGGAGCGGATGCGCGGCAGCGTCGTGAAGTTGTGCCGCGGCGGCGGGCAGGACGTCGCCCACTCCAGCGAGCGCCCGAAGCCCCACGGGTCGTCCAGCTCCGTGCGGGTGCCGTACCGCGACGTCCGCCAGACGTTGTACAGGAACGGCAGCGTGGAGATGCCGAGCAGGAACGCGCCGAGGGTGGAGAGCGTGTTGAGGGCGGTGAAGCCGTCGGCCGCGAGGTAGTCGGCGTAGCGGCGCGGCATGCCCTCGGCGCCCAGCCAGTGCTGCACGAGGAAGGTGAGGTGGAAGCCGGTGAAGAGCGTCCAGAAGTGGATCTTCCCGAGCCGTTCGTCGAGCAGCTTGCCGGTGAACTTCGGCCACCAGAAGTAGAAACCGGCGAACGTCGCGAACGCCACCGTCCCGAAGACCACGTAGTGGAAGTGGGCGACGACGAAGTACGTGTCGGTGACGTGGAAGTCCAGCGGCGGCGAGGCGAGGATGACGCCGGTCAGCCCGCCGAAGAGGAAGCTCACCAGGAAGCCCACCGACCACAGCATCGGCGTCTCGAACGACAGCGAGCCGTGCCACATCGTGCCGATCCAGTTGAAGAACTTCACCCCCGTCGGCGCCGCGATCAGGAACGACAGCAGCGAGAAGAACGGCAGCAGCACTGCCCCGGTGGCGAACATGTGGTGCGCCCAGACCATCACCGACAGCGCGGTGATCGCCATGGTGGCGCCGATCAGCATGACGTAGCCGAACACCGGTTTGCGGGAGAAGACCGGGATGATCTCGGTGATGATGCCGAAGAACGGCAGCGCGATGATGTACACCTCCGGGTGCCCGAAGAACCAGAAGAGGTGCTGCCACAGCAGCGCACCGCCCCACTGCGGCTCGAACACCACCGCCCCGAACCGCCGGTCCGCCTCCAGCACCAGCAGCGCCGCCGCGAGCACCGGGAACGCCATCAGCACCAGGACCGACGTGAAGAGGATGTTCCAGGTGAAGACCGGCATCCGGAACATCGTCATGCCCGGCGCCCGCAGCGTGATGATCGTGGTGACGAAGTTGACCGCCCCCAGGATCGTCCCGAACCCGGCCAGCGCCAGGCCCATCACCCACAGGTCCGGGCCGATGCCGGGGGAGTGGAGCGGGGAGTTCAGCGGCGCGTACGCGGTCCAGCCGAAGGACGGGCCGCCGTCCGGCGTGAGGAAGGCGCCGAGGACCATCAGCCCGCCGAAGAGGTAGAACCAGTACGACAGCGCGTTCAGCCGGGGGAAGGCGACGTCCGGCGCCCCGATCTGGAGCGGCATGATCTCGTTGGCGAAGCCCGCGAACGCCGGGGTGGCGAAGAGCAACAGCATGATCGTGCCGTGCATGGTGAACGCCTGGTTGAACTGCTCGGCGCTGATCAGCTGAAGCCCCGGGCGGGCCAGCTCGGCGCGCATCACCAGCGCCAGCACCCCGCCGACCAGGAAGAACCCGAACGACGTGATCAGGTAGAGATGCCCGATCTTCTTGTGGTCCGTCGTCGACAGCCAGTCGGCCAGCACCCGCCCGCGGTGTCGCGCCCTGACCGGCGGGAGGGCTGCTGCGGTGTCGGTTCCCATACGCGGCACCTCGTTCGTCGGGGGCGGACCGGGGCCGGGCGGGAGCCGGACCGGGGGACGCGCCACATGATGCGCGCGGCGTTGGGGCGGAGCGAGGGGGCGCTCCGGTCCGTTCCGGTGCGATTCGCCCGCCTGCCCGCGGCGGGGGCACGGGCCCGGTACGAGGAGCGGCGGGCGGCTCGTCGGCGGCCGGGAGGACCGATGTGCGAAAAGTGTGTGTGGAATGTGTCTCATTTCGCGGGCGGCCGCGGCCGGTGAATTCCCCCATCCGACGGGAATCCGCGGCGCGGTCGGGGCGTAATTCCGGCCGCGCTCACCCTTCCGGGTAAAGAGCCCGGCCGGGGTGTCCGGAATTCACGCCCGGCGCAATGATGGATGCTTTGTTTTCCACCCGGATGCGCCGGTGTACGACGCGTAAGAGTGACGGAAGTTACCGCAAACGCCGAGACGTTGGCTGTGACACAAGTGTGACCAATGAAAGACCGTGAAGAGACCGGAGCGAGGAACCGAACGCTCTTCCGTGTACCGCCGCGGGCGCCTACCGTGACACCCATGGCACCCGAACCACAGCTTCCGAACGAACCCGACGACGACCCCGAGGCGTACGTCGGCCTCGCCCGTCAGGAGGCGGAGGAGCGCGCCGGCGGCCGCGGCTGGAGCACCGTCCGCTCGCTGCCGCCGGGCGCGCTGATCACCATGGAGTACCGCGCCGGACGGCTCAATTTCGAGGTCGAGAACGGCCGGGTACGCCGCAGCTGGCGGGGGTGAGGCACCCGCGTACGACGAAGGCCCCGGCCGCTCACAGGGAGCGGCCGGGGCCTTTCGGCGCGGGGGTGCGGGTGTGCGTACCGGCCCCGCGGTGTGTGCGGCGGTCTCAGCCGCCGGGGCCGCGCCCGGTGGCCGGGCTCAGCGGCGTGGTGCGTGGCAGACGGTCGGCGTGCGGCGGCCGGCGGCTGCCCGCCGGGGTGACCGGCGCGCGCTCCGCGCGGGAGGCGTACGGCCGCGCCGGGTGATGCGGGCGTCCGTCCGGCGCGCGGGTGGCGCCGCTCCGCGCCGACGGGCCGGGGACGGCGTCGTGCCGTACCACCTCGCCGTCCGGGGTGACGGGCTGCGGCGAGAGCCCGGCGGGGGCGGCGGCCGGGAGCGGGCCGCGCAGCGAATCGGGGCGCAGTCGCAGCCAGAGCCGCAGGATGATGCCCATCAGGCGGTCCTCCACCCAGATGATCCCCGGCTCGATCCACGGCAGCGCCAGCAGCACCAGCAGACCGGCGGCCCAGCCCAGCAGGACGTCGCTGACCCAGTGCGTACCGAGGTAGACCGTCGTCATCCCGACGCCCAGCGCGCCCAGCGCGGCGATCACCGAGAGGGTCCTGCGGCGCAGTGACGTGGTCGCCAGATACGCCAGCACGCCCCACGTGACCACGGCGTTCGCGGTGTGTCCGGACGGAAATATATCGCCGCCGAGCCACATCTCGTTGGAGCCGACGGCCGTCGCGTAGTGCGGTCCCAGGCGGCCCATGCCGATCTTCGCGGCGCCCACCGTCATGTTCAGCAGCAGCAGCGAGGCGCCGAGGACCAGCAGCGGGTGGAGGTTGCGCTGACGCCAGCAGCGCCAGCCCAGCCACGCGGCAACGGCCACCGCCGTGGGGCCGCGCTGGCCCAGGACGACGAAGTAGTCGAGGAAGGCATGGATCGACGGCCACTGCTTGTAGGGCCGGAAGAACATGACCTGCCAGTCGAAGGTGACCAGCCAGGTGGAGGCCAGCACCCCGGCCACGATCACGAGATACACCGCCAGCGTGCCCCAGAACAGCCATTGGCGGGTCGGGGTCATGCGTGGTCGGGCGCGATCGGGCGGGTGCCCCTCCCTCTGGTCCAGCTTCTCATCGGTACGCACTCAATCGACGTTACCGCGTGTGATGTAGGCACCTGGTCAGACCGTGCGCTTTGTAATGACGATGTGATGTGGAATGTGCCCGGGAAGTCGCCGGGCGGCGGCGAATCGGAACCGAATTAACGGAGAATCGGATTCCCGCCCGAGCCGCTCGCCGGACTTCATCGAGAGCTTTATCTTCTTTTCGCCACAGCCGTTTATCCGTGCGCGGTACGGGCGTCGCCCGCCGTTTCCCGGCGCCGGAGCGGTGACGGAGGGGGATCGTCCGGTCACGGAGGGCCGGTGCAGGCGGCCAGGGGAGTCGACGTGGTAGTCCCCGGAGGTCCGGTCACGGAGGGCCGGTGCCGTTGAGCCAGAACGCCCCGTAGAGCGCCGAGCCCACCGCCACCGCCCCGATCAGCAGCCCGGCCCGCAGCGGGCGCCACCGGGCGAGGCCCGCGGCCAGCGGCAGCAGCAGGGGGTACGCCGGAAGCATCAGCCGCGGTTTGGAGCCGAAGAAGCCCTTCGCGGTCAGCGCGAGGAAGACCACCACCCCGCAGTAGACGAGCAGCGGCAGCGGCTGTCCGCGGCGTACGCCCGCCGCGTAGAGGACGAGGACCAGCGCGACCCCGGCCGTCAGTCCGAGGCCACCGGCCCAGCCGGGCCCGGACAGCAGGCCCCACAGGAAGCGGCCGAAGGCGAAACCGCCGTCGAAGCCGTTGCCCCAGGCGCCCTGGACGTCGAGATAGCCGGTGAGGCTGCCCTGTTGCGCGCCGACCCACAGGAAGTAGCCGCACCAGCCGAGCGGCGCCACCAGCACACCCGCCACCAGCCCGCGGCGCCGCGCCAGGCTCGACCGCAGCGTGGCACCGCCCGCCCGGTCGGCGAGGAGCGCCGCCGCGGCGGTCAGCCACACGGCGGCGACCACGGCGACGCCCACCGGCCGGGTCAGCCCGGCCAGCGACGCCAGCACCCCGGCCCACACCCACCGCCCCGTCCACACCGCGTACACGCCCCACGCCGCGAGGGCGGTGAACAGCGACTCGGAGTACGCCATCGACTGCACGATGCCGATCGGCAGCGCACCCCACAGCGCGGCCAGCGCGACCCCGGCCCGCGGCCCGTACAGCCGCTCGCCCGTCGCGTACAGCGCCCAGGCGGCGGCGAGGGAGGAGAGCCAGGCGACGGCCATCCCGGCGTCGGCGGGGGAGAGTGGGGTGAGCGCGGAGCCCAGCCGCTCCAGCCACGGCAGCAGCGGGAAGAACGCGAGGTTGGAGTGGGTGCCGCCGTCGGGGAGCGGCACGGTGTAGCCGTAGCCCAGCTCCGCGACGCGGGTGTACCAGAGCGAGTCCCAGCGGGCGGTGAGCAGCGTGTGCCAGCTCGCGCCCCGCGAGGCGGACCAGACGGCGAGGACCGCCCAGCCCAGCAGCCGGATCGCCGCGAAGGCCGCCAGCCCCGGCAGCGCGCGGCGCAGCGCGGCCCGGACGGCGGGGCGGCACAGCGTCCGGCCGGGGGCGGCGGCCGAGGCGAGATCATTCATCCGGACGATTATCCAGGTGCCCGGCGGGCGTCGTGCGGGCCCCGGGGAGGCAACTGCGGGCGCTGCGATACGCGTCTCATCAGGAGGTGAGCCTCACGACACCGTTCCCCACTCGCGTAGTCTGACGTCTCAACTCGCCCGTGCCGCCGGTTTGACCCGGGGCTTTTTCGTGCCCCGGTCCGCGGCCGCGAGTGCCTGACAGGGAGGTACGTGCATGACCGGGACGAGCCCGTCCGGCACGGGACGGACGGCCGGCGTTCCCCGGCTCCCCGGTGGGGGCGCGAACCGCTGGACCGTGCTGATCGTGCTCTGCGTCAGCCTGCTGTTCGTCGCGCTGGACACCACGATCCTCTACGTGGCCGTGCCCTCCGTCACCGAGGACCTGCGTCCCGGGCCGGTGGAGCTGCTGTGGATCGTCGACGTCTATCCGCTGATCGCGGCGTCGCTGCTGATCCTCTTCGGCACGCTCGGCGACCGGGTGGGGCGGCGCCGGATCCTGCTGCTGGGCTACGGCCTGTTCGGCGCGGCGTCGGCCCTCGCGGCGCTGGCGCCCAATCCGCAGATCCTGATGACGGCCCGGGCGCTGCTCGGCATCGGCGGCGCCATGATCATGCCCGCCACGCTGTCGATCCTGCGGCAGGTCTTCCCCGACCGCCGGGAGCGGGCCGTCGCCATCGGGGTGTGGAGTGCGGTCGCCGCGGTGGGCGCGGCGGTCGGACCGGTCCTCGGCGGCTTCCTCGTCGAGAACTTCTGGTGGGGCTCGGTCTTCCTCATCAACGTCCCGATGATGCTGGTCATGCTGCTGATCGGTCGCTGGCTGCTGCCCGAGTCGCGGGGTGAGCGCAACGGCCCCTGGGACGTGGTCGGCGCGGTCGTCGCGGCGCTCGGCGTCCTCGGTGTCGTGCTCGGCGTCAAGCGGATCGGCGGCGGCACCGCCGTCCTCGGGGTGACCACCCTCGGCCCGATCGTGCTGGGTCTGCTGCTGCTCGTCCTCTTCGTCCGGCGGCAGCACCGCCGGGAGCACCCGCTGATCGATATGCGGCTCTTCGCCCGGTCGGCGTTCGGCACCTCCGTCGGCTGCATCGTGCTGGCGATGCTGGCCCTGGTCGGCCTTCAGCTGATAGCCGTGCAGTACCTCCAGCTCGTGCTCGGGCTCTCGCCGCTGCAGACCGGGCTGCGGATGCTGCCGCTGGTCTTCGCGGCGATGGCGGCGGGCCTCACCGGCTCCCGGATCCTCCAGATCCTCGGCCCGCGCACCATGGTCTCCTGCGGTTTCGTGCTCACCGCCGGCGCGGTGCTCTGCCTGACCGCGATGAACGCCCACGACCGCTTCTGGCTGCTCTCCGCCTGCTTCGTCCTCCTCGGCTTCGGCTTCCAGGTGACGCTGTTCGGCGCGTACGAGTCGATGCTCAGCGAGGCGCCTCCGGAGCAGGCGGGCGGCGCGGCGGCCATCGGGGAGACGTCGTACCAGCTCGGTGCGGGCATCGGCGTCGCCCTCCTCGGCAGCGTCATGAACGCCGCCTACGCCCCCGGCGTCGGCCATGTCGCGGGGGTGCCCGCGCGGGAGGCGGCGTCCGCGTCGCACTCGCTCGGCGAGGCGTACAAGGTGGCGGCCGCGCTCGACGGTCCGGCCGGGGCGGCGCTGCGGGTGGTGGCCCGTGACGCCTTCGTCCGCGGGCTGCACATCACGCTCGTCGCCAGCGCGGTGCTGCTGCTGGCCGGTGCGGCCATCGCGCTGCGGCTGCCGCGCGGCGCCGCGGACTCCGTGGAGCGCGCCGAGGGCGACAACGCGCCGGGCCTGGACGCCGAGCCCGCCGCCGCCCGGACCCACGGCTGACGGCCCGCCCTTCTTCCCCCTTTTTTCCGGACACCCCGCCGCGCGGTGGCTCTTGCCCGCGCGGCGGGGTGCGCCGTACCGTCGGACCGCGCTATAACTACCACTGCTAGTTTTCCGCCGATCTGCCGGAGGCCCCGCCATGTCCGCCACGCCCTCCTCGCCGCTCCCGCCGTTCGACGCGGGTGACCCGCTGGGCCTCGACGACCTGCTCACCGACGAGGACCGCGCGGTGCGCGACACCGTCCGCCGCTGGGCGGCCGACCGGGTCCTGCCGCACATCGCCGGGTGGTACGAGCGCGGCGAACTCCCCGGCATCCGCGACCTCGCCCGAGAACTGGGCTCCCTCGGCGCCCTCGGCATGTCCCTGACCGGCTACGGCTGCGCCGGGGCCTCCGCCGTCCAGTACGGCCTGGCCTGCCTGGAGCTGGAGGCCGCCGACTCCGGCATCCGCTCCCTCGTCTCCGTCCAGGGCTCGCTCGCCATGTACGCGATCCACCGCTTCGGCTCCGAGGAGCAGAAGCAGCGGTGGCTGCCGCGGATGGCGTCCGGCGAGGTCATCGGCTGCTTCGGCCTCACCGAACCGGACCACGGCTCCGACCCCGCCGGGATGCGCACCCACGCCCGCCGCGACGGGTCCGACTGGGTCCTGAACGGCCGCAAGATGTGGATCACCAACGGTTCGGTCGCCGGGGTCGCGGTCGTCTGGGCCGCCACCGACGACGGCGTCCGCGGCTTCGTGGTCCCCACCGACACCCCCGGCTTCGCCGCCCCCGAGATCCACCACAAGTGGTCGCTGCGCGCCTCGGTCACCAGCGAACTGGTCCTGGACGACGTCCGGCTCCCGGCCGACGCGGCCTTGCCCGAGGTCCGCGGGCTGCGCGGCCCGCTGAGCTGTCTGAGCCACGCCCGCTACGGCATCGTCTGGGGCTCCATGGGCGCGGCCCGCGCCAGCTTCGAGGCGGCGCTGGAGTACGCGCGCACCCGCGAGCAGTTCGGCAAGCCCATCGGCGGTTTCCAGCTCACCCAGGCCAAGCTCGCCGACATGGCCGTCGAACTGCACAAGGGCATCCTGCTCGCCTACCACCTCGGGCGGCGGATGGACGCCGGGCGGCTGCGCCCGGAGCAGGTCAGCTTCGGCAAGCTCAACAACGTCCGCGAGGCCATCGAGATCTGCCGCACCTCCCGCACGATCCTGGGCGCCAACGGCATCTCCCTGGAGTACCCGGTCATGCGGCACGCCACCAACCTGGAGTCGGTGCTCACCTACGAGGGCACCGTCGAGATGCACCAGCTGGTGCTGGGCAAGGCGCTCACGGGGCTGGACGCCTTCCGCTGAGCGCGGCGGTACGAGGCGGGCACGCGGGTACGGGAGGGCCGGGCGCCCGCCCCGCCGCGTCCCCGCCCGTCGTCGGACAGGGAAGACTCGTCCGTCGCCGGACAGTGAAAAGCGGAGGGTGCGGCGGTGTCCGCCGCCTTCCCCTCCGCCGGA
Organism: Streptomyces benahoarensis; assembly: GCF_007280575.1. Lineage (GTDB taxonomy): Bacteria > Actinomycetota > Actinomycetes > Streptomycetales > Streptomycetaceae > Streptomyces > Streptomyces benahoarensis. Next base: position 20,961 of record NZ_VKJP01000053.1, read on the forward strand.
CGGAACCGGGCCCGCGCCCGGTCAGCTCTGGTTGAAGAACCCGCCGTTGCGTTCCCGCGTCTCGCCGCTGACGACGCGGTAGTCGGCCGGGGTGAGCAGGAAGACCCGGGTGGCGACCCGCTCGATCGAGCCACGCAGCCCGAAGGCGAGACCGGCGGCGAAGTCCACCACGCGCTTGGCGTCGCCCGACTCCATCGCCGTCAGGTTGACGATCACCGGGACGCCGCCGCGGAACAGCTCACCGATGCCGCGGGCGTCCCCGAAGCCGTCCGGGGTGACCGTGGCGATGCGGGTGCTCTGGTCCTCGGCGGGGCTCTCGGCCACCCGCAGACCCGGGTCGGTCACCCAGGAGCCGGTCCCCTGGGCCCCGTGCTCCGGTCCCTCGGCATAGTCGTCGTCGTAGTAACGCTCGTCATCGTTGTCGTCGACGAGGCCAAGCCAGGCACTCGCCTTGCGCACCGATCCCATGGACGCCTCCTCTCACCCGCGGTGTCTGTATGTCCGCCCCCCTATGGTCCTTCATGAGGCGGAGGGTGTGCCAAGTGGATAGCCGCCGCACGGGGGGTTCGTGACAGATCTGGTGCAGAGCGGGTGGCGGCTTGTCAGCTTCCGCGGGTGGGACGGGAACTGACGTGGTGATGGAAGTCACGATAGGCCCGGGCGGCGGACCATGTCGACACGCGGTCCGCGGGAACCCTCCTCGACCGCCGGGTAGGTTCCGGCGGGAGACCAGGGCATATGTCCCCGGCCCGGGGCAACGTCCCGGAGCCGGGCAGATGATCGGGTGACCGACACAACGGAAGGTCGTTGACGCGGACTGACCACCGGCTACGTCGGCGGGATCAAGCAGTTCCGCACCGGCATGCCGGCCCAGCGCACGCTCACCGACGCCGCACGCACCAAGGTCGACGGCGAGCTCGCCGACCGCGACGACCCCGCGGCCGACTCCGTCCGCACCGCGCTGCGCCGCGCCGACGCCCTCAAGGACATCCGCGCCGCCGCCGACAACGGCACCGGCGTCGTCGCCCGCACCTACGACTACTTCACCGGCACCGACGAAGCCCTCGGCCGCCTCGACCTCGGCCTCGTCCACGTCCGCGACGCACGGCTGCGCGCCGACCACCAGGCGCTCCAGGTCCTGGGGTCGATGAAGGAGCTGCTGGGCCAGGAGCGCGCCATCGTGCTGGGCTCGCTGCATGCCGGGGCGTTCCGCGGCGACGACTACACCCGCTTCCTGACCGCCCGCGCCGGACGCCTGTCGGCCGCGGCCGGCTTCCCCGAGTGGGCCACCGGCCCCCAGCAGCAGGAGCTGAAGGAGGCGCTGGCGACGCCCGCCGCGCAGCAGCTGCTCGGCTACGTCCAGGAGATCGTCGCCGGTCACGGCCGGCTGCCCGCCCGCATCCCGGCCACCGCCTGGTACGAGTCGGCGACCTCCACCATCAACGGCCTGCGCACCGTGCAGAGCTCGCTGGGCAAGGACATCACCGCCCGCGCCGGTGAGCTGGAGTCCGACGCCACCCGCACGCTGGTCTTCTTCGGACTGCTGGCCCTCGGCTCGATCGCCGCGCTCGCCGCCCTCGCGATCGGCGCCGCCCGCTCGGTCTCCGGGCCGCTCGGCGCGCTGACCCGGCAGGCCCGTGATGTCGCCGGGAACCGGCTGCCCGCCGCCGTCGCCCGCGTCCAGACGGAGTCCGGCGCGCCCGAACCGCTCGGCCCGCTGGCCGTACCGAGCACCTCTTCGAGCTGGACCACCTCGCCACCCGTATGCGCCGCAACGCCGAGAGCCTGCTGGTGCTCGCCGGTGAGGCCAGCCCGCGGACCTGGGCCACCCCGCTGTCGGTGACCGACGTCATTCGCGCGGCCCTCTCCGAGGTGGAGGAGTACCGCCGGGTCAGCCTGCGGCAGGTGGACGCCGCGTTCCTCAGCGGCACTGTCGTCTCCGAGATCGCGCATCTGCTGGCCGAGCTGGTCGAGAACGCGCTCAGCTTCTCCCCGCCGGACACCGACGTCGAGGTCGAGGGCCGCCGCACCAGCGCCGGTTACCTCGTCGCCATCGTCGACCACGGCACCGGCATGGCCGCCCCGGCGATGGCCGAGGCGAACGTCCGGCTCTCCGGGGCCGCCGGCTTCATGGCCGAACCCACCCGGTTCCTGGGCCACTTCGTCGTCGGCGCGCTGGCCCGCAAGTGCGGCATCGAGGTCTGTCTCGGCGAGGCACCGGCCGCCGGAACCGTCGCCCGGGTGCTCATCCCGGCGACCCTCCTGACCGACTCCGCGGCCGCACCGGCCGTCCCCGCCGTCCCTCCCGCGCGCGGGAGGAAGGAGCAGACGGTGCCCGACGAGCAGACGGACCCGGCGGACGCGAAGGGCCGGCGACCGGCCCGCCCGGAGGCCGCCGCCCCGGCCACCCCGGACCGCGACGCGGCGCCCGCATCCCGCCCCGCCGGTGGTGCCGCCGAGGCGCTGCCCCGGCCGCGTGCCGCCCAGGACGCCGAGGAGAACGCGGCGGCCCCGGCCGGACCGCGCGGCTCCTCCGCGGCCCGTACCCGTAACGGCCTGGTCAAGCGGGCGCGGCGCAGCGCCATCCGGTCCGCGGTGGACGAGGCGGCGGCGCCGCGCTGGCAGCAGCAGGCCGCGCCGACGCCGGAGCGCTCGCCCGACCAGGTCTCCGGGATGCTCGCCGGGCTGCGCAGCGCCCATATGCGCGGCGCCATCAGCGTCGAGAAGGAGAAGGAGCGGCAGGCGCAGCGGGAGCGGAACGAGGAGCGGGCGCGTGAGCGGGCGGCGCGCCGGGAGCCGGAGTCCGGCACTCCGGCCGGGCCCGCGGCGGACGCGGCCCCGTCCGGGCGGACGCCGGAGCGGGCGCCGCAGCAGGAGAAGGAGCCGGAGCGGACGGCCACCGTCGAGAAGGGCGACCACAAGTGAGCGTCGACCTGCACAACGCTTCCCAGACGTTCAATTGGCTGCTGGCCAATTTCGTCCGCCGCACCGACGGCGTCCGCGATGCCGTCGCGGTCTCCTCGGACGGTCTGCTGATCGCCGTCTCCGACGGTCTGGGCCGCACCGACGCCGACCATCTCGCGGCGGTCGTCTCCGGACTGTCCAGCCTGGCGTGCAGTGCCTCGCGGCGCTACGAGTTCGACGGCGTCAAGCTCATCATGATCGAGATGGGCCGCGGTTTCCTGCTGGTCTCCGCGGTCCGCGACGGCAGCTGCCTGGGCGTGCTCGCCGACAGCAGCGGCGAACTCGGCCTGGTCGGCTACGAGGTGGCCGTGCTCGCCGAGCGCGCCGGAGATCTGCTCACCCCGGCGCTCATCGCCGATCTGCGGCAGGTTCTGCCCCGATGAGCGAGGAGCTGGAGGACGCGCTGTTCGTCCGGCCGTTCATCATGACCGGCGGCCGGGTCGAGCCGACCCACGCCGATCTGCGGCTGGAGACGCTGGTCGTGGCCGTGCCCGACGCGCCGCTCGGCTCCCTGGAGTTCGAGCGGCGCCGGATCGTGGCGCTGTGCGCGCAGCCGACGATGGTCGCCGAGGTGGCCGAGAAGATCGGCGTGCCGCTGGGGGTGGCCAAGGTGCTCATCTCCGATCTCCTCGTCGGTGGCCTGCTGGTCTGTCAACAACCCACGGAGCTGCCGCTCCATGTCCTGGAGAGGATCAGGGACCATGTCCGGGCGCTCTGACAAAGCCGCACCGCTCGCCGTGAAGATCGTGATCAGCGGGGGGCTGGCTCGTTCCTCTGGGACGACCTGGTGGAGGGCGCGCTGGGCTCGATCGTGCTGGTGGACACCCGCCGGATCGAGGATTCGTTCCCCGCGCTCGACTACTTCGAGGAGCGCGGGACGCCGTTCGTCCTGGCGGTCAACCGCTTCGACGGCGCGCAGCTCTTCGCGCTGGGCGAGGTCCGCGAGGCGCTGGGCATCGGCCCGGAGGTGCCGGTCCTCACCTGTGACGCGCGCAACCGGTCCACGGTCCGCGATGTGCTGGCCGCGCTGATGGACCAGGTCGTGCACCGGCAGGTCACAGGGGGACCGGCGAAGGCGGGCGCGGCGGCGGTAGCCGGCGGCGCATCGGCGGTGCGGGGCACGGGCGGTCCGGAAGGGCGGCCCGTGCCCCGCGTGCGTGTCCGCGACGTCCCGCCTGGTGTGCTCCGGGCGGACGACGGGACTTTGCGGACACGCCCGTGTGCGTCAGCGGATCTCCGGGGGACTGATCCGCGAGGTGGCCAGCGCCGAGTCCGCGGTGCCCCACTTCTTGAGGATTTTGTGGTAACTCCCGCTCTTGATGAGGTGGTTGACGGCGGCCCGGAAGGCGGGCGTCAGGGGGCTGCCCTTTGTGAAGGCGAAGCCGACGTCCAGCCGCTTGTAGGCGTTGAGGAACCGCAGTCCGGGCTGGCGGCTGACGGCGTACCGCAGACCGTTGACGGTGCTCATCACCACATCGGTGCGGCCCTGCTGGAGCGAGGCGTACAGCGCGGACACCTCGGCGTACGTCTTGACGTCGTACGGCTTCTTCCCGGCGGCGGCGCAGCGGGGGCGTTCCTTCTCCAGCGTCGCCTCGAAGGTCGTCCCGGCGCCGGTGGCGACGGTCAGACCGCACAGCTGCGTCAGCGCGGTGACCTTCTTCAGCGCGCTGTCCTCGCGGACGGCGAAGCCCTGGCCGTCATTGACGTACGTGACGAAGTCGAGGGTCTTCCGGCGGGCGTCGGTGACGCCGAAGTTGCCGGTACCCACGTCGTACCGGCCGCTGCCGAGGGCGGGCAGGATCGCCTCGAAGCTCGCCGGCTCCCGCTTCAGCCGCAGGCCCAGGACCTTGCCGACGGCGTCCGCGAGGTCGATGTCCTCGCCGGCGACGGTCCTGCCGTCCGGCAGATAGACGGCGCCGGGTAGCGAACTGATGCTGGAGGCGAGGGCGAGCGTGCCGCGGGCGCGGACCCCGTCGGGCAGCAGCGCGGCGGCGGCCGGGTCCTTGGCGATGCCGGAGACGACGTCTGTGGTGGGCACGGCTGAGCTGTGGCCGTCCGGCGCGTCCTTGCCGGTGGCCGCCGGTTCGGCGCACCCGGCGAGGGTCAGCGCGGCGGCGGTGAGAAGGGCGCCGGCGCGCATCGCGGTCCGCTCGGGGAAGCTGGGGCTGGTCATGGGCGGCGGGTCTCCAGGGGCTTCTCGAACGGCAGCGGGCCGATCGACTCCGGCGGTGCGGTCAGGTCGAAGAGCGGGCGGTAACCCGCGGCCAGGTACAGGCCCCTGGCCTCCGGCTGGCGGGGCCCCGTCGTCAGGTAGAGGCGGGTGTAGCCATGGGCGGCGGCCTCCTGCTCCAGTGCCCGGAGCACCCGGCGGGCCAGCCCGCGGCGGCGGTGTGCGGAGTGCGTCCAGATGCGTTTCAGCTCCGCGGTGCGGGCGTCGTGGCGGCGGTAGGCGCCCCCGGCGACCGGCTCGCCGTCCTCCAGGAGCAGCAGGAACGCGCCGTGCGGCGGGGCGAACTCGGACGCCGGGTACTGCCGGCGGAGGTCGACGGGTCCGCCGTAGCGGGAGGTGTATTCGTGGGTGAGTTCGTCGAGCAGGACGGGCAGCTCGCCGAGGGGTCGGTCGGGGGCGGCGACGGCTGCCTCTATGAGCCGGACCAGGCGGTCGGCGAGGTCCCGGGCGGTCTCGCGGTCGAAGAGGTCCAAGGCGTAGC
>NZ_VKJP01000540.1 GCF_007280575.1 Streptomyces benahoarensis
CGCCCGCCCCGCGCGCCGGATCACCCCCGTGGCCCGTACGATTCAGGGGTGAGCACCGCAGCGCGTATCGACTTCCTCAAGGGCCACGGCACCGAGAACGACTTCGTGATCGTTCCGGACCCGGACGGCCGTCTCGACCTGACTGCCGCCGCGGTCGCCCGGATCTGCGACCGGCGCGCCGGGCTCGGCGCCGATGGTGTGCTGCGTGCCGTGCGCGCCGCCGCCCACCCCGAGGCGCGGGCGATGGCCGACGAGGCCGAGTGGTTCATGGACTACCGCAACGGCGACGGCTCGGTCGCCGAGATGTGCGGCAACGGCGTCCGCGTCTTCGCCCGCTACCTCCTCCACGCCGGACTGGCCGAAGCCGGCGACCTCGCCGTCGCCACCCGCGCCGGGGTCCGCCGGGTGCACGTCGCCAAGACCGGTGACGTCACCGTCGGCATGGGGCGCGCCGCGCTGCCCGAGGGCAGCGCCGTCATCACCGTGGGTGAGCGCACCTGGCCGTCCCGGAACGTCAACATGGGCAACCCGCACGCCGTCGCGTTCGTCGAGGACCTGACGCACGCCGGTGCGCTGCTCGACGCACCGGGCGTCGCGCCCGCCGCGGTCTACCCGGAGGGCGTCAATGTCGAGTTCGTCGTCGACCGCGGACCGCGCCATGTCGCCATGCGGGTGCATGAGCGCGGCTCCGGTGAGACCCGCTCCTGTGGTACCGGCGCGTGCGCCGTCGCCGTCGCCACCGCCCGCCGTGACGGCACCGACCCGGCGCTGACCGGCACCCCCGTCACGTACACCGTCGATGTCCTCGGCGGCACCCTGGAGATCACCGAACTGCCCGACGGCACGGTGGAGATGACTGGACCCGCCGTGATCGTCGCCGAGGGGACCCTCGACCGCGCCTGGCTCGCCGGGGGAACCGCCTGACCGTACGCCGCCACACCGCCGCCCTCCCAAGACACGGCCGTCGCCGGGAAGTTCGCTCGAACGGGTGATCCGTTTCGTAGGGGGGAGGGGGCGGGCAACGCTGCGTGGTGGGCTCGGTAGCATCAACCACCGGCCCGGCCGCTCAACCGACGGCGCCTGACCGCCGGTCGACTCGCTGCCGGAGGTGCCCATGAGCGCAGAGGCCACGAACCCTGGAAACCCGGACACGGCCCGGAGCCGCCGTGGTCTGCCCCGGCCCGCGCTGCACGGACTGCGTCGCATCGGCCGGGCCGCACTGCTCGGCCCGGCGCCGCGCGGCGGCCTCCCCGACGCGCTGGAACACGTCGCCAAGGTGCACCGCGGCCACCATCCGCACGCCGATCTCGCGATCCTCGCCAAGGCGTACACGCTGGCCGAGTCCTCGCACCGCGGCCAGATGCGGAAGAGCGGCGAACCGTACATCACCCACCCGCTCGCGGTGACCCTCATTCTCGCCGAACTCGCAGCCGAAACCACGACGTTGACCGCCTCACTGCTCCACGACACCGTCGAGGACACCGAGGTGACGCTCGATCAGGTACGGGCGGAGTTCGGCGCCGAGGTCCGCTATCTCGTCGACGGCGTCACCAAGCTGGAGAAGGTCGACTACGGTGCGGCCGCCGAACCGGAGACGTTCCGCAAGATGCTCGTCGCCACCGGCCACGACGTCCGGGTGATGTCCATCAAACTCGCCGACCGGCTGCACAACATGCGCACCCTCGGCGTGATGCGCCCGGAGAAACAGGTCCGGATCGCCAAGGTCACCCGCGACGTCCTCATCCCGCTCGCCGAACGCCTCGGCGTCCAGGCCCTCAAGAGCGAGCTGGAGGACCTGGTCTTCGCGATCCTGCACCCGGAGGAGTACGCCGCCACCCGCCGCCTGCTGCGCGCGCACGCGGACCGCCGCGATCCGCTCGCCGTGCTCGCCGCCCGGATGCGTACGGTCCTGACCGACGCCGGGATCGATGCGGAGGTCCGGCTGCGGCCCCGGCACCTCGTCTCGGTGCACCGGGTACGGCGGGCCCGCGGCGAGCTGACCGGCGCCGACCTCGGGCGGATCCTGGTGCTGGTCCCCGAGGACGCCGACTGCTACGCGGTCCTGGGGGAGCTGCACACTTGCTTTACGCCCGTCGTCTCGGAGTTCAAGGACTTCATCGCGGCCCCCAAGTTCAACCTCTACCAGTCGCTGCACACCGCGGTGGCGGGCGAGGCGGGGGAGATCGCGGAAACGTTGATCCGTACCCATCAGATGCACCGCGTCGCGGAGGCCGGGGTGATCGCCCTGGGCAATCCGTACGCCGCCCCGGTGGACGGCGCCGACACCCCGGACGGCGAGCGGGCCGACCCGACGCGCCCCGGGTGGCTCTCCCGTCTCCTGGAGTGGCAGCGCGCCACGCCCGATTCGGACACCTTCTGGTCCTCGCTCCGCGACGATCTCGCCCAGGACCGTGAGATCACCGTCTTCTGCACCGGGGACACCGCCCCGGGCGGCCGGACGGCGGGCGCCCGGCCCGTGGGGCTGCCCGCCGGGTCGAGCTGTGTGGACGGCGCGTACGCCCTGCACGGCGAGGACGCGCACCGCTGTATCGGCGCCCGGGTCAACGGCCGGCTGGCCACCCTCTCCACGGTGCTGTGCGACGGCGACAGCCTCCAGTTGCTGCTGGGGCCCGACGCCGCCGCCGGACCGTCCCCGGAGTGGCTCGACCACACCCGCACCCCTGTCTCTT
>NZ_VKJP01000541.1 GCF_007280575.1 Streptomyces benahoarensis
GTGGTGAGGTCGGCGGCGGCCCGCGCGAGGAGGGCGTTGAAACGGGCGCACTCGGCGGCGAACTCCGGGTCGCTCGCCGCGCGGGAGTTGGCCAGGACGGGCAGCAGCACGGCCCGGATGTGCGGGTCGGCGCGGCGGGCGGCGGTCAGGAACCCCCGTACGTTGGCGGCGGTCTGGGCCGCGTCGGTGTAGAAGCCGAGGTCTATCAGGCCGAGGGAGACCAGCAGGGTGTCGGCGCGGTGGGCGCGGACGGCGTCGCCGATCAGCGGCGCCATGTGCAGCCAGCCCTCGCCCCACCCGGCGAGATGGCGGCGGGCGTCCGGCGGGAAGGCCGGATCGGCGTAGCGGTGTGAGGTGGCGGCGTCGGCGGCGGTGTCGTGCAGCGCGTCGCGCGGGCCGACCAGCCGGAACGGCCCGCCGTGGACCGCACGCAGGTGCTGCCACAGGCGGTAACGCCAGGTGAAGTCACCGCAGCTGCCGATGGTCATCGAGTCACCGACGGGCATGATCCTCATCCCGCCATGATCTCCGACGCCGTTACCGGGCGGTACGTGACCCTGCCCACGCGGGCGGACCGGCGGACGTCGCGTCGGGCGCGCGGCGCCGGGGCGCCGTTCCGCTCCCGGTGCCCGCTCCCGCCCCCGCTCGCCTATGCCTCGCCGGGCGGCGGGATGGCACCCTGAGCGCATGCGTTCGCTACTGTGCGCGGCCGGTGCCGCGGGGCTTTTGATGAGTACGGCCGTCGCTCCCGCGGCCGCCGACGAGCCGGACGGCTTCCGGATCGGCGACCACCGGATCACCGAGTCCAGCGGCCTGATCGCCAGCCGCGCACACCCCGGCGTCTACTGGACCCACAACGACAGCGACGACGGCCCGTACCTCTACGCCATCGACTCCCGCACCGGCCGCACCGTCGCCACCGTCACCCTGCGCGGCATCGGCGACCCCCGCGACGTCGAGGCGATCTCCCTCGGCCCGGACGGCAACCTCTACGTCGGCGACATCGGCGACAACCTCGGCGGCACATGGGACCACGTCTGGATCTACCGCTTCCCGGAGCCGAAGCAGCTGCGCGACCAGACCGTCACGGCCACGCAGTTCGACGTGAAGTACGACGACGGGCCGCGCGACGCCGAGGCGCTGATGGTGCATCCGAAGACCGGCCGGGTCTACATCGCCAGCAAGAAGCAGGGCGGCGGCGGTGCGCTCTACGCCGCCCCCGAGCGGCTGTCGACGTCCGGAACGAACGTCTTCCGCAAGGTCGCGCCGATCGACCTGTGGGTGACGGACGGCTCGTTCTCGCCCGACGGCACCCGGCTGGTGCTCCGCAGCTACTTCGGCGCCCGGATGTACGCCTGGCAGGACGGCCGTCCCAAGGACCTCGGCAGCGTCGGCGTCCCCGTCCAGCAACAGGGCGAATCGGTGAGCTTCACCCCCGACGGCCGCACCCTGATGTTCGGCTCGGAGGGCGAGAACAGTCCCGTCGAACCGGTCGGCCTGAGCGGGAAGCAGCTGCCCGAGTCGGCGGCGGGCCAGGAGGCGGACGACGGCGGCAAGGACGGTTCCGGCAGTACCGCGGACGGCTCGGCGCTCAGCCCCGGACTGGTCAAGGTGGGGCTGGTGTTCGTCCTGGCGACGGTGGTCGTCACGGGGTTGCGGCGGCTGCTGCGACGGAAGGGGTGAAGGCGGACGGCGAGGACGAAACCGCAGGTCCGGGGCGTACGGGCCGTCACCGGCGGGGCTTTCGGGCGGTGTTAGCGGCGCGTTAGCGGGACGGCAGCGCGGGGGCGCACCGTAGGGGAGTGCCGAACCCCACGGCCCGGCGCCCCTGGCAGGCCGCTCCCCCCATGGCAAAGGAACGCACCACCATGTCGCACCGCACCCTTCTCCGCCCGGTCCGCACCGCCGCCGCCCTCACCCTCGCCGCGGCCGCAGCCTTCGGCCTGACCGCGTGCGACAACTCGGTCGGTGGCGCGGACGCGGCCGGTCACGCCTCCTCCGCCTCGGCGTCCAGCACCTCGGGCGGCCAGGCGAACGCCGACGGTCGGGCGTCCGACGACGCGAAGCCCGGGGAGTCCGCCACCACCGGCGGCTCGGCCGGCGGTTCCGGTACCTCCGGTGGCGGTGCGACGGTGGCCCGGGGGGCGGCCCGGGCGGCGGGCTCGCAGGACACCTCGGGTGACCGCTGCTCCGCCGACGCCCTGCGGCTGGAGCTGGGCCAGGCCGACACGGGCGCCGGGAACATCCGCTACCCGCTGTCCTTCACCAACACCGGCCGGAAGAGCTGCACCCTGCGCGGCTACCCCGGCATCGCCCTGCTCGCCAAGGACGGCTCGGCCATCGGCCACCCCGCCGACCGCGAGGGCTCGGCGGGCAGCGCCGTCACCCTCGCCCCGGGCGGCTCCGCGCACACCGTGCTGCACACCATCAACGAGGGCCTCAAGGACGGCGGTTGCTGGAAGGACGCCTCCCTGGTCCAGGTGTACGCGCCGGGCTCGAAGACCAGGATGACCGCCCGCGCCGCCGAGGGCCTGCGGGTCTGCGGCAACGAGTTCCTGGTCTCCGCCCTCGCTGTCTCTTATACGCATCTGACGCTGCCGACGACTTAAT
>NZ_VKJP01000542.1 GCF_007280575.1 Streptomyces benahoarensis
ACTTATTAGGCCGTCGGCAGCGTCAGATGTGTATAAGAGCCAGGCGCGACGACCGCCACGACCAGTGCGACCAGGCTGGCGCCGTCGCCCCGGTGCGCCTGCGTCCAGATCAGGAAGGCGGCCGCCAGCACCGCGGCGACCAGCCCGAGCCCGGTCGCCATCCGGCGGGCCCGCTCCCTTATGTCACCGACCGTCTTGAGCGCGGTGAAGACCGCACCGTGGAAGGTGAACAGCGTCAGCGTGACCAGCCCGCCCAGCAGCGCGTACGGGTTGAGCAGGTCCAGGACACCGCCGACGTACTCCTTGTGCGCGTCGATCTTCACGCCGTGGACGATGTTGCCGAACGCCACGCCCCACAGGAACGCGGGCAGCAGCGAGGTCCAGAAGATCGCGTGCTCCCAGTTGCGCTGCCACCTCTCCTCGCTGCGCTTGGCGCGGTACTCGAAGGCGACACCGCGCACGATCAGGCAGACGAGAATCACCAGCAGCGGCAGGTAGAAGCCGGAGAAAAGAGTGGCGTACCACTCCGGGAAGGCGGCGAAGGTGGCGCCGCCGGCGGTCAGCAGCCACACCTCGTTGCCGTCCCAGACCGGACCGATGGTGTTGATCAGGACCCGCCGCTCCGTGCGGTCCCGGGCGAGCAGTTTGGTGAGGACACCGACCCCGAAGTCGAAGCCCTCCAGGAAGAAGTAGCCCGTCCAGAGCACGGCGATGAGGACGAACCAGACGTCGTGGAGTTGCACGGTCGCCTCCTAGTACGAGAAGGCCATCGGCCGGTCGGCGTCGGAGTCGCCGCCGATCCTGGTGGGCGGGTTGAGGTCGTCGTCGGTGAGTTCTGGCGGTCCGGCCTTGACGTACTTCACCAGCAGCCGCACCTCGACGACGGCGAGGATCGCGTAGAGCGCGGTGAAGACGATCATCGAGGTGAGCACCTCGCCCTGGGAGACGCCGGGGGAGACCGAGTCGGAGGTGCGCAGCACGCCGTAGACGGCCCACGGCTGGCGGCCCATCTCGGTGAATATCCAGCCCCAGGAGTTGGCGATCAGCGGGAAGCCGAGGGTGACGAACGCCAGCGACCAGTACCACTTGCTCAGCCGGGCGCCGAGCGCGGTGTTCTTCGTGAGCGCGAGCCGGGGTGGCTCATCGTCCCCGGTCCGCAGCCCCGGCGCGAGCCAGAACTTCTTCCGGGTCAGCCAGAGCCCGGCCAGGCCGATGGCGAAGGACGTCATCCCGAAGCCGATCATCCAGCGGAAGCCCCAGTACGCGACGGGGATGTTGGGCCGGTAATCGTCCGGCCCGAACCGCTGCTGTTCGGCCTTGTTGACGTCGTTGATGCCCGGCACCGGCGAGGAGAAGTCGTTGTGGGCGAGGAAGGAGAGGAGGCCGGGGATCTCGACGGCGACCTTGTTGTGGCCCTTGTCGACGTCGCCGTAGGCGAAGACGGAGAACGGTGCGGGCTCCTCCTTGTCCCACAGCGCCTCGGCGGCGGCCATCTTCATCGGCTGCTGCTTGAACATCACCTTGCCGAGCGTGTCGCCGCTGATCGCGGTGAGCATCCCGGCGATCACCAGCGTGACCAGCCCGAGCCGCAGCGACGTTCGCATCACCGTGACGTGCTTCTTGCGCATCAGGTGGTACGCGGAGATGCCGACCATGAACGCGGCGCCGGTGAGGAAGGCGGCGGTGAGGGTGTGGAAGACGACGACCAGCGTGGTGTCCTGGGTGAGCACCTTCCAGAAGTCGGTCAGCTCGGCCCGGCCGTTCGCGGCGTTGTACTTGTAGCCGACCGGGTGCTGCATCCAGGAGTTGGCCGCCAGGATGAAGTAGGCGGACAGCATGGTGCCGATCGAGACCATCCACATGCAGAAGCAGTGGATCTTCTTCGGCAGCTTGTCCCAGCCGAAGATCCACAGTCCGATGAAGGTGGACTCGAAGAAGAACGCCAGGAGCGCTTCGAACGCGAGCGGGGCACCGAAGATGTCACCGACGAAGCGTGAGTAGTCGGACCAGTTCATGCCGAACTGGAACTCCTGGACGATGCCGGTGACGACACCCATCGCGATATTGATCAGGAAAAGCTTGCCCCAGAACTTGGTGGCTCGAAGGTACTTCTCCTTGCCCGTCCGTACCCATGCGGTCTCCAGCCCGGCCACCAGAGCCGCGAGGGAGATCGTCAGGGGCACGAAGAGGAAGTGGTAGACGGTGGTGATGCCGAATTGCCATCGCGCCAAGGTCTCTGGCGCCAACGCCAGCTCCACGTCGGTTCTCCTTACGTCGCCGCTTCACTACGGCTTTCGCCCTTTATGCACGCAGTGAAGCGGGACATAAACGGCGCGCTTGTGAACGCGTTCACATTCACAAGCGATTATCTCCTATGCCCCGGACCTGCCCGGACGGGGGGTACGTGACCGTGGTCACGCCCCCGGAACCGCTCCGCATCGCGACTCCCGGCGGCCGAACCACCCCGCGCACGCAAAAGGCCGCGGGCCCGTAGGACCCGCGGCCTCCTGACCGGAAATGTTCCGTCACACCGTCTTGCGGAACTCCTCGGCGACCCCCAGGAACAGATCCATCGCCGCGCTCTCGCCGATCGTCACGCGCACACCCTCACCCGCGAACGGCCGCACCACGACCCCCGCCCGCTCACACGCCTCGGCGAACC
>NZ_VKJP01000543.1 GCF_007280575.1 Streptomyces benahoarensis
GCCACGGCCCTCGCCCCGCCCGCCGCGGCAGCCGTACCGCGGCAGTCCCCCGCACCCCGTCAGGACGCGGCGCCCGCACCGAAGAAGCAGCGGGACGCGTTCTTCGACAACGCGAAGTACCTCGCCATCGTGCTGGTGGCCATGGGGCACGCCTGGGAGCCGCTGCGGGACGGCAGCCGCTCCGCCGCCGCCCTCTACATCACCGTCTATGCCTTCCACATGCCGGCGTTCATCATCATCTCCGGCTACTTCTCGCGCAGTTTCGATATGCGCAAGGACCGGCTCCAGCGGCTGATCACCGGCGTCGCCGTCCCGTACATCCTCTTCGAGGTCGCCTACACCTTCTTCAAGCGGTGGGCGGACGACGACCCCGGCTACCCCATCAGCCTCCTGGACCCCTGGTACCTCACCTGGTTCCTGATCGCGCTCTTCATCTGGCGGCTGACCACCCCGCTGTGGAAAATCGTCCGCTGGCCGGTCCCGCTGGCGCTCACCATCGCCGTCGCGGCCTCCCTCTCGCCGGAGATCGGTGACGACCTCGACCTCCAGCGCGTCCTGCAGTTCCTGCCGTTCTTCGTCCTCGGACTGAACCTGAAGGCCGAGCACTTCAAGCTCGTCCGCAACCGCCGGGCCCGCATCGCCGCCGTGCCGATCATGGCCGGGGCGCTGCTCTTCGCGTACTGGGCCGCGCCGCGGATGAACGCCGCGTGGTTCTACCACCGCGACGCCGCGCAGGAACTGCACGCCCCTTGGTGGAGCGGCGCCATCATGACGCTCGCCCTGTTCGGCTGCTCGCTGGTCCTCGTCGCCTGCTTCTTCGCCTGGATCCCGGGCCGCACGATGTGGTGCACCGCCCTCGGCGCCGGCACCCTCTACGGCTATCTGCTGCACGGTTTCCTCGCCAAGGGCTCCCGCTTCTGGAACTGGTACGACGCCGCCTGGCTGCACACCCCGTGGGGCGCGATCCTGCTGACCCTCATCGCGGGCACCGTCATCACGCTGCTGTGCACCCCACCCGTGCAACGCGTCTTCCGCTTCGCGATGGAACCCAAGATGAACTGGGCGTTCAAGAAGGACCCGGTGGGCGCCGCCCGCCACCGCCACTGACCGCCACCTGTACACAGCAGGGCGCCCGCCACCGGATTCCTCCGGCGGCGGGCGCCCTGCTGTCCGTCACGGGCGGTGCGGCTCCTCGGACACCAACTCGTAGCGCACGCCCAGCGACTGCAGCGCGTCCTGCTCCTCCTGCGGCAGCTGTGTGTCGGAGATGACGAGGTCGAAATCGGCGAGCGGCGCCAGCTCGTAGAGCGCCTGACGGCCGAACTTCGAATGGTCGACGAGCAGCACCTTCCGCCGCGCCGCCGCCATCAATGCCCGCTTGACCAGGACGTTTTCCTGCGCCTGGTGGTAGCAGTGGCCGTTGTCGACGGCCGAGGTGGACAGGAACGCGACATCGGCGCGGAAGCTGCGGGCGCTGTCGGCGGTGGACATGCCGAGGAAGGCGTTGAACGCCGCGTGGTACTCGCCGCCCAGCGCGATCACCCGGATATCGGGCTCCTCCGCCAGCTCGTTGATCACCTGAAGGGAGTTGGTGATGACGGTGTACGCGCCGCGCGAGGACAGCGCCCGGGCCAGCGGCAGCGCCGTACTGGAGTCGTCGATGATCACGGCCTGCCCCGGCTCCGCGATGGCCAGCGCCGCCGCACAGATCGCCTCCTTCGCCGCGACCTGCTCATTCCCCCGCCACCGCGCATTGGACTCGAAGAGCGCGTTCGGCGCGGCCGTCGCCCCGCCCCGCACCTTCCGCAGCCACCCCTGATGCTCCAACGTGTCCAGATCCCGGTGCACGGTCATCTGGCTGACGCCCAACTCCTGCACCAGCTCCTCGATCGTCACCTGCCCCTCGGCCAGCACCCGGTCCGCGATGCGCTTACGGCGCTCCCGGGGCGTGAGCTTGGCGGCGGGGGCGTCGGCAGCGGCTTCCGGGACGGGGTTGGCGGGGGTTGTTCGGTCGGCCGCGTCCGGCCGACGGGGCGTGCCTGGCTGACCGGTTGCGTCCGACTGACCGGGTGTATCTGGCTGATCGGCTGCGCCCGCCGTACCGGCTGCGCCCGGCTGACCGGAGGCTGCCGTCTGACCGGCCGTGCCCGCCGTACCGGCTGCGCCCGCCCGACCTGCGTCGCCCTGCGGGCGGTCGCCCTTCGGCTCGGGGGCCTGCGGGTTCGCCTCCGGGTTCGCTCGGCCGTCCTCGGGATCCGGCCGGTCCGTCTCCGGGCCCCGCCGACCTCCCGCCGGGCCCGGCCGCTCGGTCTCCGGGGCCCGGCCCAGCGGGCCCTTGTCCGTGACCGAGGTCCGATTGCCTTCGCTGTCGGTCAACGCGTCGTCCCTTCGCGGATCGGATGTCGGCCGCCCTCAGCACGGCTGGCCCCCTACCCGGGGATTTTAGGTCGTGCCCTCGAATCGGCGTGCGGGCTGTGGACCGACGGCCGAACGACCACCCGGCCGCCGTGGCCCTTCCCACGTCCGCAGCGGCTCCCGAGGCCGGGCCCTGTCTGTCGAGTCGCGCGGGTACGTATACGTCGCTTGCTGTCTATTATACACATCTGACGCTGCCGACGACTTAATAGGTGTAGAACTTGGTGGTTGCCGG
>NZ_VKJP01000544.1 GCF_007280575.1 Streptomyces benahoarensis
TTAAGTCGTCGGCAGCGTCAGATGTGTATAAGAGATAGCCGGCGCCCAGCTCACCGGATGCCCCTCCGTCACGCCCGGGTCCACCGCCCCCGCACGCACGAAGGCGGCCCAGGCGGTCCGCAATGCGCGCCCGAAGGCGTCGACGTCGGCCCAAGGGACATCGCCGAGCATCGGCGCATCCCCCCACGCCGCCTCGTCCCCGAGCAGCAGCGGCAGCTCCAGGCAGTGGACGGCCCCGAACGGCGAGCCCTCCGGCGTCCAGTCCAGCCGGTAGGTGGTGACCCGGGCGCCCGCGGACGTGGCCCAGGCGTGGAATTCCGCGATCGGGCGGGCGAAGGCGGGGCCCTCGGCGGCGCGGGCGTCGGGGCGGGAGAGGCCGAAGGCGGTCAGCTCCTCGCGGGTCCAGCCGACGAGGAGGTCGATGCCGTCGAGGCCGGTGGCGGGCGGGGTGGCGGGGACCGGGTCGGCGCCGACGACGGGGGCGAACGGCGGTGAGACGCGGCTGCCGGTGCGTTCCGCGACGCGTTCGGCGGCGGCCGCGCGGGCCGTGAGCAGGGCGTCGTGTCCGGCGGTGAACGGGTCGCCGTCCAGCGCCTCCAGGAAGGCGGCGCCCTCCGCGTCGGCCTCGGCGGGGTCGGTCTGGACGGGGCCGAGCACCGGGCTCTGGAGGATGGCGCGGCGCAGCAGGCCCGGGGTGTCGGGGTGGCGCAGCAGCAGGGCCAGGGAGATCGCTCCGGCGGACTGTCCGGCGACGGTGACCTGCGCCGGGTCGCCGCCGTGCCGGGCGATGTTCTCGGCCACCCAGCGCAGCGCGGCGAGTTGGTCGAGGAGGCCGAGGTTGCCGGGGGCGACGTCCGGGTGGCGGAGGAAGCCGAGGGGGCCGATGCGGTAGTTGACGGAGACGACGACGAGGTCGCCCTCGGCGCTGAGCCGGGCCCCGTCGTACCAGTCGAGGAGGCCGGAGCCGCTGGTGAAGCCGCCGCCGTGGAGGAAGACGAGGACGGGCCGGGGGGCTGCGGGCGCGGCCGGGGCGGTGATGCTCAGGTGCAGGCAGTCCTCGTCCTGCGGCAGGTTCCGGGCGGGGCCCATCACGGCTTCGAGCCGGGACGGCGGCTGCGGGCACATCGCGCCGGGCACCGGCACGTCGGTGCCCGCGGGGGTGCGGACCGGCGGCCGGAAGCGGGCGGCGGTGGCGTAGCGGAGGGGCCCGGTGCGGCGGACCGGCACGCTTCCCCGGTCGGTGGGGACGTCGACGACGCGTCCCGGTGCGCTGTTCACTGGCGTGTCTCCTTCGGTACGAGGGCGGTACGGGCGGCCACGACCGCGGTACGGGGGCGGTCCCGGTGGCCGCCGCCTCGGTACGGACGCGGGGCCCGGTGGCCGCCACCGCGGTACGGACGCGGGGCCCGGTGGCCGCCGCCTCGGTACAACGTACGGATCCCGGCGGCCGGTTCGTCCGGGGGAGGCGGGACGGGCACCGGCCGCCGGGGGCATTTCGGGGCAACGGGCGGGCGGCACAGGCCGGTTGCGCGAGGCGAGCCTCCGGTCCGCCTCCTCGTTCAGACCGTCGGCAGCCCCAGAAAGCGCCGGGCGTTGCCGCCGAGGATCGCCGCGCGCCCGGCTTCGTCCAGGAAGTCCGAGCGGTGGACGACCTCGCCGACGGGCCGTTCCCCGAGCGGATAGGGGTAGTCGCTGCCGACCATCACCTGGCTCGCGCCGAGGGTGTCGACGAGGGTGCGCAGCGCGGTGGGCTCGAAGACGACGGAGTCGACGGAGAAACGGTCGGTGTAGTGCGACGGCGGGTGCGCGGAGGTGGCGATGACGTCGGCGCGGCGGTGCCAGGCGTTCTCCAGGCGGCCCAGCCAGAACGCGAACGAGCCGCCGCCGTGCGCGAAGCAGATCCGCAGGGTGTCGGGGACCCGGTCGAAGACGCCGCCGAGGATGAGGGCGAGCACCGACAGATGGGTTTCGGCGGGCATGCCGGTCAGCCACTGGGCCATCCAGCGGTCCAGGCGCGGGGAGGCCGGCATGTCCCAGGGGTGGACGAAGACGGGGGCGCCGCGGTCCGCGCAGTGCTGGAGGAAGGTGACGATGCCCTCGTCGTCGAGGTCGCGGTCGCCGACGTGGTTGCCGATCTCCACGCCGTGGTGGCCGTTGGCGAGGCAGCGGTCGAGTTCGCGGCAGGCGGCGTCCGGATCCTGCAAAGGAACCTGCGCGAAAGGCAGCAGCCGTCCGGGGGCGGGGGCGCAGATCTCCAGGGCGAGGTCGTTGAAGATCTTCGCGACCTTGATCGCCTGGTCGGCGGGGCGGTCGTAGTGGAAGAAGACCGGTGTCGGGGAGATGACCTGGGCGTCGATGCCGTCGGCGGCCATGTCGGCGAGGCGGGTGTCGGCGTCCCAGCAGTCGGCGCCGATACGGCGGAACTCCCGGGAGCCGACCATGATCATGGCGTCGCGTTCGGAGGTGACGCGCAGCCAAGGCCAGTCGGGCGCGGGCCCGGCGGCGGTCGCCAGATCGGGCCAGCCGAGGGGCACGTAGTGGGTGTGGATGTCGATGCGGGCAGCCTCAGTGGGGGGCGCGAGGGGGCCGGGGCCGAGGGTGTCGAG
>NZ_VKJP01000545.1 GCF_007280575.1 Streptomyces benahoarensis
GTGCCGCGGGGCGCGGGACGGTGGGTTCGGGTCGGGGTGCTCCGTGCGGTGGCGGCGGAACGGTGTGCGGTGCGTCGTGCGTGCCCTCGGTGTCCATCCGGTGCCCCTCGTCCCCCTTGGACTGTGCCTGCGTCGTTCGTGGACCGTCCGCTTCGGCGACGGCGCGGGTGCGCCGCCGTGCGGTGCGCCGCCGCTCAATCTACTGGCCCCGCGCCGTCGCTATGTCCGGCGCGGACAACGCAACACGCGCACTTCTCCCGAACGGAACATGCCAGACCCGGCCCACCACCCCTAGCCTGCGAGAAAAGACCTTTCGTACGTCCCCTTCCACCCCCAGGAGACTGCCATGACCGAACTGTCCGGAGGCCCCGCCCTCCCCCAGGAGCGTCGCGTCGTCACCGCGATCCCCGGCCCCAAGTCGCAGGCGCTGTGGGAGCGTAAGCAGGCCACCGTGGCGGGTGGCGTCGGTGCGGTGCTGCCCGTCTTCATCCAGCGCGCCGGCGGCGGCGTCCTGGAGGACGTCGACGGCAACTCCCTCATCGACTTCGGCTCCGGCATCGCCGTGACGTCGGTCGGCAACAGCGCCGAGGCCGTGGTGCGCCGCGCCACCGCGCAGCTCGCGGACTTCACCCACACCTGCGCCATGGTCACGCCGTACGAGCCGTACGTCGAGGTGTGTGAGCAGCTCGCGGAGCTGACGCCGGGCGACCACGCGAAGAAGTCCGCGCTGTTCAACTCGGGCGCGGAGGCGGTGGAGAACGCGGTGAAGGTCGCCCGCGCCTACACCAAGCGCCAGGCAGTTGTCGTGTTCGACCACGGTTACCACGGCCGTACGAACCTCACGATGGCGCTGACCGCGAAGAACATGCCGTACAAGCACGGTTTCGGCCCGTTCGCGCCTGAGGTCTACCGGGTGCCGCTGGCCTACCCGTACCGCTGGCTGACCGGCCCGGAGAACTGTGCGCAGGAGGCCGCCGAGCAGGCCATCTCACAGATCACCAAGCAGATCGGCGCGGAGAACGTCGCGGCGATCATCATCGAGCCGGTGCTCGGTGAGGGCGGCTTCATCGAGCCGGCGAAGGGCTTCCTGCCCGCCATCGCGAACTTCGCGAAGGAGAACGGCATCGTCTTCGTCGCCGACGAGATCCAGTCCGGCTTCTGCCGCACGGGGCAGTGGTTCGCGTGCGAGGACGAGAACATCGTCCCGGACCTGATCACCACCGCCAAGGGCATCGCCGGCGGTCTGCCGCTGGCCGCGGTCACCGGCCGCGCCGAGATGATGGACGCGGCGCACGCGGGCGGCCTCGGCGGCACGTACGGCGGCAACCCGGTGGCGTGCGCGGCGGCGCTGGGCTCCATCGAGACCATGCGTGAGCTGGACCTGAACGCCAAGGCCCGCCGGATCGGCGAGATCATGAAGGCGCGCCTGGGCACGATGGCGGAGAAGTTCGACATCATCGGCGAGGTCCGCGGACGTGGCGCGATGATCGCGATCGAGCTGGTCAAGTCCGGTTCGAAGGAGCCGAACGCCGAGGCCACCGCCGCGCTCGCGAAGGCGTGCCACCAGGAGGGCCTGCTGGTCCTGACCACCGGTACGTACAGCAACGTGGTCCGCTTCCTGCCGCCGCTGGTCATCGGCGAGGACCTGCTCAACGAGGGTCTGGACATCCTCGAGACGGCGCTCGCTGCGCTCTGAGCCGGACGCGGACGGGGCGGCACGGGGCCGCTTACGGGGGCGTCGGCCTGGACTCGACAGCCCGTCGGGGCCCCGGTTCCCATCGGCCGCCGGACTCGCTCCGTCGCCCCGGGCGCACCGGTACGGATTGCGTCCGGCGGCAGCGTCGCCCCGCCCCACACCTACGGCGCCCCGGCCCGGGGCGCGGCACGGACCACGTCCCGGGCCGGGATGTGTGGGGCCCGTGCCTGGGCCCCATGCGCGGGGACGGGGCCTGCGCATGGGGTGTCCCGTGCAGGTGAGAGGGGCGGCAGCGTGAAGAAGATGTGCGGGGGCAATGGCGGCCGGGTGATCCGCCTGTCGGGCGCGTTCCGGGTGCCGTACGGTTTCTGCAGATGAGAGATACACCCCGCTCGCAGGGGACTGCGAGCGACACCTGGTCGGCGCTTCACCGGCTCCGACCAGGCCGTGCCCTCGCGCACAACTCCGGGGCCTCCGGCTCCGGGAATCCTCACCGATCGGACGGCCGCCCGCCCCAGACCCCCCGGGGCGGGCGGTACCCCGATCCGCGCGGCCGCCTCGGAATCATCCCCCCTGTTCCGAGGCGGCCGTTTTCTCTGCCCGGACACGGCGGCCCCACCACCGGGCGCCCTCGGTACCGGTACACCGCCCAGGCCCTGTTCTGCCTGCTGGTGTTCGCGCTGCTCACCTGGCAGGTGGCCGCGCACGGTGCGCTGCGGACGCTGGACGAACGGTGTGGCCTCGCGCTCAGCGGCAGCGCCGTCCCGGCACCGGTCGCGCAGTTCTTCGCCGATCTCGGCAGCACCACCGTCGCGCTGCCGGTACTTCTGGCGGCGGTCGCCGGGACACTTTGGCGCTCCGTACGAGCCTCGCGGCACGCATGGGGCGCCGAACGGGGCGGGGGCACCGGCCCGCATGGGGCGCGGGGCAGGGT
>NZ_VKJP01000546.1 GCF_007280575.1 Streptomyces benahoarensis
GGGGGCCGGGGCGGTGGCGGTGACGGGTTTGCGGGTGGCGGTGGCGGCCAGATCGCCGGCGCGGATGGCGCGGACCGCCGCCGCCAGAAGCGGCGCGTCGAGGACCGGCGGCCCCTCGGGCACGGGGACGGGGGCGGTGCGCGGCCCCGTGCGGTACGCGTCGGGCCGGGTGATCACGACGTCGCCCTCGGGTGACTCGGCGGCGGGGGCGTAGCCCATCGCCCGTAGGCCGTCCAGGAGTTGGTCCGGGGCGATCTGCGCGGCGAGCACCGTCGGGGCGAGGCGGCGCAGCCGCAGCGGCGCGGCGCGGCGGTCGGCGAGGATCTCGGCGAGCAGCGTGTCGTCGTCGCAGCGGACGTATGCGGAGGCCGCGCCGATCCGCAGTCGCCCGTGGCGGCGGGCCACGTCGTCGATCAGGTAGGCGAGCGGCTGCGGTACTGGCGTCCGCGAGTGGGTGGTGAGGAATTCCTGCAGCTCGGCGGCGGTGCGGCCGGTGTCCAGGGCGCGGCGCACCGAGGCGGGCGTGAAGCGGTAGACGGTCGCGCCGCCCTTGGACTCGATGTCGGCGAGGGCGCCCAGCGTCTCGGCGAGCGGGCGGCGCAGCGGCCCGGGCGCGACGGCGGTCAGGTCGGCCTGGAGGAGGACGTGGTCGAGCGGTTCGGGCAGCAGCGGCGCGAGGAGCGCCCCGGCGCGGGCCGCGGCCTCCCGGGTCCCGGCGGCCGTCGGGGCGGTCCGGGGCGCCGCGTCCCCGGAGTCCGGGGCGCCCAGGAGCGCGCGGCCAGGTGCGGACAGGGCGCCGCGCCCGGTGACGCCCAGCAGTTCGGCCTCGGCCAGCGTCCACCGGGCGAGGCGGGTACGAAGGTTTTCCCCAGGTGGGGGAGTGGCGCCTCCGGTTGCGGCGCCCCCGGGTGCTGCGGGTGCGCCCTCCGGGGCGGCGGCGCGCAGCGGACGCTCCCAGTGGAGGCGGTCCAGAACGGCCGCCTCCGGGACGGCGGAGCCCGGCGGCAGCTCGGCGAGGAGGGCGAGGGTACGGCGGCGGACCTCGGGGGCGGGGGAGCGGTCGAGGTGCGGGCCGAGGGCGGCGGCCGCCCGGCCCTTGGCGTCGGCGACGCCGACCACGCCCGGGGTGCGGGTGGCGTCCAGCCAGCCCGCCACCAGCTCCGCCCAGCGCAGCGCGTCGGGCAGTTGCCGCCACTCCTCGGCGGCGGGCGTCGGCGCGTACCGCTCGTCGGCCTCGCCGTCGGAGGCGATCAGGCCCGCTCCGTGGGCCAGCTCCAGCCAGAAGGCGGCGGTCTGCTCGGTGGTGTCCAGGGCGGCCGCGGTGCGCTTGAGGTCACGGACGCTCAGGCCCCCGGCGCGCAGCGCCGCCGGACCGCCCAGATCCCACTCCTTCAGCAGCTCCTCGACGGTCGCCAGCGCCGTGAACGCCTGCCCGGCGGCGGCCGCGTCCACAGCCTGTGGATCGCGCGCGGTGACCGGCGCGAGGGCGGGCGGCACCGGCGCGGGGCTACGGTGCGCGCGCCCCGCCCGCAGATGCAGCGCCGCCTCCCGGGGCAGTACGACGTTGCGGGCGCCGGCGGGCAGCAGCAGCCCGCGGTCGAGGAGCCAGCGCAGATGCGGCGCGGGCCGTTCGGTGACGCTGCCGTACGGCGGGCCCCACAGCAGCCTGTCGAGGACCGCGACGGACTCGGCGGGCGCCTCGTCCAGCAGCGCCGCCATCCGCTCGCCGTCGGTGAACAGCGAGGTCAGCGCGGCGACGGCGGTCACCGGGTCGTGGGTGGGCGGCAGCCCGGCGGTCGCGATGATCTCCTGGATCCGCCCCGGCGACATCCCGGCCGCGGCCTCCGCGACGGTCGGCCCGAGGCCGGTCGGCGACGGGTGCGCCGCGCTCGGGGCCAGCAGCTCACGGGCGGTCCGCACCAGCCGCAGCCGGTCGTCGGGCCCCCACACCAGGGCCTGCGCCCGCAGCGCCGCCACGGCACCGGGCAGCGCGGCCAGCACCGCCGCGTCCAGGGAGGGCGTGCCCGGGGCTTGGGGGGTGTTCGGCCCTTCCGTTGCTTGGGAGGCATCCGGGCCCTCCGCTCCCTTGGAGGCGTCCGGTCCGGCCGTGCCCTCGGCCGCGTCCGGGGCGGGTGTCGGGGCTCCGGTCATCAGGGAGGCGAGCGTGGGGTACGGGCAGGGGTCGGGCGCCACCGCCAGCGCCTCGGCGGTCTGCAGCGCGAACCGGTCCAGGCGCTCCACGGCGCGCACCACCGAGGCCCGGGTCCCGGCCCGGGTGGCGAGCTGGGTGACGTCGCCCGGCACCGGGTTGAGCAGGTCCGGGCGGGCCCGCAGCAGGTCGATGAGCCCGCTGTCGGTGCGGGTCCGTAGCTCCTCGGCCAGGGTGCGGGGCGTATCCGTCATCCGCCCTACGTTAGCCGGGCCGGTGGTCCCCGTAACGGGATCCCGCTGTGACGGCGCGCACCAGGACCCGCACGCACCCGCCGCGCGCCCCGGACTTCGGGATCCGGGGAGCCCTGTCTCTTATAAACATCTGACGCTGCCGACGACTTAAT
>NZ_VKJP01000547.1 GCF_007280575.1 Streptomyces benahoarensis
CACCCCCAATCCTCCGGCCGCTCCACCTCTTCGAGGCGGAGGAGAGCACCGGTGCGGCGGTAGCGGCGCATCAGGGGGAGCGGCGGGTGGTACGCGTGCACCGAAATCGCGTGCGTGGCGGGCGAGACGTTGCGTACCTGGTGGACGTGGTGGGGGCCGAATGCCCGGCCGCGGCCGTCGGTCAGGGTGTGGGTGCGGTCGACGCCGTCGGTCAGCTCCAGGCTCGTCCAGCCCTCGGTGGGGAGCTGGACGGTGAGGGAGTCCTCGGTCAGCGCACCGGCGGCCGCGGCGAAGGCGCCGCGTGAGCCGCCGTGGTCGTGCCAGCCGGTGCCGGTGCCGGGCGGCCAGCCGATCAGCCATGCCTCGCTGCCGTCCGGGCCGTCCAGCCGGAGCCAGGTGCGGCCCTCGGGGTCGAGGGGGAGGGAGGCGACGAGCGGGGTGTCCGCGGCGGTGCGGCGGACGAAGCTAAAGAGTTCTGCGGCGCTCGGACCGCCCGTGAGCGGGGCGGTCCGAGGGCGGGCAGGGGTGGAGAGATCGGGCACGGGACACCGTCCTGAGTGATCGCGAAGAGACGCGCTCACCACGGCCGGACGGCCGGGAGCGCGCGGGGAAGAACTGCGGATCAGCAGGACGGACGACAGGTGCAGCCCGCGTAGCGGACCAGGTCGAGATGGACCCTCCGCCAGAAACGCGCGCCGTGATCAGTCACGCTCGGAGTGAAACACGGACGTTCCCACAGGGTCAACCACGCATTCCGCGCCCGGAGAACCACCGGCCACCCCGTCACCGCCGGCCGCGTCACCGCCCCCGGCCGGCGGCTGGTGTGCCGCCCCGCCGAAGGCCCCGCCGCGTACCGCGTCCGCGCAGGCGTACAGCTCGGCCGGGCGGACCCCGGACATCGCGGTGACCAGATGACCGTCCGGGCGCACCAGCAGCACGGTGTGCGCGGCCGCCCCCGGATACTCCTCGGCGACCAGGACCTCGGTGGCGAGGGGCAGCCCCTCGGCCGCGCCGGTCAGCCGCGGCATCAGCCCGGCGGACCGCCAGTGCCGCGGCTCCCACACGCCCGTACCGGGCGCGACGAGCACCAACAGCAGCCCCCGGCCCAGCCGTTCGCGCAGCGGCACCACCGAACCGTCGGCGGCCGTCACCGGCACATCGGCGACCGGCGCGCCCGGCAGGGTGCCCACCGGCGTCGCCGCGGTGTGCGCCGGAGCCGGGGCGAGCGGCGAACAGGCGTGGACCGGCGGCGCGCCCAGCGGCCCGCGCCCCAGGTGACCATCCGTCAGCAGAGTGGCATGGCCGCGCGCGGCGCCCGGCACCGCGCGCCGCAGACGCCCCGCGCCGCCGTCCCGCAGCCGCGGAAGCGCCTGGTCGGCGGCGCGCAGCCGGGCGGCCACCGCGCCGCGCCGCTCGGCCTGATAGCTGTCCAGCAGCGTCTCGGACGCCCCGTGGTGCCAGGCGAGCGCCAGCTTCCAGGCGAGGTTCTCGGCGTCCCGCAGCCCCTCGTCGAGGCCCTGCGTCCCGAGCGCGCCGAGCAGATGGGCGGCGTCCCCGGCGAGGAACGCGCGCCCGTGCCGCCAGCGCCGCGCCAGCCGCTGGTGGACGGTGTGCACCCCGGTGTCGAGCAGTTCGTACGGCGGCACGGGGCGCGCCTGGCCACGGCCGCGGGGCGGCTGCGGGGCGTCCTCGGCGTCGGCCGACGGAGCGGGTTCGGCGGCCCAGCCCGCCAGCGAATCGCGGATCCGGGCCACCAGCGCGTCCGGGGTGACCAGATCGCGGCCCGGCGGCAGCAGCCAGTCCAGCCGCCATACCCCGTCCGGCAGCGGCCGGGCGCAGACCTCCGCGCCGCCGTGCCGCCCCGGGGCGCGGTGCAGCAGTGCCTCGCCGGGCCAGGGCAGCTCCGCGCGGATGGCGGCCACCGCGTGGCGCTCCACGGAGGTGCGGCCCGGGAAGCGGATCTCCAGCAGCTTGCGGACGGTGGAGCGCGGGCCGTCGCAGCCGACCAGGTAACTCCCGCGCCACCAGGTGCCGCCGGGGCCGCGGGTGTGGGCGCTCACGCCGTCGGCGTCCTGCTCCAGCTCCGTCAGCCGGCCGCCGCCGACGATCCGCGCCAGCTCCTCGCCCTCCAGCGCGGCACGGAGCGCGCAGGTCAGCGCGTGCTGGGGGAGATGGACGGGCGAGGCGGGCGCGTCGTCGGCGCCGGACGTCCACAGGCCGCCGGGGCCGAACTCCACGCGTTCGATCAGCCGTCGTCGGCGCACCGTGCGCCATGCGGTCCAGCGGGTGCCCGCCGATGCCAGCGTCGCGGCGCAGCCCAGCCGCGCCACGTACCCGGCGGTGTCCTCGCGCAGCACCGCGGTACGGGCCGGGCGGACGGGCTCCGGGCCGGTGGTGTCGTCGAGGACGACGGACGGTACGCCGAGGCGGGCGAGGGAGAGGGAGAGGGCGAGGCCGACCGGGCCCGCCCCCACGACGATCACCGGGTCCACGAGGTGGCTCCCCGGCCCCGCAGGGGCGAAGCGGCGGTACGGGAACTGGCAGTTGAAGCCCGGTGCGTGATCACACAGCGTATGCAACCCACTGCGGCCCTCCGCGTCAAGTGACCGGGGCGCCGCCGCCGCCC
>NZ_VKJP01000548.1 GCF_007280575.1 Streptomyces benahoarensis
TAGGTGTCTCGTGGGCTCGGAGTTGTTTATAAGAGACAGTATCATTCCTGCCCATTTTATTTTTTTTTGTCTGAGCGTCTCGTGGGCTCGGAGATGTGTATAAGGGACAGCCGCCGCCGAACTCCGCTCCACGGCGCGCGGCGACGGTCCGCGCGCCGTCGTCATGACCATGGGCGCGCTCCACGAGGGGCACGCCACCTTGGTGCGCGCCGCCCGGGAACGGGTGGGTCCGCGTGGCCAGGTGGTCGTGACGGTCTTCGTCAATCCGCTGCAGTTCGGCGCGGGCGAAGACCTCGACCGCTACCCGCGCACCCTGGACGCCGATGTCCGCGTCGCCGCCGCGGCGGGCGCCGACGTCGTCTTCGCGCCCTCCGCCGACGAGGTCTACCCGGGCGGCGAACCGCAGGTCAGGGTCGCCGCCGGGCCGATGGGCACGCTCCTGGAGGGCGCCAGCCGCCCCGGGCACTTCGACGGCGTCCTCACCGTCGTCGCCAAGCTGCTGCACCTGACCGGCCCGGACGTGGCCCTGTTCGGCGAGAAGGACGCGCAGCAGCTCGCCGTCATCACCAGGATGGCCGCCGACCTGAACTTCCCGGTGGAGATCGTGGGCGTCCCCACCGTCCGGGAGGACGACGGGCTGGCGCGCTCCAGCCGCAACCGCTACCTCTCCGCCGACGAGCGCCGCACCGCCCTGGCGCTGTCCACGGCGCTGTTCGCCGCCCGGGATCGGCTCACCGCCGAGGAGGCGCTGCGCGCCCGCGCCGGAGCCGACGGGCCCCGCTCACAGCGCCGCTCCGAGGCGCTGGCCGCCCTCGGCGAGGAACGGGCCGCCGCGGACGCCCACGCCGTCGCCCAGGCCGCCGCGGGGCGGCCGGGGCCCGCCGTGGCGCGCGCCGCCGCGCACGCCGTCCTCGCCGACGCCGCCCGCCTCGACCCGCCGCTGGAGCTGGACTACCTCGCGCTCGTCGCCCCGTCGGACTTCGCCGAGGTCCCCGACGGCTACGAAGGCGAAGCGGTCCTGGCGCTCGCCGCCCGGGTCGGCACCACCCGCCTCATCGACAACATCCGCCTCCGCTTCGGGCCCCGTACCGCCCAAGGAGACGACCCCGCCCCGGGCGCATGCCAGGGGGCCCCGCGCACCCGGGGCGGGGCGGCCGTAATCTCACCGCAGGCCCCCGGAGGGGCCGCGTCCGACGAATCCCAAGGCCCCCTCGGAGCGTCCTGATGACCGCCACCGGAACAGGCACCGTCCCCGGCTCCACCGGCATACGGCTGACCGCGCCCGCCCCGGGCTGGGCCATCGACGCCGATGTCGTCGTCGTGGGCTCCGGCGTCGCGGGCCTGACCGCCGCGCTGCGCTGCGCCGCCGCGGGACGCCGCACCGTCGTCGTCACCAAGGCGTGCCTGGACGACGGCTCCACCCGGTGGGCCCAGGGCGGCATCGCCGCCGCCCTGGGGGAGGGCGACACCCCCGAACAGCACCTGGCGGACACCCTCGTCGCCGGAGCCGGGCTCTGCGACGAGGAAGCCGTCCGCACCCTGGTCACCGAAGGACCGGCCGCCGTACGCCGCCTCATCGGGGCGGGCGCCCGGTTCGACACCACCCCGGGGGGCGAGGGCATCGCGCTCACCCGGGAGGGCGGCCACCACCGCCGCCGTATCGCGCACGCCGGTGGCGACGCGACCGGCGTGGAGATCTCCCGCGCGCTGGTCGCCGCGGTCCGCGCCGCCGGGCTGCGCACCATCGAGAACGCGCTCGTCCTCGACCTGCTGACCGACGACCGGGGCCGTACCGCGGGCGTCACCCTGCACGTGATGGGCGAGGGCCGTCACGACGGCGTGGGCGCCGTACACGCCCCCGCCGTGGTCCTCGCCACCGGCGGCATGGGGCAGGTCTTCTCCGCCACCACCAACCCGGCAGTCTCCACCGGTGACGGCGTCGCTCTCGCCCTACGGGCCGGGGCGGAGATCTCCGACCTGGAGTTCGTGCAGTTCCACCCCACGGTCCTCTACCTGGGCGCGGAAGCGGAAGGGCAGCAACCGCTCATCTCCGAGGCGGTCCGCGGTGAGGGCGCCCACCTGGTCGACGCGGACGGCCACCGCTTCATGGTGGGCCAGCACGAACTCGCCGAACTCGCCCCGCGCGACATCGTCGCCAAGGCGATCATGCGCCGCGCCCACGAAGCCGGTACCGACCACATGTTCCTCGACGCCCGCCACTTCGGCGCCGCCATGTGGGAGACCCGCTTCCCCACCATCCTCGCGGCCTGCCGCAGCCACGGCATCGACCCCGTCACCCAGCCCATCCCGGTGGCCCCGGCCGCCCACTACGCCTCCGGGGGCGTCCGCACCGACCTCTGGGGCCGCACGACCGTCCCCGGGCTCTACGCCTGCGGCGAGGTCGCCTGCACCGGCGTCCACGGGGCGAACCGCCTCGCCTCCAACTCCCTGCTGGAGGGCCTGGTCTTCGCGGAACGCATCGCGAGGGACCTCGCCCCGGGCGAGCCGGACGCGGGCACCGCCCCGGGCGAGCCGGGTCCGGCTGCTCCGGGGGACACCGCCGCCCCCAAGGGCGCACCCACCCCCGATGCGTC
>NZ_VKJP01000549.1 GCF_007280575.1 Streptomyces benahoarensis
CCACAGTCTCTGTCTTTTTCTTTTGAGGGTGTTTTTTCAAGCAGAAGACGGCATACGAGTTGCATGAGCGTCTCGTGGGCTCGGAGATGTGTATAAGAGGCAGGGGGGGAGTCGGGCACGGGGGGTTCTCCTTTCGGCGCCGCCCGGGTCAGGCGATGCGGAAGTGGCCGGGTCTGCGGGTCTCGTGGAGGCGGCCGGTGTCGATGAGGTGGGTGATGTGGGTGGCGATCCAGGTGTGGGAGCGGCCGATGCGGTCGGCGGCGTCGACGAGGTCGGCGGTGGTCAGGCGGGTGTGTCCGGCGGCGGTGAGTTCGGCGAGGACGGCGTTGATGACGGCGGCTGCGCGTTCGGGGGTTGAGGTGCCGGTGTGGACGGTGAGGTCGTCGCGTAACCAGGCGAGGAGGCGGTGGTGTTGGTGGCGGGTGAGGTCGAGGGTGGTGACGTACTGCCAGTCGGGGGGCTGGCGGATCTGGACGCGGACGGTGGTCGGCGTGGTGTCGGGGGTGAGGGTGGTCCAGTTGCGCAGGGCGGCGGCCAGGACCCTGGCCCGCGCCCCGCTGGTGTCCGTTTCGCGGGCTTTCATGGCGGGTGTCTCCGTGAGGTGTCAGAGAGGTGTCAGCGCGGGGTGTCAGCGGGGTGTCAGCTCGCGCGCGCACGTGCGTTGACCTAAGAGATCGGCCGTTTTCGGGGTCTGACATGTCAGCGGGGTGTCAGCCGGTGTCAGTGCAGGTCAGGTGGGGTGTCAGGGGGTGTCAGCGCCGTCGCCCGGCCCGCGGGAGGTGTGCGGGCCGGGCGACGACGGGGGTGTCAGCGGGTGTCAGTGCAGGTCAGGGGTGGTGTCAGGGGGTGTCAGGCTTCGGCGAGTTCGGGGTGGAGGAGCTTGTAGACGCCGGGCTGGTCGGTCTCGGCGAGGTGGATGCCTTCGTCGGCGAGGTCGCCGAGAGTGGCGGAGACCCAGGCGCGGGAGCGGCCGATGCGGGAGCCCTTGCCGTAGGGCTGGAAGTCGCGGGGGCCGAGGGTGTCGCGGCCGTCGGCGCGGTACTCCGCCAGCATCTCCAGCATCTCCGCGGCGGCCTCCTCCGCCGTCTTCTCCCCGCCGGTCCCGGCCGCCGGGGGCTGCTGCCCGAACGACCACACTTCACCTTCGGCGATGGGCGGGATCTCCTGTTCGGCGTCGACGTCGATCTCGTAGTCGCCGTCCTCGGCGGGCACGAGGGCGTCGACCTCGCGGTCTGCCTGCCGCTCCATCAGGTCACGCTCAGCGGCGTTGGATTCGTCCTTGGACATCACGACGGTCTCCTTCGGGTGGGTGGTGGTGTTCAGGGCGTCGTCGACGGTGTGGATGGCGCGGTTCGCGTATGCCTGTCCGGCGGCGATGGTGGTGACGCTCCCGGCGTCCGGCCGCGGCGCGGTCGCCAGCAGCGCGACGATCTCCTCGTCGGACGGCGGGGCGTAGGTGCGGGCGGGCACGGCGTAGCGCTCCTCGTCGACGCCGGGGGCGACGAGGTAGAGGTAGCCGGGCTTGCGGTTCTCCCAGGCTTCCGGGCGGGCTCCGGCGTCGCGGACGTCGTCGGGCAGGGCCATGTCGGCGGTCGTGGAGCCCTTGACGCCGAAGCAGAAGACCCCGCCGAGCTGTTCGCGGACGTCGGTCGGCATGGAGGTGGAGGAGGGGCGCTGGAGGCTGATGATGACGGAGATCCCGGCGGAGCGGGCCTCCATGACCAGGCCCTCCATTTCGGTGCCGTTGCGGAAGAACTTCGCGGCCTCCTCGATCCACACGACCATGTACGGCATGTCGAGCTGGTCGAAGGCGTCGGGGGTCCAGTTCTTGAACCCGGCGGCGCCGAGAGCGTTGGCGCGGGCGGTGATGACCTGGGAGAGGGCGTCGATCATGTCGTTGCCGCCTGCTTCGGTCATCTCCACCCAGTCCAGGAACGGCAGGAACGGCCCGAAGGTCTGCTGGCCCTTGGACGGGTCGATGGCCCAGGCGATCATGTCGCGGCGGGTGAGGGCGTCCAGCATCGCCGTGCTGATGCCCGCACTCTTGCCGGAGCCGTTCATGCCGGCCGCCAGGAAGTGCGTCGCGTTCCTCTTGGTCTTCTCGTCGTAGGGGAACCAGAACTCCAGCGGGGCGCCGTCCTCGTAGAGGCCCATGACGATGCCGTCGGTGATCGACCCGCCGAAGTTGCTCGGGCCGGGCCAGGAGGCGCCGTCGGTGAGCATGTCCTTCGGGACGATGACGAGTTCGCCCCTGCTCGCGTTGTCGCCGTCCATGCGGTTGCGGATCGCGCTGGGCGAAACGCCCAGTTCGGCGGCGATGTGGTCGATGCGCTGCCCGAGTTCGGCGGCGGTCATCTCGCCGGGGGTGAGCTGGTAGGGGGCGGTGACCTTGTTCGGCTCCACGTCCGGTGTGCCGCGCAACTGGGCCTTGGCTTTGCCGATGGCCTTGACCAGCAACCCGGTCTCCCCTGCCGTCGAGGCGTCCCCGTTCTTGGCGTCGGGGTTGACGCGCAGGGCCTTGCGGACGTTCCACAACCCGGCCGCGACGGACCCGCCGATGACGAGCGTGGACAGCTGCTCGGGCCCGAGGGGGTCGGTGAAGATGGCGGTGGTGGT
>NZ_VKJP01000054.1 GCF_007280575.1 Streptomyces benahoarensis
ACCCCGGACGCACCCCCCGGCCGCCTCCGCCGCCTCCACCGCTGGTTCACCGGGCTCACCACCGACCGGAAGATCGCGGTGGTGGGTCTCGTCCTCGCCGCCGTGCCGCTCGCCACGCCGTTGGTCTCCGCCGGGTACGACGCCGTCTTCAGCGACCCGGCGCTCGTCCTCTCGGCTGCCCAGAACGACGACACCTGTTCCACGGCTTGGCGCGTCGCCCCAGGTCAGGACGGTCTTCGCGCGGCGCTGCCCAACGCCGACGTGCATGCGCTCACCCGCTGGGAGCGCGACCGGAAGATCACCCACCTGGGGACCGTCGAGTCCTCCGTGAGCATCCGTGGCAACCTCGGCAAGGCCGTTCAGCTCCGCGACCTCTCCATCACCGTGCTGAAGCGCGGCGCCGCGCTCCCGGGCACCAACCAGCCCACCGTCGACTGCGGCGGCGACGGACCGCCCGAGCTGTTCTACGTGGATCTCGACACCCTGCCCGTCAACCACCCGGTTTCCGCGAGCTACTTGATGACCAGCCCGCACCAGGCGGCGGCCCGTAAGGCGGCCGCGCAGTACACCCGGAAGCCGATGCGGCTGCCCGTGACCGTTTCCACCTCCAGCGTCTACGACCTGAAGCTCATCGGCCGCAGCCAGTCCCACTACGTCGAGTGGCGGGCCACCCTGACCTGGTGGGACGGCGAGGAGACGCACACCACGACGCTCGACAACGACGGTCAGCCGTTCCGTGTCACCGCGGAACGCCGATGAGCGCCCCGAAGCCCGGCCCTGCGCGGAACAGCCGCCTCCCCCGCTCCCCGTTCGCCTACGCCGCCCTCGCCGTCGCGCTCGTCCACCTCACCGGCGCGCTCCCCTTCCAGATCGACTGGGCGGGCCGCACCGGCGCAGACGCCGCCCCCGAGAGCGCCCTCGACGCGCTCCGCCTCCTCACCGTCTCGCCGGTCCGCCGCTTCAGCACCGCGACGGGCCCGGCCGCCCTCGGCCTGGAAGCGCTCTGGACCGTCTGCTTCCTCTTCCTGCTGACCGCCGCGACCCGCGCCCTCGCCGCCCGTACGACGCTCCCGCCCCGCGACCCGGAATCGGCCGTGACCAGGGCGTACGCGCATATCGCCGCCTGGCCGGTACTCGCCCCGGCCGCGCACCTGCCGGCCCTCGCCCTCACTCGCCTGCCCGAGCTGTCCTTCGACCCGACGCTCCGCGGGAACACGGCGTACACCCTGTTCCTCGATGTCCGCGCCGGGCTCGGGCACACCGTCCTGCTCGGCCTGATCGGCGGTTTCGCCGCCGCGACGGCGCTGCTCGCCTTCGACCCCGACATCGCGGAGAACGCCCCGCCGACGGGCCCGCGCGACCAACTGCGCCGCTTCCGTGGCCCGCTGTCCACTCTCTGGCCCCGCATCGGCGCCACGCTGCTCGCCACCGCCGCCGGGGCGCTGGTCCTGGACCTCGTCGCGAACGGCCTTCCGGGTCACGTCCTGGACCCGGTGGCCCGCTTCTGGTGCGCGCCCTCCGAGATCGCCCAGGTCTGCGGGGACGATCTCGTCCGTCTCTCCGGCCTGGACCTCCCGGAGTTCCCCGGCGGCGAACCGCTCCTCGTCCGCTTCTCCCGGCTCTACGCCTGGCAGGCGTTCGTGCTGCTCTTCGCCGTCACGCACTTCGCCGTCGCGTCGCTCACCCACGCCCTGCCGCGCCCCGCCCGCGCGGCCCTCGCCGCGTGGTGCGGCTACACGGCGGGCGCGATCGGCTTCGGCGCCGTGGCGCGCGCGGTCTCCGCCCTCTGGGAAT
This sequence comes from Streptomyces benahoarensis, assembly GCF_007280575.1. Classification (GTDB taxonomy): domain Bacteria; phylum Actinomycetota; class Actinomycetes; order Streptomycetales; family Streptomycetaceae; genus Streptomyces; species Streptomyces benahoarensis. The sequence goes on from NZ_VKJP01000054.1 coordinate 1,795, forward strand.
CGCCCACCCGCAGCCTGACGCTCGACCAGATCCTCGGCCTGCTCCTCCCGCCCACGGGCCTCAACCACGCGCTCTACACCGCCCCGTTCGCCGCCCTCCTCTGCGCCGCCCTCACCCGCGTACGGTTCCGACGACGCAAGGAACCCGAGGCCGCCGACGAAGCCCCGGCCGAAACGGACGCCGCCCGAGAACTCGAAGCCGCCGCGTCCGAAGCCGCCGCGGCGGCCCCCGCTCACGGCAACCGGCTCGCCTGATTCAGCTCCGCGACCCGCGCCCACAGCTCCTCCCGCAGCACCGTCTCGCGGAGCTGTTCCGGCGGGCAGTCCCACTCCCGGCCGCCGCCCGGCGGCCTGAGCTGCACATACGGGCCCTCCTGGCCCATGATCCGCCCGAGACGCCCGTCCCGTACGTCGACGGCGTACCCACCGGCCCGCAGCCACAGCGGCTCACCGAGCCGTACCCCGGTCGGCCCCTCCGGCCGTCGCGCGGCGCTCACTTGCCGCACCGGGCCAGCAGGTCCACGAGCTGCCGCGCCGTGGCGAGGTTGCACCGGCCCAGCTCCACGAGCGGCTGCGGGTCGACCCTCGCGCACGACACCGGATCGACGCCCAGCGACGGCAGTTTGATGCCGTGGGCCCGCAGCCCCTCATCCAGCGCCCGCACGGCGTCGTCCGCCTCCCCGAGCGCGTTGCCCGTCGGCCGCCGTTCGCTCATCGCCATCGTTCTCCACCTTCCACACTGTGTATGACGTTCGACACACAGCGTGGCCGGACTCGGCTAGCCTGGAAAAGGGGCGCAGACCCAACAACATCCCCTGTACGACCTGGAGTTCCCATGCCCGGACCCAAGCGTCTCGATCCATCCTCCTCACCCCGCGCGATGCTCGGCGCGGAGCTACGGCACCAACGGGAGAAGGCCGGTCTCTCCCAGGACGAGCTAGGTGCGCTGCTCTTCGTCAGCGGCTCGTTCATCGGCCAACTGGAAGCCGGTACGCGCCGGATGCTGCCGGAGTACGCCCAGAAGATAGACGACATCCTCAAGACCGACGGCTACTTCTTCCGCAACTGCGGCGCCGCCATGAAGTCGAAGTATCCGGATCACTTCGCGGAGGCTGCGGAGGCGGAGACCCAAGCGACGTCCATCAAGCAGTACTCGCCCAGCCTGATCCCGGGGCTGTTGCAGACGGAGACGTATGCGCGGGCAGTTTTCCGCGCGTACCAGCCAACGGCGCCCGAGAAGGTCATCGACGAACTGGTCGCCGCGCGACTGGAACGAGCCCGGCTTCTCGACGACGCAACAAATCCGCTGTTGTGGGTCGTGCTGGACGAAGCGGTGCTGCGCCGGACGACCGGCGGACGGAAGGTGATGGCGGAGGCGCTGCGTCACGTCGCCGCGCTCATCCGCCGCCACCGCATCATCGTGCAGGTGCTTCCGTTCGACGCGGGAGCCCACACCGCGCTCGGTGGCCCCCTCAAGCTGATGGCATTCAGTGACGCCCCTCCGCTCGCGTACCTTGACGGCCTCGGCTCGGGTCAACTGCTGGACGATCCAGCGACGGTGAGCCGGTACGAACTGTCCTACGATCTCCTCGCGGCCAGCGCGCTGTCACCGGAAGCGTCTCTGGCCCTGATCGAAACGGCAGCGGAGGCATTCACCGATGAACACAAGCAAGAGTGAGTACGACCTGAGCGCTGCGACCTGGCACAAGTCGAGCTACAGCGACGGCAGCGGCGGCGACTGCCTGGAGGTGGCCCGGGACTTCACCGGCGCCGCCCGGTGGCGGAAGTCCAGCTACAGCGGCGGCAGCGGAGGTAGCTGCCTCGAAGTCGCCGACGGCGTCCCCGGGATCGTCCCCGTACGGGATTCCAAGCGGCCCGAGGGTCCGGCGCTGACGTTCCGGGCCGCGTCGTGGGCGCGGTTCGTGGGCGGGCTCAACGCCGGGTCGTTCGACGGCGCCTGAGCGGTACGCGCGCACGCGTCGGCCCCGGTTCCCCTAAGGGGAGCCGGGGCCGACGTGTGCGTGCGGGGGAAAGGGGCCGACGCTGTGCGCCGGCCCCTTTCCGGGTGTCAGCCGACGTTCTCGTCCGAGGCGGCCGGCTTGAGCTGGTTGACGACGCCGAGCAAGTCGAAGGAGAACCAGATCTCGTCCATGGTCTTCTTCTCCTCATCCCAGTACGCCATCGTCAGGCCCGTGACGAACATCTGCTTCCCGGCCGGTTCGATGCCCATGAACTCCGTGCCGTCATGCGTCGCTTCCTGGTCCCACCGGACGATGGTGCGGTTCCCGGAGACGACGAAGTCCCGCGCCTCCATGGTCTGCTTCGGGAAGATCGCCAGGTACGCCTTGAAGAAGTCCTTGACCGCCGCTCGTCCGTGAACATCGCCGAGCGGCGTGTGCGCCACGATGTTCTCGCCCATCACCTCGTCGATCACGCCGTAGTTCGGGGCATTCTCCGGATACCAGATTTCGTCGACGAACCGACGGTGGTTCACCTCAAGAGGCGATGTCATCTGTTCTTCCAATCTCGAAGGTGATGCGGTGAGAACCGGGTCAGTTGACGGCCCGGTCGTGCTCGGCCCAGAAACGGTCGCGCAGGACACGGCGAAGGATCTTGCCGCTGGGGTTGCGCGGGACCTCGTCAATGAACTCGTACTTGGTGGGGATCTTGAAAGCGGCGAGCCGGTCGCCGAGGAACGCCCTGAGCTGGTGGGGCGCGACGGAGGCGTCCGGGTGCCGTACGACGAAGGCGTGCACCGCCTCGCCCCAGCGGTCGTCCGGGACGCCGATGACGGCCACATCCAGGACCTCCGAGTGAGCGCTGATCGCGTTCTCCACCTCGGCCGGGTAGATGTTCTCCCCGGCCCGGATGATCATTTCCTTGATGCGGTCCTGAATAAACAGGTATCCGGACTCGTCCCTGTACCCGGCGTCGCCGGTGTGGATCCAGCCGTCGACGAGGGTCTTGCCGGTGGCCTCCGGCAGGTTCCAGTACTCCAGCATCCGGGCGGGGGTCTTCAGGCACACCTCCCCCACCTCCCCGGGCGGCAGCGGCAGCCCGTCCGCATCGATGATCTTGAGTTCGATACCAGGGTAGGGCCGCCCGGCCGCCCGCAGCCGGGGGCTTCCCAGCACGTGGTCGGCGGGCGGCAGGCACACCGCGGTGTTCCCGGTCTCGGTCAGACCGTAAATCTGCGCGAGGTCACACTTCATGACCTCCATGCACCGCTGGAGCAGCGTCTCGGAGATCGGCGATCCGCCGTAGATGGTCTTGCGCAGGGTGACGAAGTCGGCACTGGAGGCGCCCGGTTCCGACAGCAGCATCAGCAGCATCGCCGGAACCATGAACGCCGTGGTGATACCGGACGTCCGGATCAGTTCCAGTACGTCCTTGGCGCCGAAGGACCGTACGGCGATGTTGGTGACGCCCGCGTTGAACCCCTGGGTGGCCCACCACAGCCCGCCGATGTGCGAGCCGGAGATCCCGATGAGGCTCTTGTCGTCCGGCCGCCAGTCGATCCAGTCCAGCCCCTGCGCGGCCAGCAGGCCGCGGACCGCGAAGAAACTGCGGTGGGCCAGGACCACGCCCTTGGGGAATCCCGTCGTGCCGCTGGTGTACATCTGGGCCAGCGGGTCGTCGGTGTGGGACTGCGCCGGTACGGCCTCGCCCGCCCCGGCAAGCTGCCACTCCGGGAACGCCGTCCCGTCCGTCCCCGCGCAGTCCAGAAGCACCAATTCCCGCACATCCGTGAGTTGCGAACGCAACTGACGCACCGTCGGGAGGAACTCCTCCTCCACGAAGAGCAGTTCGGCGACCGAGTCGCGCAGGATGTACGCCACTTCCTCGGGCGCGAGCCGCCAGTTCACGGGTACGAGCACCACGCCGGTCATGGCACAGGCGAAGAGCAGTTCGTAGAACCGCACCGACTCCTTGCCCAGGTAGGCGATCCGGGTCCCTTTCCCCGCGCCCGACGCCAGCAGCGCGGCAGCGCTCGCGGTGCTCTCCCCGCGCAGCTCCCCGTAACTGAGCTGGGCGCCCTCGCAGCAGATGGCGGTGCGGTCCGGCTGCTGCTCGGCGTGGAAGGCGAGCGTGGCGTCAAGCGTCCGCAGGTCCGGCGGAGGCGCGATGTGAGCGGTCATGATTCACCCATTCCTCTGGAATCGTGTGGCCCGGAGCCAGTAGCGCCGACGCTGGAAGGCGTACGTGGGCAGGTCCACGAGGCGGGCGCCGGAACCGGAGAAGAGGTCGCCCCAGTCCACGGACTCGCCCTGGCAGTGGGCCTCGACCCGGGCGCGAAGGTCGGCCGGGGCGGATGCGCCGATGACTCCGGGCTCCGCGCGTCCCTCGGCAAGCGCGGCCAGGCCCTCCAGGAAGCCGTCGCGGTCGGCCGCCAGCACCGCAGCGCGGTGCTTGAGACCGGCACGGCTCGCAGCCAGCGAACGGGCCACGTCCCGGTCCTCCAGCTCGGGGTGTTCGGCCAGGTGGGCGTGGAGGCGGGCGGCCTGCGCGCGCAGCGCCGGCACGGACGCGGCGGACAGCAACCACGGCACGGGCGACCGCAGGGCGGGGTCGGTGACCGTAGTCCGCTCGGGAGAGTCCGCAGGCGGCGACTGGTCGAGCGGGCCGGGCGGCGGTGCCTGCTCGATGATGGCGTGGACGTTGGTGCCGCTGACTCCGTAGGAGGAGATGCCCGCGCGGCGCGGCCGGTCCCGCTCCGGCCACGGCACCGGCTCGGCCAGCAGCCGGACCGTACCCGCGGACCAGTCCACCATCGGCGTCGGCTGCTCGGCGTGCAGCGACTTCGGCAGCAGGCCGTTCCGCATGGCCATCACCAACTTGATGATGCCGCCGATGCCGCCCGCCGCCTGCGTGTGCCCGATGTTCGACTTCAGGGTCCCCAGCCACAGGGGCTGCCCCGCCGGGCGCTCGGCACCGTAGGTGTCCATCAGCGCCTGCACCTCGATCGAGTCACCCAAAGGTGTGCCCGTACCGTGCGCCTCCACCGCGTCGATGTCCGCGGGTGCCAGCCGGGCGGCGTCGAGCGCCTCGCGGATCATCCGCCGGTGCGCCTGCCCGTTGGGCGCGGTGAGCCAATGGGACACACCGTCTTGGACGACGGCGGAACCCCGCACCACCGCGAGGATCGTACGGCCGTTGCGCCGGGCGTCCGACAGCCGTTCCAGGGCGAGCATCCCGGCTCCCTCGGACATCCCTATACCGTCCATGGCGGCGGAGAAGGACTTGCAGCGTCCGTCCGGGGCCAGCGCACGCGACCGGCTGAAGGTCACCAGCGGGCTCGGGGTCGCCATCACCGTGGCCCCGCCCACCAGCGCCAGCGAGGACTCTCCGCTGCGCAGCGACTGGATCGCCAGATGCAGCGCCACGAGCGCCGAGGAACACGCCGTGTCCACCGTCACGGCCGGTCCATGGAGCCCGAACGCGTACGCGATCCGGCCCGAGGCCACACTCCCCAGGCTGCCGACCGCCAGGTCGCCCTCGAACCCCTCGGGCGGCCGGGGCACGTTTCCGCCGTAATCGTTGTAGATGACGCCGGCGAACACACCGGTCCGGCTCTCCCGCAAGGACGTGGGGTCGATACCCGCCCGCTCCAGCGCCTCCCAGGCCGTCTCCAGAAGCAGCCGCTGCTGCGGGTCGACGGCCAGTGCCTCCTGCTCGGAGATCCGGAAGGGATCCGGGTCGAAGTCCGCGGCATCGTGCAGGAAGCCGCCCTCCCGGGTGTAACAGGTGCCCGGCCGGTCAGGGTCGGGATCGTAGAGGTCCTCGTCCCAGTCCCGGTCGGACGGGAACTTCGAGATGGCGTCCTCGCCCTTCTCCAGCAGCCGCCACAGGTCCTCCGGGGTCTGCACACCGCCCGGGAACCGGCAGGCCATGCCGACGATGGCCACCGGCTCGCTCTGCCGCTCCGCCGCCTCGGAGAGGTCCGCCAATTCCCGCTTGGCACGCCGGAGATCGAGCGTCACACGTTTGAGGTAGTCCCGCAGCTGGGTCTCGTTTGCCATGAGCGAGGGGAGCCTTCCCTTGAGGTCGGTCGAGGTCCGGGTCGGGCGGATCGGCGGATCGGCGGATGTCATTCCGCTCACCGGTCGGCGGCGCCGAGTTCTTCGTCGATCAGCTGCAGGAGCTGCTCGTCGGTGGCGTCCGCGATGTCGGCATCGTCGACCGCGTCGGCATCGGAGGCGGCTGCGGGCGATGCGGGCGATGCCTCTTCGGACGGGGCAGTCGCCGTCGTGCCGAAGAGCCGGGCGCCGATGTAGCGCGCCAACGCGGCCGGCGTGGGGTGGTCGAAGACGAGCGTGGCGGGCAGCCGCAGGCCGGTGGCCTCGTCGAGGACGTTTCGGAGCTGGGTCGCGGTGAGCGAGTCGAAGCCCAAATCGGCCAGGTAGTGCTCGGGCGGGATGCCGCCGGCCTCGGAGTACCTCAGCACACCGGCGATCCGGGCCCGTACCAGGTCCAGCACCTCAGCCGCCCGCTCCGGCTCCGGCAGCCCGGCCAGCCTCGTCCGCAGACCGTCCGTGTCGGCAGATCCGGTACGCAGCGCACCGTCCTGCGGCCCGGCGGGGACCAAGGCACTCAGGAGCGGCGGCACCGGTGCGCCCGAAGCGCGCAGTGCGGTCATGTCCAGCCGCGCCATCATCAGCACCGGCGCTTCGGTGTTCGCCACCGAGTCGAAGAGGGCGAGGCCCTCTTCGGGATCCAAAGGCAGCACCCCGGTGCGGCGGAGCTGCGCGGCCAGACCGTCCCGGTCCAGCTCGCCAGCCATCCCGCTGTCCGTGTCCCAGTAGCTCCACGCCAGCGCGGTGCCTGGCAGCCCGGCGGCCCCGCGGTGCCATGCCAACGCCTCCAACAGCGCGTTCGCGGCCGCGTAGTTGGCCTGCCCTGGCGCGCCGAGCGTCGCCGCCGCCGAGGAGAAGAGCACGAACCTCCGCAGATTCAGGCCCAGTTCGTCGGCCAGTTCGTGGAGGTGGAGCGCGGCGTCGGCCTTCGGCCGGAACGCCCTGGCGATCCGGTCGGGCCCGAGCGAGCCGATCACCCCGTCGTCGAGCGCGCCGGCCGCGTGCACGACCGCGGTCAGCGGGCGTTCCGGCGATACGGTCGCCAGCAACCGCGCCAGCGCACCGCGGTCCCCGGCGTCGCACGCGGTGACGGACACCGTTGCCGCGCCCAGCTCGTACAGCTCGCGCTCCAGGTCCGACGCGCCCGGCGCCTGCGGACCCTGACGGCCTATCAGCAGCAGGTGCCGTACGCCGTGCCCGGTCACCAGGCGGCGGGCGACCAGGCCGCCCAGCGCCCCGGTTCCACCGGTGATCAGCACCGTACCGTCGGGGTCCCCGAAGGTCGCGCGGTCCGGGTCGCCGGGCGTGGCCGGGTCTCCTTCCGGGGCTTTGGCACGCACCAGGCGCGGCGCCAGGGCCCGTCCCGCCCGCACCGCCAGCTGGGGCTCGCGAGTGGCCACCGCGCCGGGAATCGCGCGGAGTGACGCACTGTCATCGTCGGTGTCCAGCAGCACGAACCGGTCCGGGTTCTCGCTCTGCGCCGAGCGCACCAACCCCCACGACGCGGCGTGCGCCAGATCGGGCACGCGCTCGTCCGCACCCACGGCGACCGCGCCCCGCGTCACCAGCACCAGTCGGCTCTGGACCAGCCGCTCCTGCCCCTGCCATTCCTGCAGAAGCGCCAACGCTCGGCAGGTCGCCTCGCGGGCCCGGTCGGCGAGCGCGCCCTCCCGTGTGTCCTGGACCTGCGCCGCGAAGTGGGGTACGAGCAGCACATCCGGTGCGGAGGCGCCCTCGTCCAACGCCGCCAGCAGCGCGGAGAGATCGTCGTAACGCTCGGCACCGGGCACGTTCAGGCCGTCCCCGAGCACCGCCCACGATCCGCCGGCACCGGCCGGCGGTACCGGCTGCCACTCGGTGCGGAAAGGCGCGTCGCGGTGGCTGTCCCTGGCCGCGGTGATCTGTTCCAGGTCCACCGCAAGAAGCGTGAGCGCCTCCACCGCAGCCACCGGCCGGCCGTCGGTGCCGCTCACCGTCAACGACACGGAATCGGGGCCGCCGGGCACCAGGTGGACCCGCAGTTCGGATACGCCCGCGGCCTCCCGGGTCACCTTCCGCCAGGCGGAGGGCAGCCGCAGCTCGGTCGCGTCCAGACCGAGCGGGTGCAGGGCCGCGTCGAGCAGCGCGGGGTGCACGAGGAACGCACCGGGCTTCCAGGTCGACGCCGACGGGCCGTCCATGGGGAGCTGCGGCAGGCGCACCTCGGCGAACAGTTCCTCGCCGCGCCGCCACACCGCGTTCAGTCCCCGGAACGCCGGTCCGTACTCCGCGCCGAGGGACGTGAGCCGCTCGTACAGCCCCTCGACGGACACCGGCTCGGCTCCCGGCGGCGGCCAGACGCCGGCGCCCTCGGGCGCCCGGCCGTCGCCGACGGCGAGCGCCCCCTTGGCATGGCAGGTCCAGGGCTCTCCCGGTGGCGTGTCCTCCGTACGGGAGTACACGGACACCGGCCGGTGACCGGAGTCGTCCGGCTCGCCGACCGTCACCTGCACGCGGATGTTGCCCTGTTCCGGCAGCACGAGCGGGGCCTCCAGCACCAGCTCGGCCAGCTCGTCGCAGCCCACCTCCTCACCGGCGCGCAGCGCCATCTCCACGAACGCCGTGCCCGGCAGCAGCACCGACCCGGCCACCGCGTGATCGGCCAGCCAGGGATGGGACTCCAGGGACAGGCGCCCCGTCAGCAGCACCTCACCGGTCTCCGCCGACTCCACCGCCGCGCCCAGCAGCGGATGACCGGCAGCCGCCAGCCCGAGCCCAGCCGCATCACCGGCGGCGGGCGCCACGGATGCGGGCCAGAACCGCTCCTGCTGGAACGCGTACGTCGGCAGTGCCACCCGGGCCGGGCCGGTCCCCAGAACCGCTTCCCAGTCCAGCCCGACCCCCCGCACATACGCCTGTCCCAGCGCGGCGACGAACTGCTCCAGCTCCCCCTGGTCCCGACGCAGCGACCCCAGCACCGCCCCCTCGTGCGGCGATGCCTCCAGCACCTGCTCCACCGCGGCCGTCAGCACCGGATGCGCACTGGCCTCCACGAACACCCGGTGGCCCGCGGTCAGCAGCGCCTCCACACCCCGCTGGAACTCCACCGGCTCCCGCAGATTCCGATACCAGTACCCGGCATCCAGGCCAGCGGTGTCGATCACCTCACCCGCCAGCGTGGAGCAGAAGACAACATCGGATACCGACCGCGGCTCGATGCCCGCCAGCAGTTCCCTCAGACGCTCCTCGACCACCTCGACATGCGCCGAATGGGACGCGTAGTCGACCGGGACGCGGCGGGCCCAGATGCCCTCGGCCGCCAGGCCGTCCAGCAGCTGGTCCATCGCGTCGGCATCACCCGACACCACCGTGGACGCGGGGGAGTTGACCACAGCGACGGACAACCTGCCGTCCCAGGCGGCCAGGCGCTCCTCGACCGCGGCCCGGCCCAGCATGACCGAGGCCATGCCGCCCTTCCCGGCCAGCTCCTTCAGCAACTGGCTGCGCAGCGCCACGATCCGTGCGGCGTCCTCCAACGACAACGCACCTGCCACATAGGCCGCCGCGATCTCGCCCTGGGAGTGGCCCACCACCGCCGCCGGCGTCACACCGTAGTGACGCCACAGCTCGGCCAGTCCCGTCATCACGGTGAACAGGGCGGGCTGCACGACCTCGGCGACCTGATCCAGCGCGTCCGTGCCCTCCTCACCTCGCAACACCGCACGCAACGACCAGTCCAGATACGGCGCGAAGACCCGCTCGCACCGGTCCACCCACTCCGCGAACACCGGGGACGAATCCAGGAGCGCCCGGCCCATGCCGACCCACTGCGACCCCTGGCCGGGGAAGACCAGCACCACTCCCGGGCCTTCTGCCTCCCGGCCCGTGACCACGTCCGGGGCGGACACCCCGGCCGCCAGCGCTTCCAGACCATCGATCGCCGCCGCGCGGCCCCGCGCAACGACCGCGCCGCGATGCTCGAAGGCCGTACGGTGCCGGGTCAGCGCCACCGCCATCCCGGCGTCCGCGACCTCGGGTTCCGTCGTCGTACGCAGGAAGTCCGCCAGCCGTCCCGCCTGCTCCCGCAGCGCCGCCTCCGACCGGCCGGAAACCGGCCACAGCACCCCTCCCGCGGCCGAGCCCGGCGCGACAGCTTCCGCCTGCGATTCCTCCTGCTCCTGAGGCGCCTCCTCCAAGATGAGGTGGGCGTTGGTCCCGCTGATGCCGAACGAGGAAATCCCGGCCCTGCGAGCCCGACCGGTCTCGGGCCACGGCACCTGCTCCGTCACCAACTCCACCGCACCGGACGACCAGTCCACGTGCGGCGAGGGCGCATCCACATGCAGCGTCGCGGGCACCACACCGTGCTGCAGCGCCAGCACCGACTTGATCACACCCGCGACACCCGCCGCCGCCTGCGTATGGCCGACGTTCGACTTCATCGACCCCAACAACAGCGGAGCGGCCTTCGCATCGCGCTGACCGTACGTCGCCAGCAACGCCTGCGCCTCGATCGGATCACCCAGCGCCGTCCCCGTGCCGTGCGCCTCCACCACATCCACATCGCCCACCGACAGATCCGCCGCGGCCAACGCCTGCCGGATCACCCGCTGCTGCGACGGACCGTTCGGAGCCGTCAGACCATTCGACGCACCGTCCTGGTTCACCGCACTGCCGCGCACCACCGCCAGCACCCGGTGCCCGTTGCGGCGCGCGTCCGACAGCCGCTCCAGCACGACCATCCCCACACCCTCGCTCATGGCGGTGCCGTCGGCGGCCGCGGCGAAGGGCTTGCAGCGGCCCTCGGGCGACAGCGCCCGCTGCCGGCAGAACTCGATGTAGACGGTGGGCGTGGGAATCGCCGTCACACCGCCCGCCAGCGCCATCGAGCACTCGCCCTGGCGCAGCGCCTGCGCCGCCAGGTGCATCGTCACCAGCGACGACGAGCACGCCGTGTCGACCGCGACCGCGGGGCCTTCGGCGCCCAGCACGTACGCCACCCGGCCCGCGGCGACACTGGTCGTGGTGCCCAGGTCGAAGTACCCCTCGACCTGGTCGAAGATCGGCTGGAGGAGCAGCGAGTAGTTCGACGGGAAGGCCCCGGTGAACACACCCGTGCGGCTGCCCCTGACCGAGGACGGGTCGATGCCGGCCTGCTCCAGCGCCTCCCACGACGTCTCCAGCAGCAGCCGCTGCTGCGGATCCATCGCCAGCGCCTCCCGCGGCGAGATACCGAAGAACGCCGCGTCGAACTCCACGGTCTGCCTGAGGAATCCGCCGTCCCGTACGTAACTCGTCCCCTGTCCCTCGGGGTCCGGGTCGTACAGCGCCTCAAGATCCCAGCCCCGATCGTCAGGGAACGGGCCGAGCCCCTCCCCGCCGGAGGACAGCATCTCCCACAGGTCCTCGGGGGACTCCACGCCGCCGGGGAAGCGACACGCCATCCCCACGATCGCGATCGGCTCCGATGCCGTGTCGCGCAGCTTCTGATTCTCCGCCCGCAGCTGCTGGACCTCGGTCAGCGATGCCCGCAGGGCGCTGACGACCTTCTCGTTGGGTGCGTCCATCTCGAACTCGAACCTCGCTCTTCGGTGCTTTGTGGTCAGGAGTTGTGATCGTCAAGCGCCAGTCGGACCAGTTCGTCCACGTCCATCGCGGCGATGGCATCCGCCTCGGCGGTACGAGACGGCTCCTCGTTCCCGGGTCCGGCCGTCGCGGCCGTTTCGGGGAGCAGCCGCTCACGCAGGTAGCGGGCGAGCTCGGCGGGGGTGGGATAGTCGAACACCAGCGTGGCGGGCAGCCGCTGCCCGGTTGCCCGGGAAAGTCGGTTGCGCAGCTCGACGGTGGTGAGCGAGTCGAATCCGAGGTCGATGAAGCGGTGTTCCGGCCGCACGCCTTCGGGACTCACGGAACCGAGTACCGCGGCCACCTCGGCCTGTACGAGGCCGCGCAGCATCCGGTCCTGCTCGGTCTCCGTGTCGGCGGCCAGCAGACTCTGGACGAGTCCGGAGGCTGCGGTCTCCGGTCCGCTCGCCGCCGCACGGCGACGCCGGGGCATGCGGACCAGCCCCCGCAGCAGCAGCGGCACGGCAGCCGCGCCGGACCGCAGTGCGGCGGTGTCCAGTGGGGTGGTCACCAGGACGGGTTCCACGGTGGCCGTCCCCCTGGCCGTCGCGGTGTCGAAGAGGGTGAGGCCCTGTTCGGTCTCCAGCGGCAGCACACCGATCCGGCGGAGCCGTGCCAGCATGCCGTCCCGGTCGAGGTGCCGGGTCATCCCCGTGGCCTGGTCCCAGTAACCCCAGGCCAGTGAGGTGGCGGCAAGGCCCTGTGCCCTGCGGTGTGTGGCCAGGCCGTCCAGGAAGGCGTTCGCCGCGGCGTAGTTCGCCTGCCCGGCGGTGCCGAGAATGCCGGCGACGGAGGAGAACAGCGCGAACAGGGACAGGTCGTGGCCGCGGGTGAGTTCATGAAGGTTCCAGGCCGCCTGTACCTTCGGGGCCATGACGCGGGCGAGCTGCTCGGTGGTCAGCGAGGGTATGACGCCGTCGTCCAGGATGCCCGCCGCGTGGACCACAGCCGTCAGCGGATGGTCGCCGGGGATGGCGTCCAGGAGTCCGGTCAGTGCCGCTCGGTCGGCGGCGTCGCACGCCGCGATGGTCACCTTGGTGCCCAGCGCCGCCAGCTCCGCTTCCAGCTCCGCCGTACCGGGGGCCTGCCGGCCGCTGCGGCTGGTCAGCACCACGTGCGCGAAGCGATGCGTACGGACCAGGTGCCGCGCGACCAGGCCGCCCAGGGTGCCGGTACCGCCGGTCACGAGCAGGGTGCCGGGCCGGTCCGGTACGTCCGGTACGAGCGCGGGCGTGTCCTGGCCGTGGGGCGCCAGCCGGGGCACGAGCGCCCGCCCGCCGCGCAGCGCGATCTGAGACTCTTCAGCCGCGATCGCCGCCGTGAGTGCGGCGGGCAACGCCGCCCAGGACGACGGGTCGTCATCCATGTCCACGAGCAGGAACCGGCCGGGGTTCTCGGTCTCCGCCGAGCGCACCAGCCCCCATACCGGGGCGCAGGCCAGGCCGGTGACATCCGCGCCGGGCTCGGTAGCCACCGCGCTGCTGGTGAGCACAGCCAGCCGGGAGCCGGCCCAGCGGTCGTCGGCGAGCCATTGCTGTACGAGCCCCAGCACGTCCGCCGTGACCGCCTCCGCCGACTGCGGTACGTCCACACCGGCGGCCACGCCCGAATACGGCGCCAGTACCACGCCGGGCGCGTGGTCTCGGAGGGCAGTCAGGTCCGGATAGATCTCGGCTCGCACGGCCGTTCCGGCACGGGCGGCGACGTCCCGCGCGCCCAGGTCCGCACCGGCATCGATGACCGCGTAGGTGTCCGTGGCCGCGACAGCCTTCGCCTCGGGCAGCGGCTGCCAGGCCAGACGGAAGAGCGCCTGCCCCGCGCCGTCACGGGCCTGGCGCAACTGCTCGACCGAGACCGGCCGGGTCACCAGCTCACGCGCCGACGCCACCGGCCGGCCCGTAAGATCGGCCAGCTCGACGGCCACTGTGCCGGTGCCCCGGGGCAGCAACCGGACCCGCAGCCCATCGGCGCCCGTGGCGTGCAGCCGGACGGCGTTCCAGGAGAACGGGAGCCAAGGCCCCTCGCCGTCGTCGTCGAGACCGCCGTTGAGCAGCATCGGGTGGAGAGCGGTGTCCAGCAGGGCAGGGTGCAGGCCGAATGCACCAGCCGGATCGCCCCCGCGCGGTGCGCCGGTGGGGGCCTGCGGCAGGCGCACCTCGGCGAACAGTTCCTCGCCGCGCCGCCACACCGCGCGCAGTCCCCGGAACACCGGGCCGTAGTCGTAACCGCGCCGCGCCGTCCGTGCGTAGAAGTCCTCGACCGCCACCGGCTGTGCGCCGGCCGGCGGCCACGACGCGTCGGCATCCCGTACGTCATCCGAAACCGCATCGCCGGAACCGGGCGTCGCGGCCTCGGTGACCAGACCGCCCGCATGCCGGGTCCACGGGTCTCCAGGGCCCGCCGACTCGTCCCGGGAGTACACGGACACCGGCCGGTGTCCGGTGTCGTCCGGCTCGCCGACCGTCACCTGCACGCGGATGTTGCCCTGTTCCGGCAGCACGAGCGGGGCCTCCAGCACCAGCTCGGCCAGCTCGTCGCACCCCACCTCCTCACCGGCACGCAGCGCCATCTCCACGAACGCCGTTCCCGGCAGCAGCACCGACCCCGCCACCGCATGATCGGCCAGCCAGGGATGGGACTCCAGGGACAGGCGCCCCGTCAGCAGCACCTCGCCGGTCTCCGCCGACTCCACCGCCGCGCCCAGCAGCGGATGACCGGCCGCCGCCAGTCCGAGCCCCGCCACATCACCGGCGGCGGGCGCCACGGATGTGGACCAGAACCGCTCCCGCTGGAACGCGTACGTCGGCAGTGCCACTCCGGCCGGACCGGTCCCAAGAACCGCTTCCCAGTCCAGCCCGACCCCCCGCACATGCGCCTGTCCCAGCGCGGTGACGAACTGCTCCAGCTCCCCCTGGTCCCGTCGCAGCGACTCCAGCGCCGCGCCCTCGTACGGCGACGCCTCCAGCACCTGCTCCACCGCGGCCGTCAGCACCGGATGGGCACTCGCCTCCACAAACACCCGGTGACCGGCCGCCAGCAGCGCCTCCACCGCCCGCTGGAACTCCACCGGCTCCCGCAGATTCCGATACCAGTACCCCGCGTCCAGACCAGCGGTGTCGATCACTCCGCCGGTCACCGTGGAGCAGAAAACGGCATCGGATGCCGACCGCGGCTCGATGTCCGCCAGCAGTTCCCTCAGGCGCTCCTCGACCACCTCGACGTGCGCCGAGTGGGACGCGTAGTCGATGGGGACGCGGCGAGCCCAGATGCCCTCGGCTGCCAGGCGCTCCAGCAGCTGGTCGATCGCGTCGGCATCACCCGACACCACCGTGGACGCGGGCGAGTTGGCAACAGCGACCGACAACCTGCCGTCCCCATCGGCCAGGCGCTCCTCGACCGCGGCCCGGCCCAGCATGACCGAGGCCAGCCCGCCCTTCCCGGCCAGCTCCTTCAGCAGCTGGCTGCGCAGTGCCACGATCCGTGCGGCGTCCTCCAACGACAACGCACCGGCCACGTAGGCCGCCGCGATCTCGCCCTGGGAGTGGCCCACCACCGCCGCCGGCGTCACGCCGTAGTGACGCCACAGCTCGGCCAGTCCCGTCATCACGGTGAACAGGGCGGGCTGCACGACCTCGTCGCCCTGATCCAGCGAGGCCGTGCCCTCCTCTCCTCGCAACACCGCACGCAACGACCAGTCCAGGTACGGCGCGAAGACCCGCTCGCACCGGTCGACCCACTCCGCGAACACCGGGGACGAATCCAGGAGCGCCCGGCCCATGCCCACCCACTGCGACCCCTGGCCAGGGAAAACCAGCACCACTCCCTGGCCCGACGGCACCACGCGATCGGTCACCACCCCGGCGGACTCCGTCCCGCCCGCGAGTGCTTCCAAGCCCGCCACGGCCTCGGACCGGTCCCGTGCCACCACCACGCCGCGATACTCGAAGGCCGTACGGTGCCGGGCCAACGCCACCGCGATGCCCGCGTCCGTCACTTCGGGGCCCGCGTCGTCGGATCCCACGCCGCTCGGTCCCGTACGCAGGAAGTCCGCCAGCCGTCCCGCCTGCTCCCGCAGCGCTGCCTCCGACCGGCCGGAAACCGGCCACAGCACGCCTCCTGCGGCCAGGCCCGCCTCGCCCGGCGTGACAACTTCCGCCTGCGACTCTTCCTGCTCCTGCGGCGCCTGCTCCAAGATGACGTGGGCGTTGGTCCCGCTGATGCCGAACGAGGAAATCCCGGCCCTGCGAGCCCGACCGGTCTCGGGCCACGGCACCGACTCCGTCGCCAACTCCACCGCGCCCGCCGACCAGTCCACGTGCGGCGAAGGCGCATCCACGTGCAGCGTCGCGGGCACCACACCGTGCTGCAATGCCAGCACCGACTTGATCACACCCGCGACACCCGCCGCCGCCTGCGTATGGCCGATGTTCGACTTCATCGACCCCAGCAACAGCGGAGCGGCCTTCGCATCGCGCTGACCGTACGTCGCCAGCAACGCCTGCGCCTCGATCGGATCACCCAGCGCCGTCCCCGTGCCGTGCGCCTCCACCACATCCACATCGCCCACCGACAAGTCCGCCGCGGCCAACGCCTGCCGGATCACCCGCTGCTGCGACGGACCGTTCGGAGCCGTCAGACCATTCGACGCACCGTCCTGATTCACCGCACTGCCGCGCACCACCGCCAGCACCCGGTGCCCGTTGCGGCGCGCATCCGACAGCCGCTCCAGCACCACCATCCCCACACCCTCGGCGGGTCCGAAGCCGTCCGCACTCGCGGCGAAGGAGCGGCAGCGCCCGTCGGGCGACAGCGCGCGCTGCCGGCAGAAGCCCAGGTAGACGCTGGGGCCGGAGAGCACGGTCGCCCCGCCGGCCAGTGCCAGGGAGCACTCGCCCTGGCGCAGCGCCTGCGCCGCCAGGTGGAGCGTCACCAGCGACGACGAGCACGCCGTGTCGACGGTCAGCGCGGCACCTTCCAGGCCCAGGGCGTAGGCCACCCGGCCGGAGGCCACGCTGCTGTGGGTGCCGGTCGTGTAGTACATGTCGCTCTCGGGCACGGCCTTGGCGATCAGCGGGTAGTCGAAGTTGGCCACACCTGCGTACACCGCGGTCTGTGATCCCCTCAGTGACGCGGGGTCGATGCCGACCTGCTCCAGCGCCTCCCACGACGTCTCCAGCAGCAGCCGCTGCTGCGGATCCATCGCCAGCGCCTCCCGCGGCGAGATACCGAAGAACGCCGCGTCGAACTCCAGGGCATGGTCGAGGAATCCGCCTTCGCGCACGTAACTCGTCCCCTGCCGATCGGGGTCCGGGTCGTACAGCGCCTCAAGATCCCAGCCCCGATCGTCAGGGAACGGGCCGTGTCCCTCCGCGCCGGAGGAGACCAGCTCCCACAGGTCCTCCGGGGACTCCACACCGCCCGGGAAGCGGCAGGCCATCGCGACGATCGCGATCGGCTCATCGCTCACCCCCGTGGCCGTCGGCTCGGGTTCCGCGGACGCCACCGGCTCGGATTCGCCGGCGAGTTGAGTGTCGAGGAACTCGGCCAGCAGCGTCGGCGTCGGGTGGTCGAAGACCATGGTGGACGGCAGGCTCGCGCCACTGAGACCGTCGAGCCGGTCGCGCAGTTCGACCGCGATGAGCGAGTCCACGCCCAGGTCCAGGAACGTCACATCGGCCGCTATGTCCTCCGGGCCGGGGTATCCCAGCAACTCGGCCACCTGGCCGCGTACCACCTGGAGCAGGACATGAGTCCGTTCGCCGCCCGAGAGGCCGACGAGTCGCTGGGCGAGCACCGAAGCAGAATTCATGAGATCGCACCTTCAAAATTCGCGCAAGGGAGCGCCCACGCCACTGGGCGGCGGGGAGAACCAACGAATCACAGGGAAATCCGGGCGGAATTTCCATTGCCAACCAACAATGCTGGCCCGCAGGCCGGGGTTGATACTCGTCGCGCACCGTCCCGGCCACAAGCCTCACACGTTCTCACGAAGCCTGCCGCACCGCCCCTCCGCAGCCGGTACGGCACCGCCCAAACCGCGGTTCCGAGCACATAACCGCAGCTCACAGACGCTTCTCAAAGAGAAGTCCGGCGAAGTCGCCACCCGGACACGAAGCCGCGGCCGACTTTAGAGCAGCCTTAGACCCACTTCAGGGATCTCGTCCATTATTGACATCGCGGTCTTTGTGCCTTTTCGTTGAAGGCGCCTCTACCGCTGACAGCGCATGGACAAGATGCTGTATGCGTGTCCTGCGGATGGCATTCCCCCTCAAGCGCTTTCCCTGTCTCCAGAGGTGTCGCCATGAGCGATTTCGGAAGACCACCCGATTCCCCCGATTTCGAGCCGTCCATACCCGCCGATCCGTTCGGCGCGCCAGCCGGGCGGGCCGCGGTGCTGTGCGGTGTCGGTGGCTGGGTCCCGCCGCGGGTCGTCACCAACGAAGAGCTCGCGAGTCGCCTCGACACCACAGACGAGTGGATCACCACCCGGACGGGAATCCAGCGGCGTCATGCCGTCGAGCCCGGGCAGGCCACCTCCGATCTCGCCGTGGAAGCCGGCCGCCGGGCGCTGCGCTCGGCCGGCGGCCCGGCCCCGGACACCGTCCTGCTCGCCACCACGACACCCGACCGCCCGTGCCCGGCCACCGCTCCCCTGATCGCCACCCGGCTCGGGCTGCGGGAGGCCGCCGCCTTCGACGTCTCGGCGGTCTGCACGGGGCTCATCTACGCCTTGGCGACCGCGGCCGGCCTGATCGCCACCGGGGTCTCCCGGCGGGTCCTGGTGATCGGCGCCGATGTGTACTCCTCCATCGTCGACCCGGACGACCGCACCAACGCCATCATCTTCGGCGATGGTGCGGGCGCCGTGGTCCTGCGCGCCGGAAACCCGGACGAACCAGGCGCACTTGACCACTTCGACCTGGGCAGCGACGGCGCGTCGGAAGAGCTGATCATGGTGGCGGCCGGGGGCTCCCGGCAGTGGGCCGAATCCCGCCCACCGACCCGCGGCGAACAGCACTTCGCGATGCGCGGCAAAGAGGTGTACCGGCACGCCGTCACGCGCATAGCGGCCTCGGCCCGGGCCACGCTCGCCGCCGCGGGCTGGAAGCCGGGCGACGTGGACTACTTCGTCCCGCACCAGGCCAATGTGCGCATCCTGCACTCCGTGGCCGACGACCTCGGGATCGAACGGTCCCGCTGCGCCAGCCATCTCGTCGACGTGGGCAACACCGGTGCCGCGTCGATTCCGCTGGCGCTGGCCCACGCCCACACCGAGGGCGCGCTCAAGCCCGGCCATCGGGTAGTGCTCACCGGCTTCGGCGGGGGCCTGACCTGGGGCTCCTGCGTACTGCGATGGCCCGACATCGGCCAAGGAGAGGACCCACGATGAGTAACCCCACGCACGAGCAGTTGTACGACCGACTGGTCGCTGTCCTGCAATATCTGCACGACGCACCAGCCGAGCAGCTGACGCCGGACGCGACGTACGCCGGCCTCGGTGTCGACTCGCTCACGATGGTCGAGATATCGCTGCGGCTGGAACGCGAGTTGGGCGTCGAGGTCACCGACACCGAGCTGTCCCAGGATCTCTCCCTCGCGGAGACCGTGCGGCTGATCGAGTCCAAGCTCTCCGCCGACGGGCCGCTGCACCAGACCACCGCGTAACACCATCAACCGGCAAACCGACCAAAAGATCCGGCCGGTGAATCGTCCGGGACATCCGACCGGGAAAGAGGACTGACACGATGCAGATCACACCGCAGACCGACGGGCACATGGGCGTGGCGGTGGCGGACTTCGACCACACCGCCGCGTCGGACGCGGACATCGAAGCGCTCAAGCAGGCCGTCTACAAGCACAAGATCGCGGTACTGAAGGACCAGGACCTCACACCGACGGCCTTCCACGACCTCGGGAAGCGGCTGGGACGCCCCGAGGGGTACTACGAGCCGATGTACCGCCACCCGGACCACCCCGAGGTCTTCGTCTCCTCCAACGTCCCGGAGAACGGCAAGCAGATCGGCGTACCGAAGACCGGCAAGTTCTGGCACGCGGACTACCAGTTCATGCCGGACCCGTTCGGGATCACCCTGATCTACCCGCAGGTCATCCCCGAGCGGAATCGCGGGACGTGCTTCATCGACATGGGCGAGGCATACCGCAAGCTGCCCGAGGAGCTGAAGGAGGCGGTGGCGGGGACGTCCTGCCGGCACAGCGTCCGCAAGTACTTCAAGATCCGTCCGCAGGACGTCTACCGGCCGATCTCGGAGATCCTCAAGGAGGTCGAGACGAAGACGCCGCCGGTGGTCCACCCCACGGTCTTCGTCCACCCGATGACCGGCGAGAAGGTGCTGTACATCAGTGAGGGGTTCACCGTCGGCATCGAGGATGCCGACGGCAACGCGCTGGACGAGGAGCTGCTCAAGCGCCTCTTCGAGGCCACCGGCCAGCTCGACGAGGACCAGACCCACGAGAACATCCATCTGCAGGAGTTCGAGAAGGGTGACCTGCTCGTCTGGGACAACCGCAGCCTGATCCACCGGGCCCGGCACACCACCACGCCCGAGCCCACCGTCTCCTACCGGGTCACCGTGCACGACACCCGGAAGCTGTACGAGACCGGGGCGTAGCCGTGACGGGCGCACACGCCACGGGCGCGCACAGCATCCACGAGCACGCCACTGACGAGCAGCTCCTGGCGCGCGTACTCCAGCCGTACAAGGAGCACTGCAAGTATCTGAAGTCGGCACGAGTCACCGCAGAGGGCACCGGAGGCACGGGCGTCACCGCGCACTGCACGTTCGAGATCCCCGAGTCGTGCTACATCGACGACACCGGACATCTCAACGCGGTCGAAATCACCATCTGTTACAACCAGATGATGTACTACACCGTCGCCGCTTCGGTCCAGTGGGGAATCCTGGAAGCGTTTGCAGACTGGACGATGGACGACTTCTGGAAGCGTCAACTCCCGGACATCCTCATCGCCCGGTTCGACAGCAAGTTCCGGCGGCCTGTCACTCCTCGCTCCTTCTCCGGCGCCATCGAGTTCCGGTCGGTGCAGCACAGATCGCCAGGCGGCGCCGCGCCCCTGCTGATCGCCGACACGGCGTACCGCTATCACGATGCCGAGGGCGGCCGGTGCGACGGTGCGGCGACACTCGCCTTCACCGGCCTGCCAGGATGACCCGGCCGCGTGCGTCGGCTCCGGTTCCGCTTTCGTGCGGAGCCGGAGCCGGCGCATGCGGCGACCGCCCCGCCGACGGCAGGAAGGAACCCAGCATGTGCATCGCCCAGGCATGCGAGAAACCCCGATGACCGCACACCCGAACGCGTCTTCCGATGTGAGCAACCCATGGATCCGGCGGTTCGCGCCGTACGGCGATCCGTCGCCGAGTCGGGCGCGGCTGGTGTGTTTTCCACACGCCGGAGGGGCCGCGAGCTACTACTTCCCGCTGTCCCGGCAGCTCGCGCCCACGGTGGAGACCTGGGCCATCCAGTATCCGGGGCGTCAGGACCGGCGCAAGGAGCCGTTGCTCACCAGCCTTTCCGACATGGCGGACGCCGCCTTCGAGGCGCTGCGGCCCCACATGAGGCCCCCGTACTCCTTCTTCGGGCACAGCATGGGCGCCCTTCTGGCGTTCGAGGTGGCCCACCGGTTCGAACGTCTCGGCCAGGACGGTCCGGTCCAGGTCTTCGTCTCCGGCCGCCGCGCGCCCTCAGCCGGCGGCCGCGAGCGCGTGCCTCCGCGGACCGACGCCGAAGTGCTGGCGAACATCAAGAAGTTGGGCGGCACCGCGCCGAGCGCGCTGGACGACGAGGGGCTGCGCGCCCTGATCCTCCCCGTCATCCGGGCGGACTACCGGGCTGTCGAGACGTACGTGTGCGAGGCGGGGCGAACGCTGCGCTGCCCGCTGACCGTGCTCGTCGGCGACAACGATCCGATGGTGACGGTCGCCGAGGCGGCTCAGTGGCGAGACCACTCGACAGGCGCCTTCGCCCTGTCGGTGTACCCCGGTAGCCACTTCTACCTGGCCGACCAACTCACCGATGTGGCCCGGGGCATCAGCACCTCTCTCACCGCCGCGGTCCCTGCTGGTCCGCTCCCGGCAGAAGCACAGCCCCGCGTGCGGCGCGGGTGATCGAGGGGTTGTTTCCGTTGTCGGTGGCCGCGGTCGGGATGTACCACGACCGCGGCCGTCCGGCGCAGGTCCCGACCGAGGAGCGGCTGGTGGACCACGCCTGCCGAGAGCGGCGCGAGGAGTTCGGCACGGGCCGCCGAGGCCGCCCCGCCGCCGGCCGCCTCCTGACGCGCGCGGTGAGTGGCCCGCGATGTTCCGGCCCTCTGTCGGGCGGATGGGGCCTGCGATAGCGTCCGAAACACAGGCGGGGCGCCCGTTTGTCTCTGCCGCACGGGGAGGAGCGTCATGGAACGCGGTGCAGATCTGGAGAAGCTCAGGGACCTCTCGAAGGAGTTCCACAAGAAGTCCGCCGAGCTGCACGCGCTCGTGAAGTACCTGGACGCCAGGACCAAGTCCAGCGAGAGCTTCTGGAAGGGCCCGAAAGCCAACCAGTTCCGGCAGGAATGGGACTCGGTCCGGCCCACGTTCGACACGTTCGCCGAGACGCTGGAGAGCGCGAGCAGGTCCGCGCGGACCAACGCGGACAACATCGAACGCGCCACCTGAGCACGGCGCGCACGGCGGCCGGCCCCCTCAGCTCGGCGGGGTGCCGGCCGCCGCCTCGTCCGGGTCCGGTCCGTCCACGACGCACTGGACGGGCCGGAAGGCCCCGCCGGAGACGTACAGCCCGCTGCCGACCGGGCCCGCACCGGCGTTCGCCGGGAGCCGCACATGGAACAGTTCGCCGTCCTGCGCGCTGCGCGGGGCGAGCAGCAGTCCCTGCTGAGCCGAGCGGGCACTCACCACGAACCCGCGGTACTGCGAGGACAGCCCGTCCGTCGCACCGGCGGCGACGAGCCCGTGCCCGCCGTCCATGCCGCTGCGGACGAGCTGCTCCAACGCCTCGTCCAGCAGGGACTCGTGGAGGAGTTCCGCGTCATCGACCAGGGCGACGTAAGGACGCCCGTCCGCCTTCTCCACCAGCTCCGTCAGCTCATCCTCCGTGACGTCGGTGCCCCGCAGCAGCCCCAGCACACCCGGCGCACCCGCCAGCGCGCACAGCGGTGACCGGCGCGGCGTGACCAGCACGACCGGGGTCTTGGCCCGCAGCAGGGAACGCGCCGCGGTCACCAGCGCGGTGGACCGGCCGGACTTCGGGGGGCCCGCGATGACAAAGCCCGGCCCGTCCGCCTCCAGATCGACACCGACGGGCCGGAGTTCGTCCCCGCCGACGGCCAGCAGGGCCCACAACGGCGACGGCGGGACGAAGCCGGGGACGAGGGCGTCGCACTCCCGCGCCGTGATGCGGCGGGGCAGGGCGTCCACCCGCAGGGGGCGCAGCCGGGCGGGCGGCTGCCGGGGGTGCGCCCGGCGGGCGGCGTCGGCCAGCTCCCGCAGGGCGCGCACCTGGGCCTGGCCGGACGGGTCCGGGGCCAGCAGGGCGAGCTGGGTCTCCTCGGCGCCGCCGTCGGTCAGCCGCAGCGCGCGGCCGTTCGGCATCTCCTTCGGGACGTCCCGCGCACCGAACCCGGCGGTGGCGTAGTCGCCCGGATCCGTCATCCGCAACGCCAGGCGCTCCGCGAAGAGGGACGCCACCTGGCCGCTCAGCCCGCTGCGGTCGGCCGTCATGACGACCTTCAGGCCCACCGCCGGGCCCTCGCGGAAGATCCGCTGCGCCGCGTCGACCAACTGCCCGTAGTTGTAGTCCTCGAACGCCTGGGTGAAGCCCTCCCAGCCGTCCAGCAGCAGCACCAGCCACGGCAGCCGCTCCTCCCCCGCCGCCCCGGCGCGCTGCTCGGCCGCGCCCGCGGCGCCCCCGGTGGCCAGGATCTGCTGGCGCCGGGCGATCTCGGCGAGCAGACGGTCGAGCAGCCGCCGCACCCGGTCGGGCTGATCGCGGGTGACCACGGCCCCGGCGTGCGGCAGGGCGGCGAGCGGCGCCAAGGCGTTGGAGCCGCAGTCGATGCCGTGGACGTGGACGTCGTACGGGGCCGCCGTGCGGGCCAGGGAGCCCGCGAGGGTCCGCAGGGCGGTGGAGCGGCCGGAGCGGGCGCCCCCGACGATCAGGACGTGCTCGCCCCGCACCAGGTCCAGGACGAACGGCGCGCGGCGCTGCTGGGACGGGAGGTCGGTGACGCCGAACGGGACCGGCGGTACGTCCTCGTCCGCCGCAGCGTCCGGCCCTGTCTCTTATGCACATCTCCGAGCCCACGAGACGCTCAT
>NZ_VKJP01000550.1 GCF_007280575.1 Streptomyces benahoarensis
CCCCAACCCCTCATCCACCCCCGCGCACAGATCCTCGCCGCCGCCGGAGTCGCCGCCGCCGGAGTCGGCTGGGGCATCGGACAAGCCCTCACCGCCCTCGCGGGCATCAGCACCGGCGCCCTCATGTGGGCAGCCCTCGGCGTCACCGCCTGGAAACTCGCCCCCGCCACCACCGGCCGCGCCGCCACCAACACGACCGCCATCACCCAGCACGTCACCGCGACCGGAATGTTCGGCCGCGCCAACGGCACCACCCACCACCGTTAGGAGAACCCGTGTCCCTACGCCAGTACCTGCACGGCGTCGCCCTGACCGTCCACGTCATCTACCGCACCGCGCTCGGACGCCCCACCGCAGACCTCGACGCCGAACTCAACCGCATCCGCAACCAGCACTGACCACCGCCAGACATGGCTAGGGCGGGCCGCTGTCTTTTGGCGAGAGGCGGCCCGCCCTGGTCTCCCTGAACAGGAGGACCCCAGCATGACCCAACCCACCGACATTCGGCGAGTAGCCCTGGCTCTCGCCGCCACCGGCGTGCCGGTCTTGCCCCTGAGCCGTGGCAAGCGGCCCGTCGCCAACTGCGGCAACTGCGCGGGAAGCGCCTGCGGGGACCGCCCCCACATGCGCGCCGCCGGGCCGTGCCAGTGCCCGCGGCCGTGCCACGCTTGGGCTGCCGCCACCATCGACCTTGACGTTCTCGCCTCCGCCGCATGGGCTCCGGCCTGGCGTGCCGCCGCAGCCGTCGCCTACGACCCCGGCGCCGCCGGGCTCACCGTCGTCGACCTGGACGACGCTGCCGCCATCGAGTGGGCCCGTGCGAGCCTGCCGCCGACCCGCACCGTGACCACCACCCGCGGCCAGCACTGGATCTACCGCGGCACCCTGCGGTCCGCGAACCGGGTCCGCCCCGGCGTCGACATCAAGTCCCGCATGTCCTACGCCCGGTGGCTCGGTCCCGGCACCGGCGAGATGGAGACCCTCCCGCCCGCGGTACGTGCCCTGGTCGAAGAAGACACCACCCCGCGCCCGGTGACGGCCTGTTCCCCCACCGTGCGGCTGACCGTCGACCGCAGTGGCGCCACTGGATGCCGCCACACCGAGCGCTACGTCCTCACCGGCCTCCTCCGCGGCGTCGAACTCGTGGAGGCCCGCACCGAGAGCGGCGCCGGATCCCAGGCGTACGGCGCCGCGTCCTTCCTGGCCGCCCAGCACGCCGACTGCCCCGGCCCCTGCGACCTCGACCACCTCGCCGAACCCCTCGTCAACGCCGCCGTCTCCCGCGGCGTCCCCGAGCCCTACGCCCGCCGCGCCGTCACCCGCGGCCTCGCCCGCACCGGAAGGACGGCATGAACCCCCCTCCCGGCGCCGGGGTGGTCTCTTCCACACGCCACACGCCCCTCCTCCGCCCCGCCGAACCGACCCAGCCCGAGATGGTCGGGGGCGGCTCGAAGGACGTCGCCCGTCAGGGCGTCCTTTCTGCTCTTCGCTCTGACGAGCAGCCGAGGACGGCCGGTGGCTTCTGGCCTGGGGTCTACGTCCGTGGCCTGGGACGCAACACGATCCCGACTGCCGACTGGCTCTGCGCCTGCGGGCACCACGAACGCGTTCGCGGCCGGGCTGCCGTCATCGAACTGACCACCCGCGCATGCGTCGGGAAGTGCCCGCACATCACCAGCATGGTCGAGCTGAGGCGCGCGTCGTGAGCGTGGTGCGGCATGTAGTGATGATGAGCGGCGGTATCGGTTCCTGGGCCACTGCCAAACGTGTCATCGATGAACACGGCCCTGACGAGACCGTGCTGTTGTTTGCCGACACCAAGGTCGAAGACCCCGATCTGTACCGGTTCCTCGACGATGCCGCAGCCCAGCTCGGCGCACGGCTGGTCACCGTGGCCGACGGCCGCACCCCCTGGGAGGTCTTCCGCGACCGCCGGATCATCGGGAACTCCCGCATAGCGCCGTGCTCGCACCTGCTCAAACAAGTGCCCTGCCGCCGCTGGCTGGAGGAGAACACCGACCCCGCCCACTGCGCCGTCTACGTCGGCATCGACTGGACCGAAACACATCGCCTCCCCGCCATCCAGGCCGCCTACCAGCCCTGGACCGCACTGGCACCGCTATGTGAGCCGCCCTGCCTGGACAAGGACGACCTCATCCGCGGCGCCGCCGCCCGCGGCCTGCGCCCACCACGCCTCTACAGCCAGGGCTTCCCCCACAACAACTGCGGCGGCGCATGCGTACGCGGCGGCCAGGCTCAATGGGCCCTGCTGCACGAGACCAACCCCACCCGCTACGCCGAAGAAGAACGCCAAGAACAGGCCCTGCGGGCCGAACTCGGCAAGCCCGTCGCCATCCTGCGCGAACGCATCGACGGCGTCACCCGGCCCCTGCCGCTGGCGGAACTGCGCTCACGCATCACCGGCCAGCAGATCGACACCGACGACTGGGGCGGCTGCGGCTGCTTCACCGACCCCACCCCCAACGAACAGCCGCCGCCCGCCCCTGGAGACGACAGCATGACTACGCAGCCTGTGGAAAGCCCGGACCTATGGGCCGGACTCTCCCACCTCGAACCACCCACACCCACCGACCCCCTCAAGCCCATG
>NZ_VKJP01000551.1 GCF_007280575.1 Streptomyces benahoarensis
TCCACCGGGTGGGCGGGGGCGGCCCGCCCGGTGGACGCCTCGCAGCGGCGCGGCAGTCCGGCACGGCGGACGCCCTCGGCGGCCCCGGCGGCCCTCGGTGCGAGGGCGTGCAGGGCGGCAAGGTCGTCGGCTCCGGGGACGCAGCCGACGGCGAGCGCCTCGTCCAGGCGGGCGAGGTAGCCGGGGGCCGCGCCGGGGAGGGCGGCGCGGTAGCGGGCGAGGTCGGCGAGGAGGAAGGCGCGCAGCCGGGCGCCTTCGCGCTCCGCCTCGTCGACGGCCTCGGCCAGCCGGAGGTACTCCTGAGGCTCCACGGTGTGCTCGGGCCCGGCGGGGCCGGGCGGGGTGGCGGGCGTCGACCGGCGGGCGTGGGCGAGGGCGCGGCGGAGCACGCGCAGTTCGTCGGCGCTGAACACCATGCCGCCGCGGGTTCCGTATGGCATAGGCATGCAGCGGACTTTACGTGCAACTGGGACAAAAGCCGCTTAACGGGATTTCGATGGCGTGGAGTGTGGCCCCCGGGGAGAGCGGAAAAGGGCGCGGCCCCGGGGCGCGCGCCTGGGTGGCGCGTCCCGGGGCCGTGCGGGCCGTTCGAGCGGGCGGCGGGGTACGGGCGCGGGGGCCGTGTCCGTACCGGCCGGGTCAGGAGCGGGCGACGTTGCGTTCGTGGACGAGGCGGAGGCCGATGAGGGTGAGCCACGGTTCGTGTTCGTCGATCTCGGCGGCCTCGCCCAGGACCATGGGGGCGAGTCCGCCGGTGGCGATGACGGTCACGTCGTCCGGGTCGTCGGCGAGTTCGCGGACCATCCGGCGGACGACGCCGTCGACCTGGCCGGCGAAGCCGTAGAGGATGCCGGACTGCATCGCCTCGACGGTGTTCTTGCCGATGACGCTGCGCGGCCGGGCCAGTTCGATCTTGCGGAGCTGAGCGCCCCGGACGCCGAGGGCGTCCACGGAGATCTCGATGCCGGGCGCGATGACGCCGCCGACGTACTCACCGCGGGCGCTGACCGCGTCGAAGGTGGTGGCGGTGCCGAAGTCGACGACGACGGCGGGGCCCCCGTACAGCTCGACGGCGGCCAGCGAGTTGATGATCCGGTCGGCGCCGACCTCCTTGGGGTTGTCCATGAGGATCGGCACGCCCGTCTTGACGCCGGGCTCCACCAGGACGGCCGGTACGTCGCCGTAGTAGCGGCGGGTGACCTCGCGCAGTTCGTGCAGGACGGAGGGGACGGTGGAGCAGATGGCGATGCCGTCGATGCCGTCGCCGAGGTCGTCGCCCAGGAGCGGGTGCATGCCCATCAGGCCGTGCAGCAGGACGGCGAGTTCGTCGGCGGTGCGGCGGGCGTCGGTGGAGATCCGCCAGTGCTCGACGATGTCCTCGCCGTCGAAGAGCCCGAGGACGGTGTGGGTGTTGCCCACGTCAATGGTCAGCAGCATGGCGGTCAGCGGTCCTCGTGCTCGTCGTCGGCCGGGGCGGTGGCGGGGGCCTCTTCGCGCAGGTCGAGGCCGATGTCGAGGACCGGCGCGGAGTGGGTGAGGGCGCCGACGGCGAGGAAGTCGACGCCGGTGCGGCCGTACCGGGCGGCGTTGTCGAGGGTGAGGCGCCCGGAGGACTCCAGGATCGCGCGGCCCGCCACCAGGGCGACGGCCTCCTCGGTCTGCTCCGGGGTGAAGTTGTCCAGGAGGATCAGGTCGGCGCCCTCCGCGAGGATCGGCGGGATCTGGTCGAGGCGGTCGACCTCGACCTCGATCGGCACGCCGGGGAACTCGTCGCGTACGGCGGTGAACGCCGCGGCGACGCCGCCCGCCGCGATGACGTGGTTGTCCTTGATCAGCGCGGCGTCCGACAGCGACATGCGGTGGTTGACGCCGCCGCCGCAGCGCACCGCGAACTTCTCCAGGGCGCGCAGCCCCGGGGTGGTCTTACGGGTGTCGCGGACCTTGGCCCCGGTGCCCTCCAGGGCGTCGGCCCAGGCGCGGGTGGCGGTGGCGATGCCGGAGAGGCGCCCCAGGAGGTTGAGGGCGCTGCGCTCGGCAGTGAGGAGGTCGCGGGTGCGGGTGGTGACGCTGAGGAGCGTGGTGCCGGCCTCGACGCGGTCGCCGTCCTCGACGTGCCGCTCGACCTCGAACTCCTCGGTGCACACCAGGGAGAGCACCGCTTCGGCGACCCGCAGCCCGGCGACCGTACCGGCCTGGCGGGCGGTGAAGTCGCCGGTGGACACGGACTCCTCGGGGACGGTCGCGACGGTGGTGACGTCCACGCCCTCGTCGAGGTCCTCCTCCAGGGCGAGGTGGGCGATGCCCTCCACCTGGACGGGGTCGAGCCCGGCGGCCACCAGGAGGGCGGCGAGGTCCGGGTCGAGGCCGCAGGTCAGCGGGTCGAGGTCGTAGCCCTCGTCGGGCCCGCCGCAGCCGCAGGCGTCGCCGCAGCCGCCACCGGCGGGCGTCTCGGCCGACGGCCGGCCGATGCCGATCTGGAGGAGGGGGAGGTCTGCCTCTTATACACATCTCCGAGCCCACGAGACGCTCAT
>NZ_VKJP01000552.1 GCF_007280575.1 Streptomyces benahoarensis
GGGCAGGGGTCGGGAGCCCGGTGGCGGGAGTCGGCGTCCCGGCGCCGGACGTTCGGGCCGATCCTGGCCCGGGCAGGGCGAACCCGTACTCCGTCGCCAGGCGGGTGACCGCTGCCGAACCGGCGAGGGAGTGGAAGCCGCCGATGCAGCCGTGTGGTGACGGCAGTCCGCTGGCGCCGGGGACGGGGAGGAAGCCGATCTCGCCGGTGCCTCCGGAGGCGCCGCGGCGGAGTCTGCCGTCGAGAACCACGGCGGCGCCCGTGCCGTGGCCCAGCCACAGCAGCACGAAGGTGTCCCGGTCCCGGGCCGCGCCGTCGCGGGCCTCGGCCACCGCGGCGAGGTTGACCTCGTTCTCCAGCAGCACCGGCGGCCCGGACCGTTCGAGCGCGGTCACCACCCCACGGTGCCAGCCGGGGATCCAGTCCGTCCCGCCGATGCGGCCGCTCTCCGGGTCGATCAGGCCGGGGGCGCCGATGGCGATGGTGTGCGGCGCGGCGGCGCCGGCGGCGGCCAGCGCCTCGTCCACCGCGCGGCGCGTGGCCCGGACGGCGTGCCACGGTGGTGTGCGGTCCGCGATGGGCACGGTGCGTTCGGCGCGGATGCGGCCGAGCAGGTCCGCCACGGCGACGGTGACGCCGTGGCCGCGCAGATCGAGGGCGACGAGATGGGCGCGGTCGGCGACGATGCCGTACAGCCGGGCGTTGGGGCCGCGCCGCTGGGCGCCGCTCTCCCCGACGACGGTGATCAGACCGGCCGCCTGAAGCCGTTCGACGAGGTCGGCGACCGTCGGGCGGGACAGCCCGGTCAGGTCCTTGATCCGGCCCGCCGTCAACGGCCCCTCGTCCTGGAGGAGTTGCAGGGCGAGGCGGTCGTTGATCCGTCGTGCGGTGGTGGGTGAGGCGGTACGGCCAGCGGCCTCGCTGTGCGGTGCGTGCATGGCGGGGATCCTCCCAGACACCGCCACCTCGCCGAACGGCCTGTGGACAACTGGGAGTTGTCCGGCAGTCGCTCTTGCGGTCCGTCGCACGGGCGGGTGCGGAGTGTCCGCCGCGGGTGCGGTCCCGGCGACCCGCGGGCGCCTTCGCCGGTGCCCCTGTATCCGCTCCACGGTCAACGCTCGCGGCACTCTTATTAATAGGCAGGGTTCCTGATAGTTTGCGCGCCATGGTCGGCAACGGTGCCCGTAACGACGCCTCTCCCCCGGCCGCGGCACTGCGCCGCGCCCGCTGGGCCATCGCCCTGGTCTTCCTCGTGCACGGCGCGGTGACCGGCAGCTTCGCCACCCGGGTCCCCTGGACCCAGGAGCACACCGGTATCGGCGCGGGGCAGCTCGGCGTCGCGCTGGCCTTCCCCGCGATCGGCGCCTCGCTGGCGATGCCGCTCGCCGGACGGATCAGCCACCGCTTCGGCACCCGCACGGCGCTGCGCGGCCTGCTCGCCCTGTGGACCCTGTCGCTGATCCTCCCGGCCCTCTCCCCCGGTCTGTACGCGCTCTGCCCGGCGCTGCTGTTGTACGGCGCGAGCGCGGGCACGTCGGATGTGGCGATGAACGCGCTGGGTGTGGAGACGGAGGACCGGCTCGGGCGGCCGATCATGTCGGGGCTGCACGGCATGTGGAGCGTCGGCGCGCTGCTCGGCTCGGCGGCGGGCACGGTGGCCGCACACGCCGGTACGGACGCCCGGCTGCACCTGGGCGGCACCGCCCTCGTCCTGACCGCCGCGGGCGCGTGGGCGTGCGGCGGGGTGCTGGATCCGCGCGGCACGGCGGACGGGCCCGCGCCGCCCCGCTTCGCGCGTCCGCCGAAGTCTGCGCTGGTCATCGGGGCCGTCGGGTTCTGCGCGGTGTTCGCCGAGGGCGCCAGCCTGGACTGGTCCGCGGTCTACCTACGGGACGTCCTGGGGACGGGCGCGGGCCCGGCGGCCGCCTCCACCACGGCGTTCGCCTGCACGATGGCCGCGGCGCGGCTGGCGGGCGACCGGGTGGTGGCCCGCTTCGGTGCGGTGCGGACCGTGCGGTGCGGGGGCATCCTCGCGACGGCGGGCGGTCTGCTCGTGGTGGCCGCCCGCCATCCGGTGGCGGCGATGGCGGGCTTCGCGCTGGTCGGGCTGGGGATCGCGGTGGTGGTGCCGCTGGCCTTCGCGGCCGCGGGCCGCAGCGGGCCCGCCCCCAGCCAGGCCATCGCCGGTGTCGCGACGATCACCTACGCGTCGGGCCTGATCGCGCCGTCCACCATCGGCGGCATCGCTCAGGCAACCTCCCTGACGATTTCGTTCGCGCTGGTGACGGCCTTGGCCGCGGGCCTGATCGTGGGTGCCCGGGTCTTGCGCCTCCCGAAGCACGCGGTATCGGCAGCCGCAGCGGGAGGCCGGGCCGGAGCGGAAGTCCCGGCCGCGGCGGAAGCTCCGGCGCCGCCTCAGCCATAGCGGTGGGCCCGGGCCCACCGGAGACCGGACCCGGTCCACAAGCCCGGCCCGTCGAAGGATCCGGCCGGGCGCGAGCTCCGGCACCGGGCACCGCGGCTCCGAGACTCGGGGGCTCCGAGACTCAGGGGCTCAGGGGCTCAGGGGC
>NZ_VKJP01000553.1 GCF_007280575.1 Streptomyces benahoarensis
TTAAGTCGTCGGCAGCGTCAGATGTTTATAAGAGACAGCTTCCAGGGGGGTGAGGGAGCGGCGCCCGGGGCGGTGGCGTCCGCGCCTTCGGGGCCGTGCCCGGCGCCCGGGGCCGCAGCGTGCGGGGCGTCCGGGGCGGTGGCGCGGCCGGTGTCCGGGGCAGCGGCGCGCTCGGCCTCCGGACCAGGGGCCTCCTCGCCCTCGGGCCCGTGCCCGTGCCCGGCGTCCGGGCCAGCGGCGGGCGGCGCCTCCGGTGACGGCGCGTGGCCGCCCTCCTCGCCGGGGGCGCTCACCCCCTCCCTGTCAGGGGCGCCCCCGGTGCGCAGGTCAGGGGCGCCCCCCGCCTCCCGCACGCCCCCCTCGGGCTCCTCTTCCGGGTGTCCCGCCGTGGCCTCCTCGGGCTCCCCTTCCGGGCGCTCCGCCGTGGCCTCCTCGGGCGGCGGGACCGCCGGGAACGACACCACCGCCCCGGTTTCCGTATCCGTCAGCCGCAGCGCGGTGGGGGCGGCGGCGCCGGGCGGGGCGGCGACCGTCAGGCAGAGTGCGCCGCCCGTCGTCTCCCGGGCGGTCAGCCGGTAGCCGATCCGCTCCACGGTCAGCCGCAGCAGCCCGTCCGCGTACCGGGGCGTGACCCGTACGCCCTCCCCGGTGTCGTAGGTGCGCGGCGAGGTGCCGGAACCGGACTCCGGAGGGCGCAGCCCGGAGATGCGCACCATGCCCGCCGCGGTGAGTGTGACGGTGACCCGCCAGTCGCCGTCCTGCCAGCGGCCGATCCGCCGCAGCCGCCGCGGATCGAGCACCACCTCGAACCCCGACCAGTCGTAACAGTGCAGCTCCTGACCGGATTCGGCGGTCGCCCGGGCCGACTCCACCGGCCGCAGCGGCAGCACGATCCGCCGCCGTCCCTGCGCCAGCACCAGCGTCCCCAGATAGCTGTGGCGGTGCGGCGCGCCGAGGTTGCGGATGTACGCGTAGCCCCGCAGATGCAGCAGCCCGTCGCGCCAGACCACCTCCTGGACGTGCGCCCGTACGGGGAAGTCGTCGCGGCCCAGCCGGGTGACGGCGGACGGCAGCCGCAGCGGCGGGGCCAGCGGCAGCGCGGCCCGGCGGCGCAGCGGCACCCCGGTCACCAGGAACGCCGTCGCCTGCCGCCGCCGGTACGCCAGCAGCCGCAGCAGATCGTCCGGCCGCCCGGCCCGTACGAGGTACCAGAGCATCCGCGTCTCCACCGGGAGCGCGGCCATCAGCCGCGGATCGACCCGGGAGAGGTAGGCGCGGGCGTGCTCCACGAACGCCGTGCGGACCTCCGGCGCGGCGGCGGGCAGCGCCTCGACGAGATCGTGCAGCCCCTCGGTGAGCTGCGCCCGGTCGTACTCCGCGCGGCACGGCACCCCCCGGGTGCGCGCCGGGTCGGCCAGGAACTCCCCGACCTGGGCGAGCGCCGCGAACCGCTCGGCGACCGCCCGCTCGTCCGGCAGCGGCCGGTCCCCGCCGCCGGGCGTCCGCAGACGGCAGACGGGGGCGCGCAGCACGTCCACCGCGTCGGCGAGGAAGTGGGCGGGCAGCGTCACCGTCGCGTCGTCGCAGGTGCCGCCCTCGGGGAAGGCGAGGTGGTGACGGTCCCAGAAGGCGCGCCGGAACACCTTGTTGGCCGCGGGCGTGTCGGACAACAGCGTCCGGTCCTCGGCGATGTGGGTACGGGACGCGCCGGTCCGGGCGTCCGGTTGCCGCGCCGCGGGCCGCCCGTCCGCCCCGAGCAGCCGGACGCCCCCGGTCGCCAGGTCCGCGCCGGACGCGTCGAGCAGCGCCGGCAGCTCCTCGTACGCGCGCGGCAGCAGGACGCCGTCGGGCCCGGGGAAGGCGAGGTACGGCGTGTCCGGATAGGCGTGCCGGGCCCCGGCGTTACGGGCCGCACCGGGTCCCGCCCCGGCGGCGCGGACCAGGCGGAAGCGCGGATCGCGGGCGGTGAAACGGCGGGCCAGCGTGGCACCGGGCCCGTCCGGTTCGGGCGCGCCGTCCACCATCACCACATCCAGCGCGGCCGGGGTCTGCGCCGCGACCGACTCCAGGCACTCCTCGGTGTGCCGCAGGGGCCCTGCGGTGCGGTGCACCGGGATGACGACGGTGAGCCGTGGCTTCATGCGCGCGACCAAGCCTTTCCGAACGGGGAACCCGGGTGGCCCGGAACCGGGCACTCCGGGACCGGAACCACCGCGCCGGAACCGGGGCGGGGAACTGAGGTGGACAACTCATCCGGCCCCGCCCCGGTCACCGGATCTGCGCTGAAAGGGTGAGGGACCCGGCCTCGCTGGACGGCGCTCTCGCCCGGCCCGGGGCGCGTGCGCCGCCGTGCGGCCGGGGCCCGGGCCCGCCCGGGCCGTGAGCCCTCGCGTGAGCCGGGGACCGTGCGCCGCGGTGCGGCCGGGGCCCGGGCCGTCGGACGGCTGAGCCCTCGCCTGGGCCGGGCCGCGGCGGTCGTCCGCGCGCGTGCGACACCGGGCGGGCCGGACGGATCCCCCGTCGCCCCGTCGCCCCTCGCC
>NZ_VKJP01000554.1 GCF_007280575.1 Streptomyces benahoarensis
TCGGCAGCGTCAGATGGGTATAAGAGACAGCCCTCGCCCAGCTCCACCACCGGCACCGGATGATCCGACGCAGCCCACTCCCGGCCGCTCAGCTCCCACGGCCGGTGGACGGCGGCGCCCGGTACGTCCGCCAACTCCGGTACCCAGCGCCGCACATACGCGCCCTCCGGGTCGAAGCGACGGCCCTGGACGACCGGGTTGAGGACCCGGTTCGGGCGGGTGTCGGTGCCGGTGCCCGCCGCCCACTGCCAGTTCAGCTGGTTGTCGGCGAGGTCGCCGTCCACCAGCAGATCGAGGAAGTGCCGGGCGCCGACCCGCCAGTCCACGTACAGCGTCTTCGTCAGGAAGCTCGCGGCCAGCAGCCGGGCGCGGTTGTGCAGCCACCCCTCGTGCCGCAGCTGCCGCAGCGCCGCGTCGACCACGGGATAGCCGGTACGCCCATCCCGCCAGGCCGCCGCCTCCTCGCCGTCGCCCCGCCAGCGATCGCCCCGGGGACGGTAGTCCTGCCAGGCCGCCGCCGGGCGCGCCGCCAGCACCTGGTGGTGGAAGTCCCGCCACGCCAGCTGCCGTACGAAGGCGCGCGCCCCCGCGCCGTCCCGGGCCGCCGCCTCGCGGACCAGCTCCACCGGGGAGACGCAGCCGAAGTGCAGATACGGCGACAGGCGCGAGGTGGCGTCGCCCGGCAGATCGTCGTGCCGGTCCGCGTACGCGGCCAGCCCCGCGCGCCGCCAGGCGGCGAAGCGGCGACGGCCCGCCGTCTCGCCGCCCTCGGGCAGCCCGGGCGACGGACGCCCACCGGGACACAGCACGTCACCCGTGGGCAGCGCCGCCGAACGCACCCCCTCCGGCACCGCGACCGTGCGCGGCGCGGCCACCACCGGGCGCGTCCCCTCGGCCTGCCAGCGCCGGAAGTACGGCGTGAACACCGCGAAATGATCCTTGCCCGGCCCCGAGGGGACCACCGCACCCGGCGGCACCGCCGTGATCACCGCGTCGTGGACCACCAACCGCCGCCCATCAGCGGCGAGTTCGGCCGCCAGCCGCCGCTCCCGGCGCGCCGCGTAACCGGACACCCCGGCCGCCAGGTGCACCTCCCCGGCGCCGCACTCCGCCGCCACCCGGCAGGTCTCGGCCACCACCTCGCCCGTACGGACGATCAGCCGCCCGCCCCGGGAGCGCAGTTGAGCGTCGAGATCGGCCAGCGCCGCCGCCAGGAACGCGGCACGGTTCGCCGTCACGAACCCGGTGGCGGCCACCCCCGAGTCCACGACGAACAACGGCACCACCCGGGCCGCGGTCCGTACCGCCGCCCGCAGCACCGGCTGATCGCGCACCCGCAGATCGGAGGTGAACAGACACACCGCGACATCCATGCCCCCACCCTGGTGCATCCGCCGCGGCCCGGTGCCCGCCGACGCGCCCCGCGCGCGGCCTCAGGCGAACGCCAGCCCCCGCCACGGCGACGCCGGATCCTGGGTGAGCGCCCGGTGCACATGCAGCGCCTCGGCGTACGGGGTGCCGAACCAGCCGTTGTCGAAGGCGAGCATCCGGCCCAGCGCGTACCCGGCGGCGTACCCCTCCCAGGAGCCGTACGCCTCACGGGCCAGCGCGCCGGCCCGCTGCACCGCCTGCTCGGCCTGCGGCGGGGCGCACAGCCGCGCGCCCAGGCCCCGGCGGACGAGGTTCACCGCATGCGTGAGGTCCAGTGCCAGCACCGAATCCACGCGCCCGTCCGCGGGCAGCAGCCCGTCCGTGCGGAACCGCTCCTCGTACCGCGTCACCAGCTCCGGCACCCCGGCCTCACCGTCCTGCTCCGAAGCGTCGCCCTCCCGGCGGGCACGGAGCGCCGCCTCGGTCTCCGTGGGCAGGAAACGGCCGCCGAGCAGCTGCTCCAGCCGCTCCTGCCAGGACCCCGGGTCGCTCACCGACCACTGCTCGCGCAGCGTCTGCGCGTCCGAGGCGTGGTCGAGGAAGGCGGTGCCCAGTTCGTTCCACGGCACGCTGTGGTGCACCGCCAGCGGCGCCCCGCAGGCCAGCCCCTGCGCCAGCGGCCCGTGCAGCGGTCCGGTGGCGAGCGTGGTGAGCAGCCCGCCGGGGCGTACGCCGAAGTGGGCACGCGCCTGGAGCCAGGCCCCTCGGTGCGCGGGCGTCGCCGCGAGATACGCCGCCGACGGTGTCCCCGGGTTGACCGCCAGCTGCCACTTGTCGTGCGGCCAGTCCTGCGCCAGCTCCTCGACCGAGACCCGGTCGAAGAACTGCTGCGGCTGCCAGGGCGGCAGCATGCCCCGCGTGAGCACCGGCAGACATGTCCCGCCGGCCACCGGATCGTCGTAGACCGGCAGCGGATCCTGACCCGGCTGCGGCGCCACCAGATAGAGATCCTCGCCCGCCAGGGCCGCGACCTGGCCCGCCCCGTCGCCACGCGCCGTTGCCTCGCACAGCCGCCGCTCGGTGTCCGTCGGCGGCATCCATACCGGAGTACTCACCCGCCCGACCCTACGGCTGGCTCTTATACACATCTGACGCTGCCGACGACTTAATAGGTTGA
>NZ_VKJP01000555.1 GCF_007280575.1 Streptomyces benahoarensis
GAACAGCGAGGGGGGAGGGGGAAGCGTCCGGGGACGGAGAGGAGGAAGAAAACGAAGAGGAAGAGAGGGAAGACAAAGGAGGCCCTTCGCGGGGGCCCCGGCTGCGCGCTGAAGCCCGGGGTGCGGGCAGGGGCGCGAGGTGACGGCTTCTGTCGGCGGTCGTGGATCAGCCGGTGGCCACGGAGGTGGACGGTATGAGCTTCTGGAGCGGGGCGATGCCCCTCGCAACGGCAGCCATCAGCCGCACCTCCCTCTTCACACGCGGCGACGACGCCCCGTCGGCGTCGTCCGCAACGCCTCGAAGGTAACCCTGCGACACTCGAACGCACCACCGGTTTTCTCCGCAGCCGTTCGCGCGGGCGGCCCGCCGGACCCGGCGCCCCTCACGGCAACTCCCCCCTCCCCTCCGCCCCGCTCTCCCGCAGCGCCTCCAACGCCAGGGCGCGCTGGTCGGGATGGCCGTCGGCGCCGGGGAGGGTGAGGACGGTGCGGAACTGTTCGCGGGCCTCGGGGACGCGGCCCGCGGCGGAGTAGGTGCGGCCCAGGCGGTAGCGGATGTCCCTCTCCAGGCGGTCGCGGTGGGGTTCGGACAGCGGCGAGAGGGTGCGGTGGCGGGCGAGGGCCTGGTGGTGGAGGGCGGTGGCGGCGGGCAGGTTTCCGGCGCCGTGTTCGGCGGAGCCCATGCGGGTCAGGATGATCGCGTGCAGCAGGACGTCGCCGGAGCGTTGTGCCAGGTCGGCGGCGTGCCGGTAGAGCGCGCGGGCCTCGCCGAAGTGGCCGAGGTCGAGGTGGACGTCGGCGGTGGAGGCGAGGGTTTTGCTGATCATGCGGGGGCGGCCGTTGGCCTCGGCGTGGGTGAGGGCGGCCGTGTAGCAGGCCAGCGCCTGCTCGTGGCGGCTCCGGGTGTGATGGAGGGCGCCGAGGACGCACAGGCCCATGGCGTTGAGCCAGTTGTCGCCCAGGCGGCGGGCGGCGGCGAGTGCGGCGGTGAGGTGGACGAGGGCGTGGTCGGGGCGGCCCGCGTGGAGTTCGGCGGCGCCCAACCCGCCGAGGGCCCGCGCCTGTTCGCGCAGGTCCGCGCGGACGCCGTCGAGTTGCAGCACCTCGGTGAACCAGGCGCGTCCCTGGTCGTGGCGGCCCTGGTAGACGTCGGTGATGCCCATGCAGTTGCGCAGCGCTCCGGGCATCCGCGGGTCGCCGGACGCGTCGGCCTGGGCGAGCGCGGTGCGCAGCGCGCCGCGGCACTCGTGGTAGCGGCCCCGGCGGGCGAAGTAGTCGCTCAGGGCCTCGGCGATCCAGCACGCCTGGTCGGCCTCGCCGAGCGCCGCCGCGTGCGCGACCACGTCGGCGAGTTCACCACCCGCCGCGTCCAGCCAGCCGTCCGCGTCCTGCCAGTCGGCGAACGGGGCGTCGCCGGGCCGCGGTCCGGTGGGGAAGCCGTCGGGGCCCCAGTCGCTGCTGATGCGGCCCGCGTCGAGGTAGAGCCGCAGCCCCGCGGTACGGGCCGCGGCGGACTCGTCGGGGGTCTCCGCAGCGAGGCGCCGAGCGTGCGCCCGTACCAGGTCGTGCAGGCGGTAGCGGCCGGGCCCCGGCTGGTGGAGCAGGCTCGCGTCGACCAGGCTCTCCAGGAGGCGTTCGGCCTCCTGAGGCGGCCGGTGCAGCATCGCCGCCGAGGTCAGGACGTCGAACTCGACGGTCGGGGCGAGGCCGAGTGCCCGGAAGCCGCGCCGCTGCTCGGGCGCGAGATGGTCGTACGAGAGCCGGAAGGCGGCCTCCACGCTGCGGTCCCCGGCGCGCAGTTCGCCCAGCCGCCGTTCGTCGCCCGCCATCCGTTCCACCAGGGATGTGAGGGTCCAGGAGGGGCGGGTCTGGAGCCGGGCACCGGCGATGCGCAGGGCGAGCGGGAGGCCGTCGCAGAGGCGGACCAGTTGCCGGGTGGCGGCCGGTTCCCGGTCGGCGCGGGCGGCGCCGACGAGGTCGCGGAGGAGGGTCAGGCCGTCGCCGCCGCCCAGGGGTTCGAGGGTGACGCGGCGGTCGGCGTCGAGCCCGGGGAGCCGTCGGCGGCCCGCCACGAGCACCGTGCTGCCGGGACCCGCGGGCAGCAGCGGCCGTATCTGCTCGGCGCTCCGCACATCGTCGAGGACGAGGAGCAGTCGCAGGGCGCTGGTCGCGGCCCGCCAGGCGGCGGTCAGGTCATCGAGGTCCTCGGCGACCTCGCTGCCGGACGCGCCGACCGAGCGCAGCAGCCGTCGTAGCACCCGCTGCGGGGCGAGGGGGCGTTGACCGGCGCTGTGGGTGCGCAGGTCGACGAAGAGGCAGCCGTCGGGGTGGCGGTCGCGGAGGGCCTGGGCGGTGTGCAGCACGAAGGCGCTCTTGCCGACGCCCGCGACGCCGTCGACCGCGAGGACGGTGACACCGTCGGACGCCAACTCCTCGCTGATCAGGGCGAGTTCGGGGTCCCGGCCGATGAGGCGGGTGGGTCCGGCGGGCAGGTCGTCGACGACGTGGCGGGGGCGCGGCGCCGGGCCGGGCGGAGGC
>NZ_VKJP01000556.1 GCF_007280575.1 Streptomyces benahoarensis
GTGTGCGGGCCTGGGGTGTGGGGCGCGGTCATCCGGGGGCGTTGGGGCTGGTGCGTGGACCTGGAGCCCGGGGCTCAGAGGCCGGACCGATGGATCGCCGGGAGGCGGGCCCACCGGCCCCGAGCGTGTCGGTTCAGCGGGAGCGGGCCGCGCGGGCGACGGCCACCACGGCCTTCTCCAGGGCGTATTCGGGATCGTCGCCGCCGCCCTTGACACCCGCGTCGGCGGCGGCCACCGCGCGCAGCGCTGTCGCCACACCGTCCGCCGACCAGCCGCGCATCTGCTGCCGTACGCGGTCGATCTTCCACGGCGGCATGCCCAGCTCGCGGGCGAGATCTCCGGGACGGGCGCCGCGCGGGGCTGAGGCCAGCTTGCCGATGGCGCGGACGCCCTGGGCCAGCGCGCTGGTGATCATGACGGGGGCGACGCCGGTCGCGATCGACCAGCGCAGCGCCTCCAGCGCCTCGGCCGCCCGGCCCTCGACGGCGCGGTCGGCGACGGTGAAGCTCGACGCCTCGGCGCGCCCGGTGTAGTACCGCGCGACGACCGCCTCGTCGATCGTGCCCTCGATATCGGCGGCCAGCTGCGAACAGGCCGACGCCAGCTCCCGCAGGTCACTGCCGATCGCGTCGACCAGCGCCTGGCAAGCTTCGGGCGTCGCGGAGCGCCCCACCGCCCGGAACTCGCCCCGCACGAACGACAGCCGGTCGGCAGGCTTCGTCATCTTCGGGCACGCCACCTCGCGCGCGCCCGCCTTCCGGGCGGCGTCCAGCAGGCCCTTGCCCTTGGCCCCGCCCGCGTGCAGCAGCACGAGCGTGATCTCCTCGGCGGGCGACGCGAGATACCCCTTCACGTCCTTGACCGAATCCGCCGACAGATCCTGGGAGTTGCGCACCACCACGACCTTGCGCTCCGCGAAGAGCGACGGACTGGTCAGCTCGGCGAGCGTGCCGGGCTGGAGCTGATCGGAGGTGAGGTCCCGCACATCGGTGTCCGCGTCGGCGGCGCGGGCGGCCGCCACCACCTGCTGCACCGCGCGGTCCAGCAGCAGGTCCTCCTGGCCCACCGCGAGCGTCACGGGGGCGAGCGGATCGTCGTTTGCACTCTTCCTGGCCATCGCGTTCCAGCATCCCACGCCCCACTGACAACGCCGCCCCGCGCAGCCGGCGCACCCGCCCGCTGACCGACAATGGCCGGGTGAGCGATGCACGACACGTACTGGTACTGCCCGACCGCGACGCCGCCGAGGAAGTGGCCGAGGCCCTGGCCGAACGCTTCGGCGTCCCCGAGGAACCCCAGCTCGTACGGGACGCCCTGGCCGGGGAGGACGACGCCGAGGACGCACAGTGGCTGGTGGTCGTCGAGGACCCGGACGGCCGCTACGACGCACCACAGCTGGACGCCCTCGCCGCCGAATATGAGGGGTGGCGCGAAGGGGAGTAGCGGGCGGGGAACGCCCGAGGCGCGCCGGGCGGTTACGGAACGGGCGGGCAGCGCGAGGCCGACGGAAGCCACGATCCGTGCGGAGGCAGCGGGTCGTACGACGGCGACGGGCCACGCGGAGGCCACGGGACGCCCGTGCGCGACGGCCCCTCGTGGTCACCGACAGGCGGTTGTGGGTACCCAGCACAGCCAACGCACCCCCGGTATCGGTACGCAGAACCACGGCTCCCCCACGCCGCAACGCATCGACCGTCCGCGGCGCCGGATGGCCGTACGGGTTGTCCGCGCCCACCGAGATGAGGGCGAGCCGGGGTGCCAGGCGTTGGAGCAGCGTCGGGTCCTGGTGGGCGGAGCCGTGGTGGGCGACCTTGAGGACGTCCACGGTGGTCAGCTCCGGGTGTGACGCCAACAGGGCCTGTTGGGCAGGTGGTTCGAGGTCGCCGAGGAGCATCAGGGTCACATCGCCGCTGCGGACGAGCAGGGTCACGCTGGCGTCGTTCGGTCCCGTCACGTCGCCCGTGCCGTCCGCGGGCGGCCACAGGACCTCCCAGCTCAGCTGCCCCAGGCGACGCCGCTCCCCCGGCACCGCCGGGACCACCGGAACGCCCGCCTCCGTCGCCGTGCGCCGTACGAACTCCGCCTGTCCGGGCGGCTCCCGGAGCGTGGTCGTCTCGATCAGACCAACCGATCGGCCGCGCAGCACTCCGGGCAGTCCGTCGACGTGATCGGCGTGAAAATGGCTCAGCAGCACCACGGGCACGCTCCGCACCCCCAGAGCCGTCAGGCAGCGGTCCATCGCGCGCGGCTCGGGGCCCGCGTCCACCACCAGCGCCGTGCCGTCACCGGCCGCCAGGACCAGACCGTCGCCCTGCCCGACATCGCAGGCCACCACCCGCCACCCCGGCGGCGGCCAGCCCGTCAGCACCCGGGTCAGCGGCACCGGTCGCCACACCACCAGGACCACGAGCAGGGTCACGCTGGCGTCGTTCGGTCCCGTCACGTCGCCCGTGCCGTCCGCGGGCGGCCACAGGACCTCCCAGCTCAGCTGCCCCAGGCGACGCCGCTCCCCCGGCACCGCCGGGACCACCG
>NZ_VKJP01000557.1 GCF_007280575.1 Streptomyces benahoarensis
CAGATGTGTATCAGAGACAGATTCTGCGCCTGGTCAGCAGCCGGGCCCCGGCCTCCTCATGCGGCTCAGCGCTTGGCGTGGCGAGCGCGGCGGCCGTCGCCCGGCGCGCCTTCGGCCACGGCCTGCTCGACCACCGCGGCCTCGGCCTTCTTGGCCTTGCCGCGGGCCCGCAGGTACTCGACGCCGATCGGCACGACGGAGAGCAGCACGATCAGGACCAGCATGGCCTCGATGTTCTTGTGCACGAACTCGATGTTGCCCAGTGCGGCGCCGAGCAGGGTGACCCCGGCGCCCCACAGGGAGCCGCCGATGACGTTGAAGGTGAGGAACGAGCGGTAGTTCATCCGGCTCACGCCCGCGATGATCGGCGTGAACGTCCGCACGATCGGCACGAAGCGGGCCAGGATCAGCGACTTCGGCCCGTACTTCTCGAAGAATTCGTGGGCCTTCTCGACGTTCTCCTGCTTGAAGAGCTTGGAGTCGGGCCGCTTGAAGAGCGACGGGCCCACCTTGCGGCCGAAGAGGTATCCGGCCTGGTCGCCGAGGACCGCGGCCAGCACCACCAGCGCGCACACCAGCCACAGCGGCTTGTCCATCTTGTGGGTGGTCACCAGCAGACCGGTGGTGAACAGCAGCGAGTCGCCCGGCAGGAAGAAGCCGATCAGCAGGCCGGACTCCGCGAAGACGATGGCCAGGACACCGATCAGGCCGAAGGTGCCGATCAGGAAATCCGGGTCCAGCCACTGGGGGCCGAGCGCGAGAGTGTTCACGGGGTGGAGGCTCCTGTGTCGAGGGCGCCGGATCTGCGGTGCGACGGGGGAAGCTGCGGGGATCGGGCGCGGTGTGCGGCCCCAAGCTATCAACGCCGCCCGGCCGGTCACGGTTCCCTCCGCCCGCCCACCCCGGGGGCGGGCGGGGCGCCGCACCCGGGGCACACCGCCGCGGCCGCCGGTACGAGACGCCCTCCACCCCTGGTCGGAGCGGACGCCGGACGATGCTCGTCCCGGTGGAGGATGCCCGGCCGCGGGAAACCGGGCGATGCTGGCGTCACAGGCATCACACAGTGAAGGAAGTGCGTGACAGATGGGCATCGAGGAATTCGGCGGCGGACAGCAGGCCCAGTCCGACGTCCTGGTGGTGACGACGAACGACGTCCCCGGTTTCACCGTGCAGCAGGTCATCGGTGAGGTCTTCGGGCTGACCGTCCGCTCGCGCCACCTGGGCAGCCAGATCGGCGCCGGGCTGAAGTCGATGATCGGCGGGGAGCTGAAGGGCCTGACCAAGACCCTGGTCGAGACCCGCAACCAGGCCATGGAGCGCCTGATCGAGCAGGCCCGCTCGCGCGGCGCCAACGCGGTGCTGATGTTCCGCTTCGACGTCACCGAGGCGGCCGACGTCGGCACCGAGGTCTGCGCCTACGGCACCGCCGTGGTCCTCGCCCCGAAGAGCTGACCCCTGCGGGCCGGGCGCCCCCGTACGAGGGGCGCGCGCCGCACCGCCGGACGCCCCCCAGTTCGGCGCACGCCCCCTGCCGCGCGCCCCGCGCCCGTCCACCCCGCCGCCGGGCTCCCGCCCCGGACACCGCGCCGTGCCCGGGGCGTCCGCATGGTGAAAAGACT
This sequence comes from Streptomyces benahoarensis, assembly GCF_007280575.1. Lineage (GTDB taxonomy): Bacteria > Actinomycetota > Actinomycetes > Streptomycetales > Streptomycetaceae > Streptomyces > Streptomyces benahoarensis. The sequence goes on from NZ_VKJP01000557.1 coordinate 1,620, forward strand.
TGTGGAAGGCCGGGCTCCGGGTGAGATTCTGCGCCCATGTTCGGGATAACTGACCTCTCCACCTATTTGGCGGGCCTCGCCCTGATCATCCTGCTGCCGGGGCCGAATTCGCTCTACGTCGTCTCGGTCGCGGCGCGGCTCGGCCCCCGTGTCGCGTACCGCGCGGCGGCCGGGGTGGTCTGCGGGGACACGGTGCTGATGGCCCTGTCGGCGGGCGGCGTGGCGTCGCTCCTCAAGGCGAGCCCGGTGCTGTTCGCGGTCGTGAAGTTCGCGGGCGCTGGCTACCTGACCTGGCTGGCCATCGGGATGCTGCGCGGCGCGGTGGCCCTGTGGCGCGGCCGGTCGGCCCGTACGTCCGCCGAGGCACCGGCCGGGACGGGGCCGACGGCCGCGACGGCGGTGGCCGAGGCCGCGACCGCCGGGGCCGTGACCTCCGGGGCACCGGCCGGAGCGGCGAAGGAGTCGGTGGAGCGCCCGTACCGCCGGGCCCTGGTGGTGAGCCTGCTCAACCCGAAGGCGATCCTGTTCTTCATCTCCTTCTTCGTGCAGTTCGTCGACCCGTCCTACGCGCACCCGGTGCTGTCGTTCCTGGCCCTGGGCGCCTGGGCGCAGCTGTTCAGCCTCACGTACCTGTCGATCCTGATCTTCAGCGGTACGTATCTGGCCGCGACGTTCCGGCGCCGCCGGAAGCTGACCGCGGGCCTGTCCGCGGGCGCCGGCGCCGCCTTCCTGGGCTTCGCCGCGAAGCTGTCCATGGCCGGGACGAGCTGACCCCGACCACCCCGTGGTGCGCCCGGGCCACTCCGCCCGGGCGCCCCGGCCGGACTCCGGCCCCGCGGCGCCCCCGGGCCCGTACCCACGGCGCACCCGGCCCGGCCCCGAATCCCGGCCACACGCCCGGCCCCTCCC
>NZ_VKJP01000558.1 GCF_007280575.1 Streptomyces benahoarensis
GCCCCGCTCACTCCGCGCCCCCCCCGCCGCTCATCCCGGGAGCTCGGTCCGCTCCCACCACTCGTAGACCGGCAGCCGTCCCTCCTCCGTCTCCTCGTACCGGCCGGTGGCGCGGAAGTGTTCGTATCCGTTGCGCCAGGCGATCTTCATCTCCGGTCCCGGTGGCTCGATCGGCACGATCCGCTCCGGGAAGTCGGCGGGTCCGCCGCTCAGCACTGCCTTCGTCTCCGTGTCAGCCATGCCCGGATTGTCGTCCCGGGCCCGCCGTCGCAGGGCGGCGGCACGCCGACGCGGTACGCGCCGGGGCGGCGACGGGCGCACGGACGGCGGACGGTTTCCGGCCGGGCACCGGCGCCACCCCCACAGGTGGTTTGTCCGCCGACCCGACGCCCTACGGGCGGGCCGCTGCCCACACTGCGGGCATGACGGAACACGGTGAGGAAGTGCCCGCGTACCGCACCATCAGGGTCACCGCACAGGACGGCCCGGTGGCGGAGCTGTCCGAGGAGGAGGCGTGGCGGGCGCGGGAGCGCTATCCGGAGATCCTGGGGACGGGCGGCCCGGTCTTCTGCGCCGCGCGCGAGCGGGAACAGGGCGGCTGGGAGGTGCGGTGCGTCGGCGGCAGCGGCCCGCAGACCGCCCGGGACGCGCTGGCCGCCGAGTTCCGGCGGCGGGCCCGGCGCTCCGCCCGCACGGCGCACGCGCCCGCGTATCTGGCGGCCGCCGCCCGGCTGGAGCGGGAGCGGCCCGACGACCTGACCGTCCTGGGGGAGCGGTACCGCGTCGTCCGGTGCGAGGAGTTCGTCCGGATGGGCCCCGACGGACCGGAGCCGCCACGCCCCTCGGACCCGGACCCGGCGGTGTACGACGACGCCTGCCACCCGGGCCGGACGAAAGGGTTCGTCATCGACCCGGCGGTCGGCACGGGCATGTCGGCCGGCGTCCTCAAACTCGATCTGCTGCAGTTCGTCCGGGCGGAGGGCTCGGCGCCGCCGGACGTCGAACGGGACGAGCGGCGGGCGGCCGTCAGCCATCCCGGCGGGGTGCTGCTCCCGGCGGCGTTCATGGTCGCCGAGCGCACCGGCGGCGAATGGCAGGCGCACACCGCCTCCTGCGACACCCCGCAGGACGCCCGCGACGCGCTCACGATGTGGCTGCGCGTCCTCGCCCCCGTCACCCTCGAACTGGCCGGTGCGGAACGGGATGCGTACGAGCGGGCCGGCGACCGGCTGGCCCGTCGCCCCGGCAACGACGTACGCGTCGAGGGCCGTCCGGGCCGCTGCTTCAAGGTGGTACGCGTCGAACGGCTGGTCCGCATCGGCCCGGACGGCCCGGAGGGCCCCCGCCCCTCCGACCAGGACCCGGACACACCCTCCGCGGAACGGGCCCGGCAACGCGACGGCGCGCCGGACCGGGGACCGGGGCACGGCTGAGGGCGCCCAACTGCCGCGTCCCGGGCCGGTATCGGGTGAGGCAAGGCGCGACGGCCTCGCGCGCTGCATGCCGACGTCCCTGCCCCATACCGCTGTTGAACATCTCGACGTGCGCGACGTGGGCGGACACGCCGCTCCGCACCCGACCGCCCAGGGTGAGGGCATGAACGCGCCCACCACAGCACAGCCCGGCGGCGGCACCGACGCGGACGCCCGTATCGCCGCACTGGAGGAGAACCACCGGCGGATGGCCGCCGAGATCGAGCGGCTGGAGGAAGAGGTCCAGGGCCTGCGCCGCCCCGGCCTCGGGTTCATCGCCCGGGTCGGCGTCGGCCTGATCGTGCTGATGACGGCCGTAGTACAAGGCGGTTGAACACGGCCGCACCTTCGCCAAGGTGGACCGGGCCTTCCCGTCCTCTCAGATCTGCTCGGTGTGCGCATTCAGGGACGGCCCCAAGCCTCTGCACGTCCGGGAATGGACGTGCAGAGGCTGTGGGACCGTGCACGGCCGCGATGACAACGCAGCCCACAACGTGCTCTTCGAAGGGCGCCGTATCGTCGCCGCCGGACGGGCGGAGACGCTGAACGCCTTGTGGAGCGCCGGTAGGACCAGGACGAAATTCCCGGCACAGCGCGGTGAAGCAGGAAGCCCCCGGAAGGGCCGGCAGGCCCAGACCGGAATCCCTGGAATTCAAGCCAGGGAGCACGTCAAGTACGGGACAAGGGAGTTGGCATCGCCCCCCGTTCGCCCCCTCACGTCTCCTGTGACGGCAGCTTCGCCCCCGGGAGCTGGTCCTCGACCTCGGAGATGTCGAGGCTCTGGGCGGCGGTCGGGGTCTTTGGCGAGACGTGGGTGCCGTAGTTGCTGAGGAGGATCGTCGCGGTCTGGTGGTCGACCTCGGCGGTGAGGCGGCGCGGTACGTGTTTGCCGTCGATGGCGACGTAGAGGGTCTGGCTGGCGCCGCCGCGGGTCTTGACGATGGGCAGGACCCGGGTGCCCTCCTGAACGGTCGGTTTGCCCTTGCGCAGGGTCAGCTTCGGCTGGGGTGAGGCGCCCGGCGGGGCCGGGGCGGGGGATTCC
>NZ_VKJP01000559.1 GCF_007280575.1 Streptomyces benahoarensis
GCCGACCACCGACATCTACACCTATTAAGTCGTCGGCAGCGTCAGATTTGTATAAGAGACAGCGGCGATCCAGCTGACGGGCCATCCCGCGCACCACGCCAACGCCCGGGCGACGGGCGGCAGTACGGGCGCCACGGCGAGCGCCGCGTACCCGAGGACGGTCGCCGGGGCGACGGCCAGCTCCGCCAGGAGGTTGCAGGGCACCGCCAGCAGGCCGACCCGTGCGGCGAGGACCGCGACGACCGGGGCACAGACCGCTTGGGCGGCGGCAGCGGCGGCGACCACCTCGGCGAGGCGCGGCGGCACCCGGCGCCTGCGGAGGGCCGCGCTCCAGCGGGGTGCGAGCAGCAGGAGCGCGCCGGTGGCCAGGACCGACAGCAGGAACCCGTAACTACGGGCCAGCCACGGGTCGTAGAGCACCAGCAGCAAAACCGCCGCGCCCAGGGCGGGCAGCAGGGAACGGCGGCGCCCCGTACCGATCGCCACCAGGGTGATCAGGCCGCAGGCCGCGGCCCGCAGCACGCTGGGGTCCGGTCGGCACACGACGACGAAGGCGAGCGCGAGTCCGCCCCCGGTGAGGGCGGTGGTCCGCAGCGAGAGGCCCAGGCGCGGGGCGAGGCCGCGGCGTTCGGCGCGGGAGGCGAGGTGCGGCGGGCCGATCAGCAGTGCCAGCACGATGGTGAGGTTGCTTCCGGAGACGGCGAGCAGATGCGTGAGGTCGGTGGCCCGGAACGCGTCGTCGAGGTCGGGCGGCACCCGTGACGTGTCCCCGACCACCAGTCCGGGCAGCAGCGCGCGGGCGTCGGGCGACAGTCCGCCGGAGACGTCGCGGAGCCCGGCCCGCAGGCCGCCGGCCAGGCGCTGGAGCCCGGACGGTGCGCCGGTGACCTGCGGTGGGCCGTCGGCGGAGACCCGGAGGACCGCGGCGATCCGGTCGTCGGGCGGCATCGGCGGGGCGGCGCGGACCGGCATCCGGACGCGGGTGGTCGGCAACAGCGCCCGCCACCGTTCGAGGACCGCACCGCCCTTCGCCCCGGCTTGCTCCGGGGAGTCCGGGTGCACGTCCCGGGGGCTCGCGGCTCCGGGCCCCGGGGCCGTGGCCTGGGGGTTCGCGTCGGCCTTCGGGTGATCCGTATCGCCGCCACGGCTCGCCACGACGACGAGGGCGGGCGTCCGGAGCGCGGTCACCGCACCGTCCGGAGCGGTGAGGCGCACCACATCGGCGGTGAACACCAGGGACGGCGGCAACCGGTGCGATCCGCGGACCTTCGGGCGGACCGTCCGGGGGTCGCCGGTCACCTCCACCTCGGCGGTGAGGTGGGCATGGCGCGCGGCCCAGGAGGGCAGCGGCCCGCGCCGGGCGTCCGCCGCGTGCAGCGCCGCGCCGGCCGCGCCCGCCGCCCCGCAGAGCAGCACCGCCGTCAGGGCCACCAGCGCCCCGGCGGACCGCACGTACGCTCCACCGGTGCGCGGGCCGTCCGCCGTCTCCGGGCCCTCCGTCCGGCGTCGCCTCACCGCCGCCCACAAAGCCGGTACGGCGAGGGCGACCGCGAGGGCGCAGCCCGTCGCCACCACGCCCGCCGGGGCACCCAGGGCGACCGCGGCCGCGCCCCACGCCGCCATCGCCGGGGCCACCAGGCGCAGGTCGGCCGGGCCCTCCTGGCGCGGGTCCGCGGTTCCGTACGGGGAGGCCGCCGCGGTGTGCACGGCCGTGCGTCCGGTGCTCACGGCTGCACCAGGGGCCGCAGGTCGGCGAACTTGCGGTCGCCGATGCCGGTCACCTCGCGCAACTGGTTCACCGAGGTGAACCCGCCGTGCCGGGTGCGGAATTCGACGATGTGCTGCGCCAGTACGGGCCCGACGCCGGGCAGGGTGTCGAGCTGCTGCACGGTCGCCGAGTTGAGGCTGACCGGCTGCCCGGGCCCGGCGGCGCCCGGCCCGCCGGGCCCTCCCGAGGCGCCGGACGAGTCCGCGCCGGGCGGCCCGTTCGCACCACCGCCCGGGTCCGGCGCGCTCCCGGCCCTGCCGACGACGATCTGTTCACCGTCGACCAGCAACCGGGCGCGGTTCAGCCCCTGGGTGTTCGCCCCGCGCAGCACCCCACCGGCCGCGGCGAGCGCGTCCATCACCCGCGCCCCCACCGGTAACCGGCGCACCCCGGGGTGCTCGACCTTGCCCACCACGTCGACCACCATCTGACGGCCCACGCCACCGCTCGCCGCCGCACCGGGCGCGGGAGCGGCACCCGACGGCCCCTGCCGCTGCGAGGCACCGGGCACCGGCACCGCCCGCCCCGCCGCCGGAGCCCGCACCGCCTCCGGCCCACCGGACCAGAAGTGCAGCGTCGCGAGCACGAGCGCCACCACCAGCACCACCCCCACCGCGGCCAACGTTTTCGGCTCCACCCCGCACCGCACCTGCACCCACACGGGCAACCGCTCCCCCACGGCAAGCCGCATGCGCGCCCGACGGGTGAGGACGGGGGGACGGGGGCTGTTGTGTAGGGCG
>NZ_VKJP01000055.1 GCF_007280575.1 Streptomyces benahoarensis
CAGGCCCCCGCCCGGTCGTCCGACCAGGGGATTATCGTGGGAACGTGACGACGCGCGGCGAGAACGGCACGGACCGGGGGACGGACGGCGGCACGGAGGCGACCGCCCGGCTTGAGGGCGGCCCGGCTTCCGCGCCCACGGGTGGCCCGGCTTCCGCGCCCGAGGGCGGCCCGGCTTCCGCGCCCACGGGCGGCCCGGCTTCCGCGCCCACGGGTGCCCTGGCTTCCGCGCCCACGGGTGGCCCGGCTTCCGCCCCCGAGGACGGCCCGGAAGTGCCCGCTTCCGGTGTACTCTCCGCCCTGGACGTGGCGGTGCTCGCCGTGGAGCGCCGTTCCTGGCCCTCATCCGGCCCCAAGGAGCGCCACATCCGCGAACACCTCGGCCTCTCCCCGACGCGCTACTACCAGCTCCTCAACGCCCTGCTCGACGACCCGCGGGCGCTGCGCCACGACGCGGTGACCGTCAACCGGCTGCTCCGCAGGCGAGCGGCTCGGCGGGACCGTCGCTGAGGCGGTACGGGGGCCGGGCGTAGGCGCCCGGCCCGTGCGGGAGGCGGCCCGCACGGAGGTGCGCCGCGCCGCCGAGGGCCTTCCGCTGTCTCCGCCGTACACCGGGTCCCCCCGCCCCCACCCCGGTACGCTCGCCCCATGGGCAGTTCCCCGGACGCCGCACCCTCGCCGGGCCCGGACGCGGGCCCCGACCTTCCGCCCGGTACGGGCCGCACGCCGGACACGGGCCGCACGCCCGACACCGGCCCGCCACCGCGCCCCGACCTCCCCGTACCCCGTACCGAAGCGGGCCGCGACGCGCTGGCCGCGCTGCTGGCCGCGCCGGGGGACGCCGCGCTCGCGGTCGACTTCGACGGGACGCTCGCGGAGATCGTCGACGACCCGGAGGCGGCGCGGGCGCACCCCGGGGCCGCGCGGGCCCTGGGGCGGCTGGTGCCCCGGTTGCGCGCCGCCGCCGTGATCACCGGGCGTCCGGCCGCCGTCGCCGTCCGCCTGGCCGGAGTCGACGGCGCCCCGGGCCTGGACCGCCTCACCGTCCTCGGCCACTACGGCGCCGAGCGCTGGGAGGCGGCGACGGGCGCCCTGCACGCCGACGATCCGCCGCCCGCCGTCGCCGCCGCCGAGGCCGAACTCCCGGACGTCCTTGCCGCGTCCGGCGTCTGGCACGGCCCCTGGACGGCCGCCGCCGTCGAGCGCAAGGGCGGCCGCGCGCTCGCCGTCCACACCCGGCGCGCCCCCGACCCGCAGGGCGCACTCGACGCACTGCGCGCCCCCCTGACCGCCCTCGCCACCCGCCATGGCCTCCTCGTCGAACCGGGCCGCTACGTCCTGGAGCTCCGCCCGCCCGGCGTCGACAAGGGCGTGGCCCTCACCGCCTGGCTCCGCGAGACCGGCGCCCGTACCGTCCTCTACGCCGGTGACGACCTCGGCGACCTCGCCGCCTTCGACGCCGTCGACCGCCTCCGCAGCGACCCCGATGCGCCCCGCCGCACCGGCCTGCTGGTGTGCAGCGGCAGCATCGAGGTCCCCGAACTCGCCGCCCGCGCCGACCTGGTGGTCGACGGCCCCACCGGCGTCATCGCCCTCCTCGACGCCCTCGCGGACCGGCTGACCGGCTGACGGACTGACGGACGGGGCACCGGCCCGCCCGGTCCGTCAGGCCCGCGCCGCCATCCGCTGGAACGCCGTCGGGGTCGGCCGCCCCGGCAGGAACTCCTTGATCAGCCGGGCGCACTCCGCCGCCGGGGTGGCCGTCGTATCGCAGGTCAGGTCGTAGACGCCGTGCGCGTGGACGCGGGTGAACTGGCGGGCGGCGAGGCCCGCCGGACGGTCGCCGCGGGTCTGTTCACGGCGCTCCAGCTCCTCCAGCGAGCAGTGGACGCCGACCAGCACGACGTCCTCGGCGGGGAACAGCGCCAGGCAGTCCCGGAGCCGCCACTCCTCGCTCAGCACATGGTCGACGACCACGTCGTTGCCGCCCGCCGCCATGCCCGCGACGGCCCGGTGGAACCCCATCCAGGTGCGCCGCAGCACCGTCCCCAGCGTCTCCGGGGCGACCTCGCGGCGCGAGCGCATGGCGTGGAAGGCGTCCACGGGCAGATGGAACGCGGGCTCGTCCAGGATGTCCAGCAGTTCCCGCGCGATGCTCGACTTGCCGGAGCTGGAGGTCCCGTTGAGGAAGATGATCCGGCCGCGGCGGGGCGGCGGCGCGCCGGTGTCCGAGAGGAACGGGGCGGGGGCTGCGGGGCGTTCGGCGGACATCGGACTCCTCGGGCCGGTGGACGCACGCCGGTCGGCGGCCCCTCATGGTCCCCGGCCCACGCCGAGGACCGGTCTCCGGGGCCGGTCCTCACCCCCGCAGCGCCGTCAACTGCTCCGTGAACCACTGGGCGGGCGGCAGCGCCGTGGCCGCCGCGGCGAGCCGGACGGAGCGGTCCGCGCGTTCCTCCTCGGGCATCGACAGGGCCGCGTGCAGCGCGTCCGCCGTCGCGTTGATGTCGTACGGATTGATGCTCAACGCGTCCTCGCCCAGCTCCTCGTGGGCGCCCGCCTCCCGGGAGAGGACCAGCGCGCACCCGGCGTCGGAGACCACCGGGACCTCCTTGGCGACGAGGTTCATGCCGTCCCGGATGGGGTTGACGAGGGCCACATCGGCGAGGCGGTACGCGGCCAGCGAACGCGCGAAATCGTCCTTGACATGCAGCAGCACCGGCTGCCAACCAGGCGTGCCGTACGTGGAGTTGATCTCCTCGGCGGCGCGCTGCACCTCGGCGGTGTAGTCGCGGTAGACGGCCAGATCCTGACGGGAGGGATAGGCGAACGCGAGGTGGACGACGCGCTCGCGCCACTCCGGGCGGTCCGCCAGCAGACGGCGGTAGGCGTGCAGCCCGCGGACGATGTTCTTCGACAGTTCGGTGCGGTCGACCCGGACGATCGTGCGGCGCCGCTCCGGCCCGTCCCCGTCGCCGATCTGCGCGCGCAGCGCCGCCAGCCGTTCGTCGACGTCCGGGCGGTGCGCCCGCTCCCGCAGGAACTCCGCGTCGACGCCCAGACCGTGCACCCCGATGCGGGTGGTGTGCGGCGTACGGCCCGGGGGCGCGGTGACCACATGCGGCGCCTCGCCGTCCGAATGGTGGACGGCGCACCGTGTCTCCAGGGTGGCGCGGGTGCACGCCACGAACGCCGCCGCCCACCGCTCGGTCAGAAAGCCCGTCCGGTCCGCGCCGAGCATGCCCCGGATCAGCCGCTCCCGGATGTCGTCGGGCAGCAGCGCGAAGTACTCCGGCGGCGCCCACGGGGTGTGCGAGAAGTGGCCGATCCGCAGGTCGGGGCGGCGCTCGCGGAGCATCCCCGGGGCCAGCGCCAGGTGGTAGTCCTGGATCAGCACCGCCGCGCCCGGCGCCGCCGCTTGGTCCAGCGCCCCCGCGAACGCCGCGTTGTACGCCTCGTACGCCGCCCATCGCTTCCGGAACTCCGTGTCGAACGAGGGCTCCAGCGGCGTCTGGTAGAGCATGTGGTGGACGAACCAGAGCACCGAATTGGCGATGCCGTTGTAGGCGGCGGCGTGCACCTCCGCCGGGATGTCCAGCATCCGGACGCGCTGTCCACCGGTGTCGGCCGCCGGAAGCTCACCGTCCGCGCGCCGCGCGGCCTCCCGGTCGCCGTCGCCGAGCGCCGCGCAGACCCACACCGCGTCCGTCTCCGGCCCGATCGCCGACAGTCCCGAGACCAGCCCCCCGCCGCCCCGCTCGGCGGCCAGCGCGCCGTCCGCGCCGACGGCGTACGAGACCGGGCCGCGGTTGGACGCGACGAGCACCTCGGCGCCGCGCCCCGCGGCGGGCGTCCGGGCAGGGGTGGTACCGCTGTGTTCGGAGGCCATGCCGCGACCCTAGCCCGCACCGGATCGGCGCACACGTACGAATGAGGCCAAGGGAGGGACGCCGATGAGGCCAAGGGAGGGACGCCCGGTGCGGCCCGTCGCCCCACCGGGTGAGCCCGCCGGGGCGGCTCAGGCCGCCCGGCTCTCCGCGTACTCCGGGACCTCGGCCATCGGCGGCCGCTCCTCCGTGTCGACCTCGCTGGTCCGGGGGACGAAACCGCTCTCGCCGCGGACGAACTGCGTCAGCCGCGGCCGCACCAAATGCCCGCGTGCCAGCCGGAGTTGGGCGGTGCGGTAGATCGCGGCGGCCATCCGGCCCAGCGCCTGACCGTCCTGGTGGCGGTGCTTGCGGACGCCGACGTCCACCTGGGCGAGCGCATCCAGACCGACCGTGTGCAACGCGTCGACCAGCAGCCCCAGCTCGACGCCGTACCCGACGGGGAACGGCAGCCGCTCCAGCAGCGAGCGGCGGGCCGCGTACTCCCCGCCCAGGGGCTGCACGAACCCGGCCAGCTGCGGCCAGTGGAGGTTGAGCAGCGGACGGGCGACCAGTTCGGTGACCCGGCCGCCCTGGCCGGGGCCGCCCCCGGGCGCGCCGCCGGTCTCCAGCGGCCGGTCGTACATCGCCTTGACGAACTGCACGTCCGGGTCGGTCAGCAGCGGCCCGACGATCCCGGAGACGAACGCCGGCGAGAACTCCCGCAGGTCCGCGTCGACGAAGCAGACGATGTCGCCGCGGGTGACCAGCAGCGACCGCCACAACACCTCGCCCTTGCCGGGCACCGCCGGCAGCCGCGGCAGGATGCTGTCCCGCGCCACCACCCGCGCCCCGGCGGCCGCCGCGACCTCGGCCGTCCGGTCCGTGGACCCGGAGTCCAGCACCACCAGTTCGTCGACGAGTGGCACCTCCTCGGTCATCAGGGCGGCACGGATGGCCGCGACGATCGTGCCGACCGTCGCCTCCTCGTCGAGCGCGGGCAGTACGACGCTGACCGTACGGCCGCTGAGCCGTTTGGCCCCCAGCAGCTGCGGCAGCGGTCGGTCGGCAGCGGACCAGGAGCGACGCCCCAGCCAGCGCTCCACCTCTTCCAGCACGTCTTCGACTCCTCGGTGCGCGCCGTCTCGGCGGCGCATGTGATCCATCTCGCGGTTCGGACGACTATCTCTACTGTCAGTGCCGTCGGTTACAGTCTTGAACAACGCGGATGACCGCCGCATGCCGGGGTCACCGCACCACAAACGCCTGGGATTTCCCAGCGCCATACCGCTCATCCAGAGGGGCAGAGGGACACGGCCCGTTGAAGCCCCGGCAACCCTCCAGCCGGTCTCGACCGCATCACGCGGCGCGAGGCTCCCGGCTAGGGAAGGTGCCAAATCCGTCTCGCGGCGAGATGCGCCGCGAGGAAGATGAGGAGAAAGGGCCTCGCCTCCATGGCTGCGCAAGCTGTTGAAGTTACCGAAAACGCTTCCTCCGTCACTCTGGGTCCCGCCGTCGGCCTGTCCTGCCGCGAATGCGGTGAGCGTTTCCCGCTCGGCCCGATCTTCGCCTGCGCGTCCTGTTTCGGGCCGCTTGAGGTGGCGTACGAGCTGCCGGACGGCGACCCGGAGCAGCTGAGGAAGCAGATCGAGGCCGGTCCCCACAACATCTGGCGGTACGCACCGCTGCTGCCCGTCCCCGCGGACGTGGCCGAGAAGCCGAACCTCAACCCCGGCTTCACCAAGCTCGTCAAGGCCGACAACCTCGCCCGTGAGCTGGGCGTCACCGGCGGCCTCTACGTCAAGGACGACTCCGGCAACCCGACGCACTCCTTCAAGGACCGGGTCGTCGCCATCGCCGTCGAGGCGGCGCGCGCCTTCGGCTTCACCACCCTCTCCTGCTCCTCGACCGGCAACCTCGCCGGTGCCGTCGGCGCCGCCGCCCGCCGCGCCGGGTTCCGCTCCTGCGTCTTCATCCCGCACGACCTGGAGGCCGGAAAGGTCGTCATGGCCGCGGTCTACGGCGGCGACCTCGTCGGCATCGAGGGCAACTACGACGACGTCAACCGCTTCTGCTCCGAGCTGATCGGCGACCCGCTCGGTGAGGGCTGGGGCTTCGTCAACGTCAACCTCCGCCCCTACTACGGCGAGGGCTCCAAGACACTGGCGTACGAGATCTGCGAACAGCTCGGCTGGGAACTGCCGGACCAGATCGTCATCCCGGTCGCCTCCGGCTCCCAGCTCACCAAGATCGACAAGGGGCTGAAGGAGCTGATCGCCCTCGGCCTCGTCGAGGAGAAGCCCTACAGGATCTACGGCGCCCAGGCCGAGGGCTGCTCCCCGGTGTCGACGGCGTTCAAGGCCGGGCACGACGTGGTCCGCCCGCAGAAGCCGGACACCATCGCCAAGTCCCTGGCGATCGGCAACCCGGCCGACGGGCCGTACGTCCTCGACATCGCGCGCCGTACGGGCGGCGCGGTGGAGGATGTCAACGACGAGCAGGTCGTGGACGCGATCAAGCTGCTGGCGCGGACGGAGGGGATCTTCGCGGAGACCGCGGGCGGTGTGACCGTCGGCGTCACCAAGAAGCTCCTCGAAGAGGGCCTGCTCGACCCGACCCTGTCCACCGTCATCCTCAACACCGGCGACGGCCTCAAGACGCTTGACGCCGTCGCTCCGACCACCGGCCCCACGGCCACCATCCGCCCGAGCCTGGACGCGTTCCGCTCGGCCGGTCTGGCCAGCTGATTCCCGGTCGCTCCCCCGGCCGGCAGTCGGCCGACCCGGTCCGTCCGCCGCCGTCCCGCCCGGGGCGCGGCGGCCGGTTCCGCAGACGTATCCGCAGTCGTTGGAAGGCAGAACCCATGAGCGTCAAGGTCCGCATCCCCACCATCCTCCGTACGTACACCGGCGGCGATTCCGAGGTCACCGCCGAGGGCGGGACGCTGTCCGAGGTCATCACCGACCTGGAGAAGAACCATCAGGGCATCGCCGCCCGGGTGCTGGACGACGCGGGCAAGCTGCGGCGCTTCGTGAACGTCTACGTGAACGACGACGACGTCCGCTTCGAGCAGGGTCTGGAGACGCTGACGCCGGACGGTGCGGGCGTCTCGATCATTCCGGCGGTGGCCGGCGGCTGCTGACGCCCGCACCGGGGTCGGGGAGCCGCCACCCGGGTGGCGAATGGTTCTCGCCATTCCTTTCTCTCCCTGACTGATAATCGCCCCGTCCGTATATGCGGACGGGGCGATTCCGCGTTGTGAAACAGTCCTGCAAAACGCGATACCATTTCGCCGATCCCCTTCTTCTGCTCGTCGAGCGCGGTGTGGCGGCCTTCTGAACGCCCCGGGATTGCGATGAGTTGTGTGCAAAGTGTGTGCGGTGTTTGCGCCCCAAGTTCCTTATGTCCGGCCCGAGTTGCCCGGGAATATGGCCAGTTCTGCGCATATCGCTACTTCTCGCATCGTCAGAATTCTCGTCCGATTGACCTGTTGCGCTGGGCGCCGGTGCGGATACATTCGGCGGCGGTCGACGCGTTCCGGCGCACACCCCACGGGCCATTCGCGGGGTGAGGTCTGACCCGGGTCCGCGGAGTGCGGTCCTGCGCAAGGGCCAGTAATAGGGGAGTTAGGCATGGCTCAGGGCACCGTCAAGTGGTTCAACGCGGAGAAGGGGTACGGCTTCATCGCGGTCGACGGTGGTGCGGATGTTTTCGTCCACTACAGCGCGATTCAGATGGACGGCTACCGCACCCTTGAGGAGGGTCAGCGGGTCGAGTTCGAGATCTCGCAGGGCCAGAAGGGGCCGCAGGCTGACATGGTCAAGTTGGCGGCCGGCTGAGCGCCGACCGACTGCAGCGTCCAGGAGACCCGCGCCCTGTTGGGGGTGCGGGTCTCCTGCTGTGTTGGGGGTGGGGCCTGCGGATTCAGGGATGACTGCCGCAGGGCGGCGCTTGCGCCCGCCCGTCGCCCGACCACCGCCCCTCAATGAGCCCTCCTTCGGAGGGCGCCGTGCGCTCACCCGTCGCCCGACCGCCGCCCCTCATGGAGCCCATCCCCGAAGGGCGCTTGCACTCGATGGGGTCGAGTGCTAATCATTGCGTTAGCACTCTCCGAGTGAGAGTGACAGTTTTGGACCGTCGGTGAGGTCCGCAGGCGGGGCGGGAAGGAACCGCTCCAACGGTGGGCCGTCCGTCGCGGGCGCCAGCGCGGTCCGGAGGAAAGAGCCTCCACGCCTAAGGCGCGGGAGGTGCCCCCTTCGTCCTGGGAGGACCACTTCACATGGCCAAGATCATCGCGTTCGACGAGGAGGCGCGGCGCGGCCTTGAGCGCGGTATGAACCAGCTCGCCGATGCCGTCAAGGTGACCCTCGGTCCCAAGGGCCGCAACGTCGTCCTTGAGAAGAAGTGGGGCGCCCCCACGATCACCAACGATGGCGTGTCCATCGCCAAGGAGATCGAGCTGGAGGACCCGTTCGAGAAGATCGGCGCCGAGCTGGTCAAGGAGGTCGCGAAGAAGACGGACGACGTCGCCGGTGACGGCACGACGACCGCGACCGTCCTGGCCCAGGCGCTCGTCAAGGAGGGCCTGCGCAACGTCGCCGCCGGCGCCAACCCGATGGCTCTCAAGCGGGGCATCGAGACCGCCGTCGAGGCCGTCTCCGCCGCCCTGCTGGAGCAGGCCAAGGACGTGGAGACCAAGGAGCAGATCGCTTCGACCGCCTCCATCTCCGCCGCCGACACCCAGATCGGCGAGCTGATCGCCGAGGCCATGGACAAGGTCGGCAAGGAAGGCGTCATCACCGTCGAGGAGTCCCAGACCTTCGGTCTGGAGCTGGAGCTCACCGAGGGTATGCGCTTCGACAAGGGCTACATCTCGGCGTACTTCGCCACCGACATGGAGCGTATGGAGGCGTCGCTCGACGACCCGTACATCCTGATCGTCAACTCCAAGATCGGCAACGTGAAGGACCTGCTGCCGCTCCTGGAGAAGGTCATGCAGTCCGGCAAGCCGCTGCTGATCATCGCCGAGGACGTCGAGGGCGAGGCCCTGTCGACCCTGGTCGTCAACAAGATCCGTGGCACCTTCAAGTCCGTCGCCGTCAAGGCCCCGGGCTTCGGTGACCGCCGCAAGGCCATGCTCGGCGACATCGCCATCCTCACCGGTGGCACCGTCATCTCCGAGGAGGTCGGCCTCAAGCTGGAGAACGCCGGTCTCGACCTGCTGGGCCGCGCCCGCAAGGTCGTCATCACCAAGGACGAGACCACCATCGTCGACGGTGCCGGCGACAGCGACCAGGTCCAGGGCCGCGTCAACCAGATCCGCGCCGAGATCGAGAACTCGGACAGCGACTACGACCGCGAGAAGCTGCAGGAGCGCCTGGCGAAGCTCGCCGGCGGTGTTGCGGTCATCAAGGCCGGTGCCGCGACCGAGGTCGAGCTCAAGGAGCGCAAGCACCGCATCGAGGACGCCGTGCGCAACGCGAAGGCGGCCGTCGAGGAGGGCATCGTCGCCGGCGGTGGCGTCGCCCTGCTCCAGGCTTCCAGCGTCTTCGAGAAGCTGGAGCTGGAGGGCGACGAGGCCACCGGTGCCGCCGCTGTGAAGCTGGCCCTGGAGGCCCCGCTGAAGCAGATCTCCGTCAACGGCGGCCTTGAGGGCGGCGTTGTCGTGGAGAAGGTGCGCAACCTGGCCGTCGGCCACGGTCTGAACGCCGCCACCGGCGAGTACGTCGACATGATCGCCGAGGGCATCATCGACCCGGCGAAGGTGACCCGTTCCGCGCTGCAGAACGCCGCCTCCATCGCCGCGCTGTTCCTCACCACCGAGGCCGTCATCGCCGACAAGCCGGAGAAGGCCGGCGCGGCGGGCGCTCCGGGCGGCATGCCCGGCGGTGACATGGACTTCTGATCCCTGCCCCGTTCCGTCGCACGCGGCGGGACGGGCGGATCACCGTCCGCTGGTTCGCCGGGGCGGCACCCTTCTTCGGAGGGGTGCCGCCCCGGCGGCGTTTCCGGGGCCGGGTGACCTGGGGCGGCCCGCCCAGGGGAGCCTGACGGAACCACCCTCGCGGCCTGCCCGCCCTTGAGAGGGTGTGCTCATGTCACAGGCAGAGCTGATCACTTACGTCCGGATCGCCGAGGTGCTCACCGCGCTCGGCATGATCACGCAGGAGAAGGGCCGCGGCGTCGTCGAGGAGTTCCGGGACGTCGCGCACGAGGAGATCACACCGCTCCACCATGTCTCCTACGCCCTGGAGGACTTCGGCGCGGCCGTCAGCATCCACGCCGAGGACGTCGACTTCGCCGATGTCGCGTACGGCGAGTTGCTGGCGGACGCCGCGGCCCTCACCGGCGGCGCGGTCGAGGTGACGGAGTACCGCTTCGAGAAGGCGGACGAGGACGACCCGGAGGACGGCCGGGGCGTCATGTACTTCACGGCCCAGGGGCAGCGGCACTCCTTCGGTGTGGAGCAGGAGTCCAACGACTACTTCGACACCGGCGCGGCGCAGGCGGCCATCGAGGCGCTGAGCCCCGTGGACGATCCGCGCGACTTCCGCTGCGTCGACTACGGTCCCGAGGGCCCGTACCAGGGGTGGGACGCCATCATGGTCCTCGCCACGGCCGAACAGCGCGCGGCCCTCGGCCACCACCTCGGGCTGACCTTCGAGGACCCGTGCCACGGCCTGTAGGGCCCGCCCCCTACGGGCCGTGACGTCCAAGGCGCCCGTGGCGCCGGTGACTTCCTACCGGTCCGTCAGTCGTCCCAGGACGGTCCGGAGCGCCGATCGGACGGCCGTACGGAGCGCCGCGGGGTCGGCGTCGGAGTGGTGGTCCGCGGTCTCGAAGCCGTGGTGGCCGTCGGGTACGTCGATCACCTCCAGGGTGGCCCCGTGGGCCTCGGCCGCCGTCAGGAACTCCGTGACCGTGGCGGCGATTTCGGGCAGTTCGCGACCGGCCCGGACCACGACGAGCGGCAGGTCGCCCGCGCCGCGGAGCGCCGCCGCCGGCCGGAACCGGTCGCCGTCCAGGCCCCAGTTGGGCAGGGGCGCGAGGATCGGGTAGCTCGCGGCGATGCAGCGCAGCCACGGCGGCGGGGCGCTCAGCCAGTCGGCGGCGAGCAGTCCGCCGCCGGAGAAGAACCACAGCGCGATCCGGTCGCCGTCCACCCGCGGATCTTCGCGGACCCGCGCCACCGCCGCCGCGACGTCCTCCGCCGCGCGCGGGTAGCCGTCGATGTCGTACAGCCGGTGGTCGAAGGTCACGCCGACCGCGCCGTGGGCCGCGGCGAGGCGGGCGTACCCGGTGAGCGTCGGCCACTCGCGCGGCGTCGGCCGGATGCCCTCGGGGATCGGCCCGCCGTGGACGACGATCACCGCTGGATGCGGCCCGTCGCCCCCGGGGAGGTACAGATCGATGGTCTCGTTCCGCTCGCACGGCACCTCTGGTACGTCGAGGACGAACGGCCGCAGATGCGGCGGCGGTTGGCTGCCCGCCAGGGTGAGGCGGCGGCCCTCGCCCGCCGCCGCGCGCAGCAGGACGTCGGCGAGGCCGTCCGGGCAGGAGAGCATCGGCCAGTGCCCGGTGGGCAGTTCGAGGAAGCGCACACCGGGTGCGGTGAGCGGCTGGAACGCCGGATCGCCGAGGCTGACCCGCATCTGGACCAGGTCGATGCTCGCGCCGTTGGCGGTGCAGAGGACGCCGGTGGTGGGGACGTCGGTGGCGGCGCCGGTCAGGTGCAGTGGCTGGAGGAGGGTGTGGAGCGGCTGCGGGACGGCGTCCCGGATCAGGCGCTCCAGGGCCGGTCCGGGGAGGCCGTCGGTGCTGCCCCAGCGGCGCCAGGCGGCAGCCGAGTCCGGGGGCGGGAGCGGCCCGCCGTCGGGTTCGGCGGACCCCGCCCGTGCGGCCAGTTCCTCCCGTACTCCCTGGTCAGGCACGGTGGCCCACGCCGGGTGTCCGTCCTGGGGCGGGGCTGTGTCCAGGGCGACGAGCCGCGCCACGAGGCCGGGGCGCCGGTCTGCGGCGCCCAGGGCCGGGTGCAGGCCGTAGCCGTGGCCGACGAGGACGATGTCCCGGGCGGCGGCGTCCGCATCGGCGGAACCGGCCTCGTCGCCGGGCCCGGCCGGGTCCCCGAGGTCCGCCGCTTCGGAATCGGCCGGGCCGCCTCTCCCCACCGCATCGATCACCCGCACCACCTCCCCGATATACGCCTCCAGGTCCGGCGCAGCCCCGCTCCCGCGCGCCCCCTCGGGCCCGACGAGCGTCACCGTGTGCGCCCCCGCTCCCGCAGCCCTGAGCCGCGCCGCCGTCTCCTCCCACACCCACCCGCCGGTGAAGGCCCCCGGCACCAGGAGGAAGTGGGTCCTGGTGGGCCCGTCGTGGGCCCCGATCCGCTCCGCATCGTTCATCGTTCGCTCCTCGCTCGTCTCGTCCATCGGTGGCTCTCCCCTGTACGCGTGGGGTCGCCCCCGTACGGGGAGGGGGCGCCCCGCACACGACGGTGCGCCCCCCAGCCGGGCGGGCGGCGTACGGGCCGTCCCCCGACCCGGCCCGTCCGCACCGTGCCCGCCGGTACCGTAGGAACTCCCCCTGAGGGAGGTTCAAGTGACGGCATCCGACGGGCTGTGGAGCATCGGTGAGCTGGCGGAACGCGGCGGTGTCACCGTCAAGACCGTGCGGTTCTACTCGGACCGGGGGCTGCTGCCGGAGCGGGTGCGGAGTGCGGGCGGACATCGCCGGTACGGGCCCGACGCCCTCGACCGGCTGCGGCTGATCCGTTCGCTGCGGGCCCTGGATCTGCCCGTCCCGGAGGTGCGGCGGATCGTTGACGACGAGGCGGGGGCGGGCGGCGCCCTGGAGGATGCCGTCGCCGGGCAGTTGCGGCAGCTCGGGGACCGGATGGCGGCGCTGCGGTGGCGGGAGGCCGGGTTGCGGCTGGTGCAGGAGTGCCCGCCCCAAGAGCGCGCCGATCGGCTGCGGCTCATCGGGGCGGTGACGGCGCCGCCCAGTACCGCGCCGCTCGCCCGGTTCTGGCGCGCCTGGCTGCCGCCGCGGATGTCCGGCCGCGCGGTCGCCGCCTTCCTGGAGCAGGCGGTGCCCGCGCCGCCGGACGATCCGACGCCCGCGCAGGTGCTGGCCTTCGCCCGGCTGCACGCCCTGGTGACCCGCCCGTGCGACGGCTCTGCCCGCCCCCGGCCCGCCGCGCACCGCTCCGGCCCCGGTTTCCGCCCGGAGGTCCTCTACGACGGGCTGGGCGAGGCGTACGAGCTGGCGGCGGCGCGGCTGCGGCGGGACCGGGCGCCGCACCCGGGGGAGGCGCTGGACTGTTTCGTCGCCGCGTACGCCGTCTCCGGTGGCGCCCGGGACACCCCCGATTTCCGCCGTCAGCTCGCCGCCCACCTCGCCGCGGACCCGCGTCTCGACCCGTACTGGGCGCTCACCGCCGAGGTCCTGGGCCCGCGCGACGGCCGTCCCGTGCCGACCCCGGGCACCACGCACGACTGGCTGCTGGCCGCTCTGACGGACGAGGTGGCCGCCCGCGCCGCCTGAGCCCCGGACCGGCCCGGCCTTCCCAACTACCTGCACTGTGAGGCCACATGGTGTCGTACCCCTCTGGCAGGATGCCTGTATGTCGAACATGCAGACGATGACGTACGCGCGGGTCGGAGCGGTCCTTGAGAAGGCCGGTGTGGTGGCGCCGGAGAAGGTCCGGCAGGTGCTCGCGGAGTACACGCAGTGGGCGCAGGACTCGCTGCGTCCGTACGAGGTCGCCTGCGCGCTGGAGTCCTTCGGGATCGCGCTGTCGATCCACGCCGACGACATCGACTATCTGGAGCCCGGTTACGAGTACCTGCTGGAGCGCGCCGCGGAGCTGATCGGTGGCGCCGTCACCGTCACCAAGGTCCGCCTCGTGGAGGGCGACCGCTCGCCGGACGGCACCTCCCGGGACGACACCCTGGAGTTCGAGCGCAACGGCATCGCGGTCGCCGTCCCCGCCGAGCACTTCTCGGACGAGTACTACGACCACCTGGCGGCAACGGAGGCGATCGACGCGCTGAATCCGGGCGGCGACGATACCCGGACCTTCCGCTACGTCGACTTCCCGCGCGAGAAGCACGGCGTCTACGACACGATCGTCGCCCTCGTCACGCCGGAGCAGGCGACGGCGCTGGAGAAGGGGTTGGGGCTGACGCTGCGGTGACGCGAGGTCGTTCCCGGGTTTGAAGCTCGGGCGCGGCAGGCGGCGTTGTACGTGGCGCCGAGGCGCGTGGTGTCCTCCCGCCGCCGGCGGGGCCCCGATTCCGGGGTGCGCCACGGGCGTCAGCGGTTGACGGCCTGCGCCTCTTGGACGTGGAGAGGGATATCGGTGCCGAAGGTGCCCTCGGGAAGCGTCCCGCCCGCGCCGCCCGAACCCTTCCAGGAGACCCGCCAGGTGAGCGTCGCCTTCAGGCGGTAGGGACCCGTGTGGGCGGTGGAGTGGCGGTAGGTCACCCCACAGGGCGGGGGTTTGAGGCCCGAGCCTTTGGTGTAAGGCTGTCCGATCTGGCCGTCGTGCATCGGGCAGGTGCCGGAGCTCGGTGAGAGGTCGGCGTCTTTCGTGCCCGGATCGAGGTGGAGGCCGACGGGAGTGGCGGTGGTGGTCGCCCACAATCCCGAGCCGGGCAGGCTGGCCGTGACGCTCACCGGTGTGAACTTGGCGCCGTCCAGCCATATCCAGGTCGGGAGATTCACGGTCTGCCTGCCGTCCGGATTGAGGGAGACGACGGTTCCCGGAATCCGCACGGAGCTGTAGGCGTACCCCGCGAGAATTTTCGGGGAGATGCTCTCCGGGTAGGGCGGGGGGCTGCCGTTGGGGATCCAGTGGATGAGTTCCGTACAGATGAGGTCGTCGTCGCGCCCCGTCTCGACGTTCGGGTTCAGAACGGCCCGGTACCACATCCCCTTGCCTTGCTGGGAGATGTTGTAGTTGCCGTACTTGCTGAACTCCTGCCCCAGAAGACCGGACGCGTTCCTCTTCTTGTAACTGCTCTCGAAAAGCTTGGCGTCCCACCTGATGGAGGTGTTGACGAGGCCGAGCCCTCCGGTCTTCTTGAGTTCCTGCACGTTCTCTTTGAACTGTTTCGGCGTGGCCATGGGCTCGTACCAGCACGGGGGCGGCGTCCAGTCGGGATTCGCCGGGGTGAGGCGGCCGGTGCCCGGTGAGCCGCCGGAACGGCTGATCTTGACTTTTGTCTGCGTCGCTTCGGCGGTCAGGTGGGATGCGTGGATGCCGGAGAGTACGTCACCGCCGTCCCCGACATCGGCGCGAGCGGTGGAATGCCAGGCGGAAAAGACTAGTGCCACGGTCAGTGCGGATATTGCCCGGAGCCTGCGTTTCATGCCGTGCATCGTCCCCTTTCGCCGCTCATCGCGTCGGTCTTCCAGACACCGTTCGCTCCCTTTTTCATGCCCAGGATGTAGAGCACGTAGCTTTTCGCGGACGCTTCTGTGGTGTGGACCTTCCCGCTCTTCATCTCTTTCGAGAAAGCTTTGGTCTCATCCGTGCAATAGCTGAGGCTGACGTAGTTCTCGGCGAGGAATTTAACGCGAGGTTTGTAGTAGCGAAGGTACCCGGTCAAAGTGTGACCCTTGTTCTTGAACTGGCCGACCCATTCATGAACGGAGCGCAGTGCCGGTCCGTCGTTGTAGAAGGCCACTTCGGGGGCGTCGGGGTCCGATGTGAAGATGGCCGAGTTCGTGGCGAGTGCCTGTAGCTTCCCGTCCAGGAGTACGGCATTGGTCTTCTGGTCTTTGGAGGACCAGTTCTCGAACTCCTCCTTGAAATTCTTATCGGTCTTCAAGACAGGCCGCCCCTCGGAACGCGTCCCCCCGGAAGGCTCCCCCGTAGTCGAAGGGCTCGGCTTCTTTTCGCCACCGCCTGCTCCCGTGATCTCTCCCGAAGGCTTGGGGTCTTGGGTGCTGCCTCCGCAACCGGTCAGGAGCAGGGACGCGCCCGCGGTGAGAGTGGCGGCCAGCATCAGAGGGCGGCGGAACACAGGCAACTCCATGGGTATGCGCGCTGGTTGGCGCCATGGCGGTGGTGATCCGGGTGAGGTCCGTCATGGCTTCGGGCATGACTGTTCTGTTGCTGCTATGTCTCTCGGTACCCCTCCCGATGTCCTGAAGCACCAGTTCCGGTGAAGAAGTGCTCACGCTGGTATTTCCGTGCAACGGATGAGGTGTGGTACCGGCATTGACGGTGTGTTCGTCATGCCTGAGAACACTTCTTCGGGCGTTTCGGATGGGTGGGGGTTTCGGACGGATCGAGCGGTAGGCGTGCGGCCTTGTCGCTGTCGCGTCGGCTGGCCCCCGGCGCCGACGCCGGCGCCGGTGCCGCGCCGCGTCCGGCCGGGCGCCGTCCATGGCGACTGGCCGGTTGACGTCGGTCGCGAAAAACCGGACGCCGGGGTCGGATTGCGGCGAGGAGCTGCACCCGAATCGTCCACCACGGACTTTCACCGGAAAGAGTTTTCTGGGTACGGCGGAGAAAAGCGGGTGCGGAGCGTTGGATTCCGGCCGGAGTTACCGGCCGGAGTTACGGGGAAGTTGTTCTCTCTTGAGGGGCTGGTGAGCGGCTGATACGGTTCCCGGGCTTGATGGTTGACCGTTTGTCGCAGTGAAATTCCGACCCGTTCCGATGGGCTGCGCGGCGGCACTCGGGAGACATCCGGGGGGATCTCTTGAAGACTCAGCAGCGTGCGCCGGTGGGGCCTCGAAGCGGCGGTCCGGGGGGCACGTCCGCCGGTGAGCGGCTGCCGGTCACGCCACGGGAGCGGAAACCGGCGCTCGCCGCGCTGGCCGTGCTGCTGATCCTGGCCGGGGCGCTCGGGTCGACGCTTCTCGTCCTGCGGGCCGGGGAACGCGTCGAGGCCATCAAGGTGACGCAGCGCGTCCCGGCCGGTGAGCCGGTCCCGGAGTCGGCCATCGCCTCCGTCATGGTGGCGAAGGACTCCGACGTGCCCTACGTCGAGTGGTCCCAGCGGGGCCTGCTGGGCACATACCGTGCGGCGACCGATCTCGTCGAGGACTCCGTGCTGGTGGGCCCGATGCTCACCGAACAGCAGGGCCCGAAGGAGCATCAGGTCGTCGTGGGGCTGTCGTTGAAGAGCGGGCAGTACCCGGACGGGCTCCGGGCCGGGGACACGGTCGCGGCCTACCGCGCCGGGACGGACGGAGCGCGGTCCTCCTCCGGCGGGTCCGGCGCCGACGACGGTGGGGCGGGAGACGGCGATCCCCTCCTCGTCGACCGCGCCAAGGTGCAGCGGGCCGGGGCCGGGAGCGACGGTGACGGCGTCGGTGGGGGCGACCTGCCGGTTTCCCTGGTAGTCGAGCAGACCTCCGCGCCGCGGCTGACGCAGGCCGCCGCGGCGGGCGAGGTCACGCTGGTGCTCGTGCCCGCGCACCGCGGCTGACGGGGCACGGGATGACGCTCATCGCCCTCGCCGCCGACAAGGGAGCCCCCGGGGTCACGACCACGGCCCTCGCACTGTCCGCCGTCTGGCCACGCCGCGCGCTCCTGGCGGAGGTCGATCCGGCCGGCGGCGACCTGGTGTACCGCAACGTCGCCGCTCACGGCGGCGCGCTGGACCCGAACCTCGGACTGCTGTCGCTGGCCGCCACCGCGCGGCGCGGTCTCGTCGCCGAGCAGGTGTGGGACCACGTCCAGCCGATGTCCGGCGGGCTCGATGTCCTCGTGGGGCTTGGGACGTCCGAACAGGCCGCCGGTGTCTCGGGGCTGTGGGCCACCCTGGGGCGGGCGTTCGTGGAGCTGGGGGAGTCCCCGCGGGGCGCGGCGGACGTCATCGCCGACTGCGGACGGCTCGGGATGGACTCCCCGGCGGCTGAACTGCTGGCGGACGTGTCCGTGCTGCTGCTGGTGTCGGGGCCGGAGCCGGAGCAGCTCGCCCGGGTCCGCGACCGGGCCGCGGCGCTGTCGGCGCAGCCGCCCGGCGGGCCGCGGGCCGCCGTCCCCGGTGTGCCGTCGGTCGGGGTGCTGCTGGTCGCCGAGCCGTCCCGGGCGGCGCGGCTGGCCGGCGAGGTCGACGCCATGCTGCGCCGCGCCCAGGCGCGGGCCCAGGTCATCGGCACGATCGCCCGGGATCCGGTCGGGGCCGCCCGGCTGGCGGGACGCAGAGGGGGACGGGTGGACAGGACGTTGCTCATCAGGTCGGCGCGTCAGGTCGTACGGGACCTCTACCGGCGGTACGGCGCGGCCTGGCTGCGCGGGCCGGGCCCCGAGGCCGGCCGATGAACGCCGTCGACCACCAGTTGATCAAGCGGTTCCGGCAGGAGGCCGGCGACCGCATCGCCGAGCAGCGGCGCATCGACCAGGCGTCCGGGCTCGCCCCGATGACGGGCGAGGACGAGCGGCAGTACGCGCGGTCGGTCATCGCCCAGATCCTGGAGGAGCACGCGCGGGCGGAGATCGGTCTGGGGCGGACGCCGCCGGACGCGGAGACCGAGGAGGCGTACGCGGCCGGGGTGCACGCGGCCCTGTTCGGCGTGGGGCGTCTGCAGCCGCTATTGGACGACCCGGAGGTCGAGAACATCGACATCAACGGCTGCGACCGGGTCTTCGTCGGGTACGCCGACGGGCGCGAGGTGGTCACCGATCCGGTGGCCGAGTCGGACGAGGAACTCGTCGAGCTGATCCAGGTGCTGGGTGCCTACTCCGGGCTGTCGTCGCGGCCCTTCGACACCGCGAATCCGCAGCTCGATCTGCGGCTGCCGGACGGTTCGCGGCTGTCGGCCGTGAGGGAGGTGACCCGCAGGCCCGCGCTGTCGATCCGGCGGGCCCGCCTGGGCAAGGTGTTCGTCGCCGACCTGGTGGGCAACGGCACGCTGACACCGGAGGTCGGGGCGTTCCTGTCGGCCGCGGTGCGGGCGCGGAAGAACGTCATGATCGCGGGCGCGACGAACGCCGGGAAGACCACGCTGTTGCGGGCGCTGGCCAACGAGATCCCGTCCGCGGAGCGGCTCATCACGGTCGAGCGCGCGCTGGAGCTGGGGCTGGAGCAGTTCCCCGAACTCCACCCGAACGTCGTGGCGTTCGAGGAGCGTCTGCCCAACTCCGAGGGCCAGGGCGCCCTCACGATGGCGGAGCTGGTACGGCGGTCCCTGCGGATGAACCCCTCGCGGGTCATCGTCGGCGAGGTGCTGGGCGACGAGATCGTCACGATGCTCAACGCCATGTCGCAGGGGAACGACGGGTCGCTGTCGACGATCCACGCCAACGGCAGCGCCGAGGTCTTCAGCCGCATCGCCACCTACGCGCTCCAGGCGCGGGAGCGGCTGCCGATCGAGGCCACCCACATGTTGATCGCCGGGTCGGTCAACTTCGTCGTCTTCGTCGAGCGGCGCAACGCCTACGCCACCGGGGGACGGCTCACCCGCACGGTCACCTCCGTCCGGGAGGTCAACGGCGTGGACGGGCGGGTGCTGTCGAGTGAGGTGTTCGCCGAGACCGCCGACGGGCGGACCGTGCCCCACGCCCCCCTGTCCTGCGCGGAGGAGCTGGCCGCCTTCGGCTACCGCACCGGCCGGTCGTGGGGGTGAGGCGGGGATGAGCGGATTCGGGGCGTCGGGCGGCCTGTTCTCGCTGCCGGTGCTCGCCGCGCTGCTGTGCGGCGCGGGGACCGGCGGCGGTCTGCTGCTCCTGATCGTCGCGGTGCGCGGTCTGCCCGCCGGGTCCGGGCGCACGCGCGCGGGCGAGCGGGGGCGGGACCTCGCCCGGTTCGCCGGCCGCCGGGGCTCCCTGGCGATCGGGGTCGGGCTGCTGATGCTGCTGCTGACCCGGTGGATCGTCCTCGCCGTCGCCGCCGGCGCGCTCGTCCTCGTCTGGCACCGCTTCTTCGGCGGGGCGGCCGAGGAGCGGGCGGCGATGCGGCGGGTGGAGGCGCTGGCGGCGTGGACGGAGTCGATGCGGGACACCGTCGCCGGTGCGGTCGGGCTGGAGCAGGCGATCCCGGCGTCGGCGCGGGCCGCGGCGCCCGCGCTCCGCCCCCACCTGGACGCCCTGGTGGACCGGGTGCGCGCCCGCACCCCGCTGCCCGCCGCGTTGCAGCAGCTCGCCGACGAGATCGACGACGCGTCCGCGGACCTCGTCATCGCGGCGCTCATCCTCAACTCCCGGCTGCGCGGCCCGGGCCTGCGCCAGGTCCTGGGCGCGCTGGCCAGGGCGGCGCGGGAGGAGGTCGGCATGCGGCAGCGGGTCATGGCCCAGCGCGCCAGCACCCGGCGGAGCGTGCAGATCGTCGTGGGCGTCTCGGTGGCGTTCGTCCTGGGCCTGTCGGTCTTCCACCGCGGCTTCGTCGCACCCTACGGAACACCGCTCGGGCAGGTCGTGCTGGCGGGGGTGTGCGGGCTGTTCGCGCTGGGCTTCGGCTGGCTGCGGAAGCTGTCGCGCGTCGAGACGCCGGAGCGGTTCCTGATCAGGAACGAGCCGGCGGCACACCCCGACCGCCCACGGACGCCCTGGGCGTCGCCGGGGCCCGGCGGGGGACGGCCGGGGGAGGGGGCGGTCCCGCGATGACGGCGATGGTGCTGAGCGGCGCGGTCTTCGGGCTCGGCGTGTACCTCCTCGTCCGCGCGTTGCTGCCGTCCCGCCGGGGCGCGGTGGCGACGGTGGCCCGGGTGGACGCGCTGCGCGCCCGTGTCGCCGTGCCGGGACCGGCGCGGGCCGCCGCACCGGTGACGGGCCGGCTGGCACCGCTGCGCGCCCGGGTGGGCTCGCGGGTGGCCGCCTGCTACCGGCGGCAGGGGTGGGAAGTGCGGTCGCTGCGGGCGGATCTGGCGGTGCTCGATCGCGGCTGGGAGCCCTTCTTGGCCACCAAGGTGCTGCTGGCCGCGTGCGGGCTGTTCTTCGGGCCGCTGGTCTTCGCCGTCCTGTGGGCGGCGGGCTTCGGCAGCGGTCCGGCCGTACCGCTCTGGCTGGCCCTGCTGTTCGCCGCGGTCTTCTTCGTCCTGCCCGACCTGGAGGTGCGGCGGGACGCGGTCGTACGCCGCCGGAACCTGCGCCGGGTGATCGGCGCCTATCTCGACCTGGTGGCCATGAACCTCGCCGGCGGCCGTGGCCTGCCGGAGGCGCTGACGGCGGCGGCCGAGGTGGGCGACGGGTGGGCGCTGCGG
Organism: Streptomyces benahoarensis; assembly: GCF_007280575.1. Taxonomy (GTDB): domain Bacteria; phylum Actinomycetota; class Actinomycetes; order Streptomycetales; family Streptomycetaceae; genus Streptomyces; species Streptomyces benahoarensis. The sequence continues at coordinate 21,026 of NZ_VKJP01000055.1, forward strand.
CGGGTCCGCGACTGTCTCGCCGATGCGCGGATCACCGGCACGAGCCAGTGGGACGCGCTGGGGCGGCTCGGCGAGGAGCTGGGCGTCGACGAACTGCGCGACCTCGCGGCCTCGTTGGGCCTGGTCGCGGACGACGGGGCGAAGGTCCGCGAATCACTCGCCTCACGGGCGGAGACCATGCGCCAACGCGAGCTGGCGGAGATCGAGGGCGGCGCGGGCGAGAAATCGCAGTCGATGCTCGTGGCCCAACTCCTGCTCTGTGCGGCGTTCCTGGTCTTCCTCGTCTTTCCGGCCGCGATCCGCGTGTTCCAGATGTGACCCGTACCTACCATCAGCTTCAAGGGGGAATCCTGAGATGAGCACTCTGCGCTTCCGGCACCCGGCCGTCGACTTCTTGATCGTCCTGCTGCGGGCGCGGCTGGCGCGTGCGCGCTCCGGCGAGGCGGACCGCGGGGTCTCCGCGGTCGAGTGGGTGATCATCTCCGCCGTGGTGGTCGCCATCGTCGGGGTGGTCGCCTTCATCATCAACAACGCGCTCAGGAGCGGTGCGACGAAGGTCGGCGACTGCATCAAGGGTGCCTCCGCGAGCAAGACCTGCTGAAGCGCCGCGCGATGAGCCGGGTCCGGCAGGGCGGGCGAGGGGACGTACGCCGCAGCGGGCGGGCGGGCGCCGCGCGGCGCGACGCGGGCATGTCCGCGATCGAGTTCGTGGTGCTGACCCCGGTCCTGTTCTTCATGATCTTCGCGACGGTGCAGTTCGCCCTGTACTTCTTCGCCGACCACGTGGCGCAGGCGGCGGCCCGTGCCGGTGCGCGCGACGCCCGTGCTCAGGCGGACGACAACCCCGGTGGCTGGCGGGGCCGGGCCACCTCCAAGGCGGACAGCTACATCGAGCAGCTGGGGCCGCGGCTGCTCGTCGCGCCCCGGGTCCGCGCCGTCCGGCCGGAGCCGGACACGGTCGGCGTGGAGATCACGGCCCGGGTACCGAACGTCTTCCCCGGCCTTCACTTCACCGTCCACGCCCGGTCGCAGGGGCCCGTCGAACGCTTCGTACCGGAAGGGAGGTGACGGACGTGCACACGACCCCGGGGGCCGGCGACCGGCCGGACGTGTCCGGTGCGGACCGGGGGATGTCCTCCGTCGAGGTGGTGGTCCTGGCACCGGTCCTCATCCTGTTCGTCCTGGTCATGGTGGCCTTCGGGCAGCTCGTCGACGGGTGCGGGGCTCTCGACGGCGCGGCCCGCGACGCCGCCCGCGCGGGCTCGATCCAGCGGGACGCCCCCGTCGCCATGAGCGAGGCGCACAAGGCCGCCGAGGCCGACCTCGCGGACATCTGCGCCGGGCCGGTCACGGTGCGCCGGACCAGCGTCGGCTTCACGCCCGGCGGGCTCTTCACCGTGGAGGTCGGCTGCGAGATCCGGGGGCTGGCCGTGCTGGGCCTCGACATCCCCACCCGCCTCACCGGCCGCGCCACCTCGCCCCTCGACCCGTTCCGGCGGGCCCGGTGAGCGCGCGCCCCGGCCGCCGGGCCGGACGGCGGGCCCGGGGCGACCGCGGGTCCGGCAGCGCCGCCGTGCTCCTCTTCGCGGTGCTGTTCCTGGCCCTGGCCGCCTTCGTCATCGACGGCGGGCTCTCCCTCGCCCAGCGCGAACGCGCCGCCGACATCGCCGAACAGGCCGCCCGCTACGCCGCGCAGGACCTCGACGTGGAGGCCATCCGCGAGGGCCGCGACGACGCCCCCCTCAACTACCGCAACTGCGGCAGGCGGGTGGCCGCGTACGTCCGCGAGGCCGGTCTCTCGGGGCCGGACGCCGCCGCCTCCCACTGCCGCAGTGCCGACACCGAACGGGTCGAGGTGGAGGTCCAGCTCACCTACCGGCCCGTGCTGACCGGGCTCTTCTACGACGGAGCGATCACCGTGCACGGAACCTCCACGGCCGAATCCCGCACGGGTTGAGTCACCCGCCGTCCACACCGATCCACGATCCGGGAGCGAGCGCCATGGCCCGACAGATCCCGTACACCGCGCCTTCGCCCACGCCGCCGCCTCGCGGGCCCCGTGGTGCGGGCGACGTCCTGCGGGCCCTGCTCGCGGCCCTCGCCCTGGCGGCGTTGCTGATCGCGGTGCCCGTCGCCCTCGTCCACTTCGTCGGCTGGCCGCTGCCCGACTCCCTGCCGTCCCTTTCCACCCTCCGGCAGCCGATCACCCCGGCGACCTTCGTCGATGTCCTCGCCGTCGTCGTCTGGCTCGCCTGGGCGCAGTTCACCGCCTGCGTCCTGGTGGAGGTCAAGGCGGCGGTGTCCGGCGTCGGGCTGCCCGCCCGGGTGCCCGGGGCCGGGCCCAGCCAGCTCATGGCCCGTCAGCTCATCGCCGCCGTCCTGCTGCTCGGCGCGTCCGCCGCGAGCCTGGCACCGAGCCTGTCCTCCCTCGCCCCCGGCGACGCCGCACCGCGGCGCGCCCCGCTGACGGCGACCGCACCGCAGGACCCGGCCGCCCAACGGAAGCAGCCCGGCCCGTCCCCCGAGGCGGACCGGCAGCGCGGTACGGAGTCCCGGCCCGGGGACCCGCGGGGCGCGGCCGCCGCGGCGCCGCGTCCGGGCGTCCGGGCGACGAAGTTCTACCGCGTCCAGCCCCCCGAGGGTCGCCATCACGACTCCCTCTGGGAGATCGCCCGGCGCCATCTCGGCGACGGACGGCGGTACCAGGAGATCTACGAGCTGAACAAGGACCGTCCCCAGCCGGACGGCTCCCGTCTCTCCCTCGCCAGTCTGATCCGGCCCGGCTGGATCGTGGAGATGCCCGCCGACGCGCACGGCGGCGACGTTGTGGAGATGCCCGGCGAGGCATCGGGCACCGCCCCCGGCGTCCGGAAGCAGATCGCCGCGTACGCGGAGACGGGTGCCGTACACCCCACCGCGGACGACGGCCCCGGTGCCCGGCGCGAGGCGCCCCGGCCGCCCGCGGACCACGCCGCCTCGCCCGCGTCACCGCCCACCGGTGAGCACGCCGTCGAGGTCCACGGCGCCCCGGCCGCCGGTCTGCCCGAGGCCCTGCTCGCCGCCCCGCTGCTCGCCGCCGGTCTCCTCGCCGCGCTGGGCCGCCGTCGCCGCGCCGCGCTGTGGGACGCGGCGGCCCGCGCCGTACGCCCGGTCCGCCACCGGATGCCCGTCCCCGAAGGGCCCGCCACCGACGCCCACGACGCCCTTCTGGCGGGCGCCGACCCCGAGGCCGTACGCGACCTCGACCGGGCCCTGCGCGGCCTGACCCGCACGCTGACCGCGGCCGGCCGCACCCTGCCCGCCGTCTACGCCGCCTGGCTCACCCCGGACGCGCTCCATCTCCAGCTGGCCGACGAAGCCGGACCGCCGCCGGAGCCCTGGGAGCCGGGCCAGGACCAGATGTTCTGGCGCCTGGAACGCGCCGCCGTACCCCGGCTGTCCCAGGACGAGGAGACCGCGGCGCCCTACCCCGGCCTGGTGAGCCTCGGCACCCTGGACGGCGCCCGCCTGCTGCTCAACCTCGAAGCCGTGCCCGGTCTCGTCACGCTGACGGGCGCCCCCGCGGCGCGGACCGCCGTCCTCTCCTCCCTCGCCGCCGAACTCGCGACCAACGGCTGGTCCGACCGTATGACCGTCACCCTCGTCGGCTTCGGCGCCGGTCTCCCGGCGCTCGCCCCCACCCGGCTGCGGCACCTGCCCGACACGGCCGCGCTGCTGGAATCGCTGGAGGCGGAGACCGGGCACCGCCGCCGCGCCCTCGCGGCCGCCGGACACGACTCGGTCCTCACGGGACGCACCGGCCGGGCCCGGCACGCCCAGTCGGCGCCGCACCTCGTGCTCCTCGCCGCCGAGCCCTCGCCCGACGAGGCCCGGCGCCTGGCCGCGCTCGCCGCCGACTCCGGCCGCCTGGGCATCGGCTACCTCCTGGCCACCGCCACGGCGGACGTGCCCGGCGCCACCTGGCAGCTGGAGATCACCCCCGAGGGCCGGCTGATCGCCCCGCTCCTCGGCCTGGACCTGGCCGCGCAACAGCTTCCCGACGCGCAACACGCCGCCGTCGTCGCGCTCTTCGCCTCCGCCACCCCCACCGTGTCTCTTATACACCTCTCCGAGCCCACGAGACGCTCATGAATCTCGTATGCCG
>NZ_VKJP01000560.1 GCF_007280575.1 Streptomyces benahoarensis
GCCCGCCCCCTGGTCCGCCCTGGTGAGCGCCGCGCTGCTGGGGACGGAGCGGCGGACGCCGCCCGTGGTGGTGCGGCCCGGGCGGAGCGCCGCCGCCGCGCTGCTGGACGCGGCGGCCGTCAGCACGGTGCGGCGCCGCGCCGCGCTGCGGCCCGCGCTCGCGGCCGACCGTCCGGCGCCCGCCCCGGACGACCCGCGGCCGGTGATACCTCCGGCCGCCCGCCGCCGCCTGGCACTGCTGCTCGCGGACCGCGGCGGAACGGTCGGGAGCAGCCGCCGCGGCACTGCGCCCGACCTCACCGAGCTGCTGCCCCAGTGGCTGGCCGCCGCCCAGGCTCACGGCTACCGCGCCCCCGAGGCGTTGCTGCCCGCCCTGCTCGACGCCGCCCGCGCCCGGACGGACCTGCGTCCGGCGGCGCTGGCGCTGGCCGGGCCGCGGGCCCTCTGGCTGGCGCGGTTCAACGGCGACTGGAAGTTCGCCCTGCGCGGCACCGGTGCCCGCGCGACGCCGGGCGCCGACGACCCCGAGGCGGTGCGGCGCCGGTGGGACGAGGGGCTGTTCGCGGAGCGGGTGGCCCTGCTGACCGCGGTGCGCCGGAGCGCGCCGGACGCCGGGCGGGACCTGTTGGCCGGCACCTGGTCGGCGGAGCACGCCGAGGACCGTCTGCTGTTCCTCGACACGCTGCGCGAAGGTCTCTCGCCGGACGACGAGGCGTTCCTGGAAGGGGCGTTGTCCGACCGCAGCCGCACCGTCCGGGCCACCGCCGCCGAACTCCTCTCCACGCTCCCGGAATCCGCCTTCGCCACACGGATGGCCGCCCGCGCCCACGCCTGCGTCACCCTCACCCCGGGACCTGCACCGCGGCCGGCCCGCCCCGGGTCGGCCGGTCCCTCCGGCCCGGGGCTCACCGTGACACCACCGCGCGCCTGCGACGAGGGCATGCGGCGCGACGGCGTGGCCGCCAAGGCCCCTTCGGACCGGGGCGAACGTGCCTGGTGGCTGGGCCAGTTGGTGGAGGCGGCACCGCTCCACCGCTGGTCCGAGCGGTGCGGCGGACGCGCACCGGAGGACATCGTCGCCCTCCCGGTGGCGGACGGCTGGCGCACCGAACTGCACGACGCCTGGTGCCGAGCGGCGATCCGGCAACGCGACACCGTCTGGGCGCGGGCCCTGCTGGGCGCCCCCGGGGCGGCACCCCAGGACGCCGGGGTCGCTTCCGGCGGCTCGTCCCGCGACACGGCGAAGCTGCTGACCGTCCTGCCGTCCGATGAACGCGCCGCGTGGGTGGCGGGGTTCATCGCGGCGCACGGCCTGGCCGACGCGTTCCGGATGCTGGGGGTCTGCGCGGTGCCGTGGGCCGAGCCGCTGGGCCGGGCGGTGGTCGACGCCCTGGACATCGCACGGGACGCGGGCAGCTACCCCTGGAGCTTCAGCGGCGTGATGGGCCTGGCCGAACGGTGTCTGGATCCGGCCGCCGCGGACCGTCTGGACATGCTGACGGCGGTCACCGACGAGCCGGAGGGTGCGTCCCCGGGGTCCGGCGGCTACTGGTCCGAGGCGTTCCAGCGCCTCGTCGGCACCCTCCGCCTACGCGCCACCATGCTCGCCGAACTCACCGACGCCTTCGGCCCCGACGCCGATGCCGACGCCCCTTCTCTTTCTCCTTCTCCTTCTCCTGTAACGGAGTGACCCCATGGCCGACGCCTTACGACGCCAAGCCCGGCGGAAGGCATCCCGTCAACAGCCGCCGGAACACGGCGCCTTGCCCGGAAACGGGCCACCGGCGGAGTGCACACCACCGCCCCGCCCCTGGCCAACTCCCGGCCTCGACCGGCCCCGGCCCACCGCTCCCTCAGGCCGACAAGGACCGCACGTTCGCGGTCACCCACTCCACGATCGAGGTGGTGGTGGCGCCCGGGGTGAAGATCTCCGCGACGCCCTGTTCCTTCAGGGGCGCGATGTCCGCCTCCGGGATGATGCCGCCGCCGAAGACCTTGATGTCGTCCGCGTCGCGCTCCTTGAGCAGCGCGATCACCTTGGCGAAGAGCGTGTTGTGGGCGCCGGAGAGGATCGACAGGCCGATGGCGTCGGCGTCCTCCTGGATGGCCGTGTCGACGATCTGCTCCGGGGTCTGGTGCAGCCCGGTGTAGATGACCTCCATACCGGCGTCGCGCAGCGCCCGCGCGATGACCTTGGCGCCCCGGTCGTGTCCGTCCAGCCCCGGCTTGGCCACCACGACGCGGATCGGCCCCGGCGTAGTGGCCGTCCCCCGGCCGTCCGCCTGCGCCTCGTCATGCCGTGCCACACCCATAACCGCCTCCAAGTCATGCACGGCACGTCGTGTGTGCCGCCGAGCCGACAACCGATCGCGCGACCGTCCGGTCCGGTGGCCGCAAGTGAACGAACGTTATCCCCAGCATCGCGCACCCGGTGGTCCCGTGACATGCGGGGAGGGGGAAATCACATGCGAACACCCCTGCCACCTGTCTCTTATACACAACTGA
>NZ_VKJP01000561.1 GCF_007280575.1 Streptomyces benahoarensis
CGTTATTAAATGCATTAGTCGAACTTTCAACTGATGAAGTTAAAGTGCGTGTGATCAGCTCAGGCGGTGGTGCGATTACCGAATCTGATTTCATTTTTTTTTTTTATTAAGTCGTCGGCAGCGTCAGAGGTGTATAAGAGACAGCCGCCGACCCTCGACGAGATGCTGCCCGCCCAGCCGGACGACCTGGCCCGCCTCTACGACCCCGAGCGCAAGCAGGCCGGACCGCTGCGGGTGCCGGTCGGCGTCATCGACCGCCCCTTCGACCAGCGGCGCGACCCGCTCATCGCCGACCTCTCCACCACCGGCGGCCACCTCGGCGTCGCCGGCGGACCGCAGACCGGCAAGAGCACCCTGCTGCGCACCGTCATCACCGCCCTCGCCCTCACCCACACCCCGCGCGAGGTGCAGTTCCACTGCCTCGACTTCGGCGGCGGCAACTTCGGCACCCTGTCCGACCTGCCGCACATGGGCACCATCAGCAGCCGCGTCCACACCGAGCGCGTCCACCGCACCGTGGGCGAGCTGGAGACCCTGCTGACCCGCCGCGAGGAGCAGTTCGCCGAGTCCACCATCGACGGCATCGCCGACTACCGCAGGCGCCGCGCCGCCGGGGAGTTCCCCGACGACCCCTGGGGCGATGTCTTCCTCGTCGTCGACGGCTGGTCCACGCTGCGCAACGACTTCTTCGACCTGAGCCAGAACATCGCCCAACTCGGCGCCCGTGGCCTCAACTACGGCATCCACCTGCTGATCTCCTCGCCCCGCTGGGCCGACATCCAGCCCGCCCTGCGCGACCAGATCGGCAGCCGCTTCGAGCTGCGGCTCGGCGACCCGGTGGACTCCGTCGTCAACATGCGCAAGGCCAAGGAGGTCCCCCGCATCCCCGGCCGCGGTCTGACCGAGGACACCTACCACTTCCTGACCGCACTGCCCCGCACCGACGGCGACGGCAACGCCGCCACCCTCACCGAGGGCACCCAGGAAATGGTCGCCGCGGTCCGCGCCGCCTGGGGCGACCGCCCCGGCGCCCCCGCCGTGCGGATGCTCCCGCCCACGGTCCACGCCGCCGAACTGCCCGCGCCGGTCGGCCGGGACATCCCGCTGGGCCTGGAGGAGAACGAACTAGCCGCCTTCCGGCAGGACTTCGACGCCGACCCGCACCTCGTCGTCATCGGCGACACCGAGAGCGGCAAGACCAACCTGCTGCGGCTCGTCGCCGACTCCATCGTCCGCACCCACACCAGCACCGAGGCCAAGTTCGCCTTCGTCGACCTGCGGCGCGAGCTGTACGACGCGGTGCCCGAGGAGTACCGCCTCGACTACGCGGTCTCCCTCGACGCCGTCCGCGAGATGGTCCGCAACTGCGCCGCCTCGATGCGGCCACGCATCCCCGGCCCGGACATCACCCCGGACCGGCTGCGCAAGCGCGACTGGTGGAAGGGCCCGCAGGTCTTCCTCATCGCGGACGACTACGACCTCGTCGGCGGCTCCGGTATCGGCGCGCAGACCCCGTTCGAGCCGCTGATCGACGTCCTCACCCAGGGCTCGGAGATCGGTTTCCACCTGATCCTCGCCCGCTCCGCCGGAGGCGTCAGCCGCGCGATGAACGACCCGCTGATGCGGCGTCTCATCGAGGCGAACACCAACCGCCTGCTGCTCTCCTGCCCGCCCGGCGAAGGCGTCCTCTTCGGCGACGTCCGCCCCCGTACGTACCCGCCGGGCCGCGCACAGTGGATCGCCCGCCGCCGCAACGTCCAGGTACAGACGGCGCTGCTGGAGGAGAAGGAGCACTGAGGTCCGTCGTGAAGGTGCCGGTCACGCCACTGGTGTGACCGGCACTTCCGTTTCCCCGGGGCCCCGCGTACGAACTGCGCCCGCACGCCGCACCCGCGGCCCGCGGGCGCCCGTTCCGGCGCACGATGGCCGGACCGCCACGCCCCACGAGGAAGCCCGGAACCCCCATGACCTTACGCATCGCCGTCACCGCCGAGCCGATACCGTCGCATCTCTCCGCGCTCGACCACGTCATCGGCCCGGCCCGGGAACAGGGCCACGAGGTCACCCTCCACGCCCCCCTCATGTTCCGCCGCGAGGCCCGGCGCCGCGGCATCGCGTACCGGCGGGCGGGCACGGAATGGACCTGCGAGCCCGGCGTGCAGGAGAGGGCGAGCGAGATCTGGCGGCGGCACGGGAACGGGGCCTTCAACCGCCATGTCTTCGGACGGCTCTGGCCCGGCCACGCCGAGGCCAAGACCCGCGCCCTGCTCACCGCATGGCGCCGGGACCGGCCCGATCTGGTGATCGCCGAATGCAGCGACCCGGGCGCCCACCTCGCGGCGCGGATCCTGCGCCTGCCGCTGCTCGTGGCGGACAACGGCCTCGGCCCGCTGCTGCGGGACCTCTGGGACACCGACATCGCGCCCGCCCTGAACCCCCTCCACAAGCAGTACGGGCAGGACGCCCCCGCCC
>NZ_VKJP01000562.1 GCF_007280575.1 Streptomyces benahoarensis
TCACCGAACATCAAGGGCATGGGCGAGCTCCGCTACGTCGTCGAGCAGACCTTCGCCCTGCTCCACCACTTCAAACGCCTCACTGTCCGATGGGAGCGTCGCACTGAACTCCACGACGCCTTCGTCTCCCTCGCCTGCAGCCTCATCTGCTGGAGACGTCTCAAGAAAGCCCGCTCATGATCGTGTTACGAGCTCTTAGGGTTCGCACCCCATAGGCGATCCCACGTTCGTCCTTGTTGTACGTCATAGCGTGACGTAGGCGCCCCACTCATCTCCTTCAATGTCCTCACTGGACATCGCCCCATGTCACGGAAGGTATGTCGGCCATGCATCAAAGCCGTCACAGGACATGGCATCGGTTTCAGTAGCCTTTCCGATGGATGCGAACTTTCATCGGCTGGAGATTGGGGTTCAGGCAATCCAGCTTTCGCCTTATCACGCGGGCCCCTCAGCGCACCGTCCCTGGCAACTGAGCCCGGTCGCTGATTCTCTGGCATGCTCTGGTCCCCATCACCTTTCGGATCCAGGTGAGCCATCAGGCCCAGGAATATCCCTCCAATTCCTCCCGGCTGAACCAGGGATACAACAAGGCGCCTCGTGGCGCACATGCACCGCTCGACGGTGTTGCGCTGCCTGTATGCCTCCCGGTCGAAGGTCGGTGGCCGGCCGCCCTGGCTGCCCCGTCGCAGCCGGTGTCCGCGCTGGTCAGCGGGGACGGGGATCACTGCCCGGATGCCGCGCTTGCGCAGGTGCTCGCGGATCGCGCGGGAAGAGTACGCCTTGTCCGCCAGGACCACGTCCGGTCTGGTGCGTGGCCGTCCTCGGTGGCGGGGAACCCGCAGGCGGGCCATGACATCGGTGAAGGCAGGTGCGTCGCCGACCTGGCCTGCGGTCAGGACGAACGCCAGAGGCTGGCAGCGGTCGTCGGCAGCAAGGTGGATCTTTGTGGTCAGTCCGCCCCGGGACCGGCCGATGGCATGGTCATCCGGTTCGCCGGCCGGGGCCCCTTTTTGCGGGCCCCGGCCGCGTGCTGGTGAGCCCGCACGATCGTGGAGTCCACCGAGACTGCCCAGTTGAGGTCTTCCTCCGCGTCGGCCTGGGCCATCAGCGCGGTGAATACCCGCTCCCAGGTCCCGTCGACGGCCCACATCCGCAGCCGGTTGTAGACCCCTCGCCAGTTGCCGTACTTCTCCGGCAGATGGACCCACTGGGTACCGGTCTGGAACTTGTGGGCGATCGCGTCGATCACCTCACGATGGTCCCGCCAGCGGCCACCCCGCTTCGGCGTCCGGTCCGGGAGTAAGGGCTCAATCCGCACCCACTGCGCATCAGTCAACGGCCCACCCAGACCAACGACCCACTGATCCAAACGAAACTGCCTAGGGGCCGGGGCTGTTGAGCGCGGGGGAGGTTCCGCCCTCCTGGATCACCCCGTCGTTCAGCTCAAGCACGCGATCCGCCAGACCAACGAGGTGCGGGTCATGGGTCGCGACCAGCGCCGTGACACCCTCACTGCGTACTACGGCGCGCAGCAGCTCCATCACCTCTCTCCCGGTCTCGGCGTCCAACTGTCCGGTGGGTTCGTCCGCGATGAGGAGAGACGGCTGGTTGGCGAGCGCCCGGGCGATGGCGACGCGCTGCTGTTGTCCGCCGGAGAGCTCACCAGGACGCTGCTTCATGTGGTCGGCGAGCCCGACGAGGGACAACAGCAACGCCACCCGCTCGTCGCGCTCCCGCGACGGCATGCGGCGCAGGCGCAGCGGAACTCCGACGTTCTCGGCGGCGCTGAGGATCGGTATCAGCCCGAACGTCTGGAAGACGAAGCCGATTCGGTCACGCCGCATCTCCAGCAGCCCGTTTTCGTCGAGGTCGGCCAGGGCCGTCCCGTCCACGGTGGCCTGCCCCGAGTCAGGGGTGTCGAGCCCGCCGATCAGGTTGAGGAGCGTGGTCTTCCCCGAACCGGATCGGCCACGCAGGGCGACGAGTTCACCCCGCGGCACCTCGCAGGACACCCCGCGCAGCGCATGCACCGCCCCCGCGCCCCGGCCGTAACTCCGGTGCAGATCCCGCACCACGACCATGGGCCGATGCGACACCTCGAACGCGACCCCCGCTCTACCGACCGCCATCGCCGCACTCCTCGACCTCGTGCCGCTACGCCGCGCAAAGCCCTTGCGGAACTTCCCTCCGCCGCCTTCGCCGTCCCGCGCTCTGCCACCGCTCCCGACCACCGTGCCCACTCCCCCGTTCCCCGCCGCGCACTTCCCGCGCGTACGCCATCAGCCCGTGCACCAATCCGGGCCTTTCCCACCAGGCCCCGGCGTCCGCCCGGTACCGCACCACAGGCCGACAACGGCTCACATCACGCGGCGGCACCCACCGATGGCGTCAGTATGCGTAGGGCCCGGCCGACCGGGCAACGCCTGTGGACAACTCACGCATCAGCCGGAATCAGGCACCCGAGCAACCCTGATTCCGGCTGATGCGTGAGTTGTCCACAGG
>NZ_VKJP01000563.1 GCF_007280575.1 Streptomyces benahoarensis
GCCCCCACCGCTCCCGCCGCCCGCCGGACACCGGCCTCCCGCCGCGTCGCGGAAGCCGCCCCGCCGGTCCGCACCGGTCCACCGGCCCGTGCGCAGGACGCCCCCCGGCCGCTGCTGCCCTGGCTGCGCCCGCCGCGCGCGCCCTACCGCCGGGCGCTGCGCCGCATCGGCGCCGGGCGGGTGCTGGACATCGGCTGCGGTACCGGCGACACCCTGGCCGGTTGCGCGCCGGGCAGCGTCGGGATCGCCCACGACGCGCACTCCGCCGACATCTGCCGCGCCCGGGGCCTGACCGCGTACACCGCCGACGCCTTCCTCACCAGCGCCCACGCCCGGCCCGGTGGCTTCGACACCCTGCTGTCGGCGCAGGTCCTCCAGCACCTCGACGACGAACAGGTCGAGGGCCTGCTGCGGGCCTATCTGCCGTACGTGCGGCCGGGCGGCGGGGTCGTGCTGATCACCCCGCAGGAGGCCGGTCACCGCGGCGCCGGCCGTTTCACCGACTTCACGCTGCTGCGCGCCTACGCCGAATCCGCCGGACTGTCGGTCCGCCGCACCTACTCGTTCCCGCTGCCGCGCCCCGCCGGGAAGGTCCTGGGTGCCAACGCGTTCGTGCTGGCCGCACGGGTGCCGACGGAGTGGCTGCCGGGCTGAACCCGGACGGCGCGCCCCGGACCGCCGGGGCGCGCGGGCGGCCGCGTGCGCCGGGGGGGTGTCCGTAAAGTCCCGTCGTTCGCCCGGAGGCGTCGCGAGCCAGGCGGGATTCTGCGGACACGGACACGCCCCGGACACGCCCCGGACACGCCCCGGGCCGGGCCAGGGGCGCGCCGGGTCGCTCAGCGGCGTGCCGTCCGGCCCCGCCGTGCCGCCACGAGTGCCCGGGTGACGGCCGGTGGCAGCCAGTCCGCCGCCAGCCGCCGCAGCGGCCCCCGCCCCGGGCGCGCGGGGCCGCGCCGAACGGACCCCGGTACGTGCTCCGGCGCCCGCGCGGCCTTCGGCCCGGGGGCCGCGCGGTACCGGGAGACCGGGTGCGCCGGTTCCGCCGCGTCCTTCGCGCTGATCCGGATCAGCGGCGCGCCGTTGACCTGCTGCACCTCGTGCCAGACGCCGTCCTGCCCGGCCAGCCACTCCAGCAGCGCCGCCCGCAGCGGCTCCGGGTCGCCCCACATGCCGTAGAACTTGGTGCCGGTGATGCACACGGGACGCAGCCCCTCGTTGGCCACCGCCTGCCAGGTCGCCGCGGCCACCCCCGGGCAGTGCTCGGCGCGGAAGTCGTCCAGCACCACCACGCCCGTGCCGGTCAGCAGAGACCGTACGGCCAGGATGTCGCCGTGGACGTGCTCGTACAGATGCGAGGCGTCGATATGGGCGAAACGGACGCTGTCCTCCGCGACGTGGTCGCGCACCCGTGAACTGAGGCCCTGGACGATGTCCGGCAACGCGTCGTGGAAGGCGAGGTAATTGGCCTCGAAGGCGCGGCGGGTCAGCGTCGCGTAGGACTTCGCCATCTCCTTGGTGTTCGAGGTGTCCTCGGCGGGCGAGTCGAACAGGTCGCAGACCGTGAACCGCTCGCCGTCCCCGAGCCGCGCGCCCAGGAAGATGGCGCTCTTGCCCAGGTAGGCGCCGAGTTCGAGCAGGTCACCGCGGTGCCCCGCGGTCCGCTGGTACGCGAGGAACCAGTCGAAGAGCAGTTGGTCCGCGGTGAAGAACCACCCCTTGACCTCGGAGAGCCGGGTGGGGCGCGGCAGTTGTGCACGGTGGTCCGCGAGGGGAGCAGTCATGTGCAGTCCGTCTCCAGACGGTCGGGAATCTGACGGCTTACGGCATGGATCCGACGGCTTGCGGCATGGATCCGACGGCTTGCGGCGTACGGCGCGCGGTGGTGCCAGGGGCGTGCCGCGTCGGCGCGGCCGTCATCGTAGGCGGCGCGAAGTGAACGGAAGGTGGCGAAAAACGGGGCGTACGGAACCGGAATCCGGGACCGCCCCCGGTGGCACGGGCGCGTAGGCGCTCGGAGTCTCAGGGCTGGGCCCGGCGCCCCTCCGTTTGCCTTCAACTCCGGTGAGATGCAAGGGAGTTGGCGCCCATCGGCCCCATGGCCGCCCGCCGTCGCAGGATTGCGTACGCGCCTGGTGGCATCGACCGTACGCGACGCGGGCCCGCAGCGGCCGGTCCCGGGCAGGGCGAACGGTCCCGGTCCGGCGCTCCTGGACAGGCCCGGCCCGGGCAAGGGGACCGGGTAGAGCCCTGCGGGTCCGGACGGGGACGGTCCGGGGCCGGGCGTGATCAGGCCGTGCACCTGCCCGGCCCGGACGGCCCCGGGCAGGCCGGGCTCAGGCCAAGGACGCAGCCCCCGCCCGTGCTCGGCGCGGAAGTCGTCCAGCACCACCACGCCCGTGCCGGTCAGCAGAGACCGTACGGCCAGGATGTCGCCGTGGACGTGCTCGTACAGATGCGAGGCGTCGATATGGGCGAAACGGACGCTG
>NZ_VKJP01000564.1 GCF_007280575.1 Streptomyces benahoarensis
CCCCTCCCCCGTACGCAACAACCGCCCGCCCTCAACTCACGCGTTCCGCCCGGTGCCGCACCGCCCGCAACCGGATCTCGGCGGGCAGCCGCGCCAGCCCCGTGGAGGTCCGGGCGTCCGTCACCGCCCCGTCCGACAGGCGCAGCAGTACGGCGCCGGGGTCGGCGTGCGGGGCGAGCGCCACCACGGCGCGGAGCTGGGGCGCGGTCCGGCGGCCGCACAGCAGCGCGTCCGCGCGCTCCACCCCGTCGAGCGCCCCGGCCTCCACCGCCACCACGTCCTCCAGCGCCCGGCCGCGGACCGAGGCGCTCTCGCCGTCCCCGCTGTCGATCAGGATCTGCCCGAGCCGACGGCGCCGGAGCTGCGCCAGCAGCCACCACAGGAGCAGCAGCACCACGACGGCGAGCGCGGCGATGACGACCGGCCACCACCAGCCGCGGTCCGTGAATCGGGTGCGGTCCGCCGCCGGCAGCAGCACCCCGTCGCTGCGCGACCAGGGCCAGTCGGCGGGCAGCGCGAAGTGCCACGCCGACGGCAGCCCGAGACCGGCCGTGAGCACCGCGGCGCCGCCGCCCAGCAGTACCGCGCCGATCAGCCCCAGCAGTACGCGGTTGACGCCGCGCCGGACCCTGCGCATCGCTCGCTCACCTCTTCTTCGGGCGGCGGACGTGGACGGAACGCCGCAACGGCCGGGCCAGCCCCAGCCCGTGCATCCCCTCGCCGAGCACCGCGTCGAGATCCGCCCGCACCCGGTCCGGCTCCCGGAAGTGCGAGACGGCCGCCACCTTCACCTTGCGGCGCCCGGCCGTCACCTTGACGGACTGCACGCCGGACACCTCCATCGCCCGGTCCCGCAGCACCAGCGCGGCGGCCGCCCGGTCAAGGCCGGCCCGCACATCGGGCGTGGCGCGGCGCATCGGCAGCACCTTGCGCAGCCCCGGCGTGAGCGCCAGCACCAGCAGCCACAGGCCGACCGCCATCGCCGCCGCGGCGCCGCCCAGCACCCAGGGGTCGTCGAGAGGACGGGTGGCCAGCTCGTCGGCGAGGCGTCGGCGCCACACCATCGCGGGCCGGTCGGCGCGCACCGCCGCCACGTCGTAGAGCAGCAGCCCCGCCCCGGCCAGCGCAAGCAGCGCCACCACGACGGACGGGAGGCGGCGGGCGGACCAGAACCGGCGCGCCCTGCCGTGGCCGGGAGCGGCGGGCGCGGGCTCCGGGTGCTTCTCCAGGGTCACCGTCCGCCGGGGGGCGGCGCGTGCGTCGTCGCTCATCGCACCCTTTCCCGGTCCCGTTCCAGCGGCGAGTGCAGCCGTTCCACCTCGACCGCCACCTCGGACACGTCCATCCCCGCCAACTCCCGTACGCGTGCGGTGACCTGACGGCGTACCGCGCCGCACCGCGCGCCGATCGGGGTGGGGTGGCCCAGCTCGACGGTGACGTGCACATGGGCCTCACCGAACGGCAGCCGCCCATCCCGCCGCCGGACGGTGACGGTCGCGTGGGCGCCGGTGCGGGCGCCTTCGGCCGCGGCGCGCAGCGCCTCGCGGGCCGCCGCCGCGGCGATCTTCGCGACCACCCGGTCCGCGACGCGGGTCGCGCCCCGCTCCCCTCGCGGCACCTCGGCGACGGCCGCCGCGCCGGGCGCCGTCGACGCCGTCGCCACGCTCACCGCCGCCGGTCGTCGCGGGCCCGGGGCCGGAAGAAGTCGCCCGCCTCCAGGTCCCCGTCGAGGAACCGTCCGGCGACGAACCCGATCGCGCCCAGCGCCGCCACCAGGACGAAGGCCCCGAAGCCGCCGAAGTACCCGGCGAAGCCCAGCGCCATTCCGGTCAGAAGGCCGACCACGGCCATGTTCATCGTGCGCTCCTTCGCTGCCCGCTCCGGCCGAAGCCGCTGCCCGTCTACTGGAGCCGGCTCTCCGGCCCCTCGCCCTCGTCCTCCTCGTCGGGCAGCTTGACGTCACTGACCGCGATGTTGACCTCGACGACCTCCAGGCTCGTCATCCGCTCCACGGCGGAGATCACGTTCTCCCGTACGTCGCGGGCCACCTCGGCGATGGAGACGCCGTACTCCACCACGATCTCCAGGTCGAGCGCGGTCTGCACCTCGCCGACCTCGGCCTTCACGCCGCGGGCGACGGGCGCGGAGCGGGAGCCGCCGGGCACCCGCTCGCGGACCGCGCCGAGGGTGCGGGCCAGGCCGCTGCCCATGGCGTGGACGCCCATCACGTCCCGCGCGGCGAGCCCGGCTATCTTCTCCACGACGCCGTCGGCGATGGTGGTACGCCCGCGGGTCGCGGGGTCACCCCCGCCGCGTTTGCCGCCCGAGATCTTCGTTTCCGGGGCCCCGCCCGTTGAGAGGTCGGTCCGGTTCCACTGTTCGTCCGCCATCGCCGATCGTCCCTTTCCGAGAGGAAGCTTCCACCGCTCCACACCCACGCTAGGGGCGCCCGCCCCGCCC
>NZ_VKJP01000565.1 GCF_007280575.1 Streptomyces benahoarensis
GGGCGCGTACCCCCGATCCCCGACACGCCACGTCCACCCCCTGCCACCATGGGTACGTGGACATGTCACAGGCCACATCACCACAAGGTTCCCCGACGGAAGCACCCGCCGGATCGCTCTGGCGCAACCGCAACTTCCTCCTGCTGTGGTGCGGGCAGGGCGCCGACACCCTGGGGCCACGCGTCGCGCCGATCGTGCTGCCGCTGCTCGCCCTCGACACCCTGCACGCCGGCACGTTCCAGATCTCGCTGCTCACCTCGCTGGGCTGGCTGCCGTACCTGCTCTTCTCGCTCCCGGCAGGGATCCTCGCCGACCGCATCGACCAGCGGAAACTCATGATCGCCTGCGATCTGGGGCGGCTGCTGCTGATCCTCTCCGTGCCGCTGACGGCGCTGAGCGGACGCCTGACGCTGTGACACCTCTACACGGTCGTCGGGGTGTCCGGCATCCTGACCGTCGCCTTCACCGTCGCGTGCCGAAGCCAGCTCCCGAAGCTGATGCACAGCGCGCAACTGGTCGACGGCAACGGCAAGCTCGGGATGTGCGAATCGCTGACGGAGCTCACCGGCCCCGGGCTCGGCGGTGTGCTGGCCGGGGCGCTCGCCACCCGCGCCGGGCTGCGCCCCACCCTGTGGATCTGTGCGCTGGGCATGTGGTCGGCGGCGCTGTTCGTGGTGTTCTCCCCGCTGCGGTCCCTGCGGGACGTGCCGGTCCGGCGCGTCGCCACCGGCTGACGGGGCACACGGGTCACCCCGTCGCCCCGGCGGAAGTGCACCGCCCCGGGCCCCCGCCGATGCTGGAGCGGGGCGGGCTGCTTCCGGCGTGCGTGCCGACGGGGCGGGGCGGCGGTGCGTACGACCACGTCGTGAACGAGCGGAGACCCGATGAGGCTTGTCGTCGATCTCAACCGGTGCCAGGGGTACGCGCAGTGTGCCTTCCTCGCGCCCGACGTGTTCGCGCTGCACGGCGCGGAGGCGCTGATGTACGACCCGCAACCCGACGACGCAGAGCGCCCGCAGGTGCTCCGCGCCGCGCACGCCTGCCCCGTCCGGGCCATCACCGTCGAGGACGAGAGCCTGACACCGGCCACCGGACGGGCGGGTGGGCCCCGTGTCGGTTAGCGGCTATCTGGAGGCGTTCCGCCGCGAGGGCCGCATCGTCATCGTCGGTGCCTCGCTCGCGGGGCTGCGGGCCGCCGAGACGCTCCGCGCGGAAGGCTTCCACGGCACGCTCACCATGATCGGCGACGAGCCCCACGCACCGTACGACCGGCCACCGTTGTCCAAACAGGTCCTGCTCGGCCGCGTCCCCCCGGACCACACGGCGCTGCCGCGGCGCCGCGCCGTCGACGCACAGTGGCGGCTCGGCACCGCGGCCACCGGTCTGGACCCGGCCGCCAAGCGGGTGACGCTCGCCGACGGCGACACCGTCCCCTACGACCGGCTGCTGATCGCCACCGGCGTCCGCTCCCGCCCCTGGCCGCACGAGCTGGAGTCCGATCTGGACGGGGTGTTCGTGCTGCGCACCCGGGACCACGCGGCCCGGCTGCACCACCGGTTGTCGGCCGGTCCGCGCCGGGTGCTGGTGATCGGCGCCGGATTCACCGGTTCCGAGATCGCCTCCGCCTGCCGCGAGCGGGGACTGCCCGTCACCGTCGCGGAACGCGGCCCGGCCCCGCTGGTCGGCGCGCTCGGCGGCGTGATCGGCGAGGTCGCCGCGGAGCTGCAACGCGCGCACGGCGTCGATCTGCGGTGCGGAGTGCAGGTCACCGGCCTGGAAGGGGACTCGGCGGGGCGGGTGCGGCGCGCCCATTTCTCGGACGGTACGGCCGTCGAGGCGGACGTGGTGGTCGTCTGCCTGGGCGCGACCCGCAACACCGAATGGCTCGCGGGCTCCGGCCTCGGCGCCGGTCCCCGCGGCATCGCCTGCGACGCCGGATGCCGCGCGTTCGACGTACGGGGCATCGTCACCGACGACGTGTTCGTCGCCGGGGACGTCGCCCGCTCCCCGCACCCGCTCTTCGGCTACCAGTTCCTCTCCCTGGAGCACTGGGGCAACGCGGTCGCGCAGGCCGAGACCGCCGCCCACAACATGGTGAGCGCCAGTGCGGACCGGCGCCCGCACCTGTGGATGCCGTCGTTCTGGTCCGCGCAGTTCGGCGTCAACATCAAGTCCGTCGGCGTCCCGCCCATGGCCGACCAGCTTTTCGTCACCCAGGGGTCGCTCACCGAGCACCGTTTCACCGCGGTCTACGGCCACCAGGGCCGCGTCATCGCCGCCACCACCTTCGACCAGGGGAAATGGCTGGAGTTCTACGAGCGGCAGATCGAGCGGGCGGCGCCGTTCCCGCCGGAGTTCCCCACCGTGGACCGGCGGCCCGAGGGGCTCCACCCGGTGGCGGCCGGTTTCCCCGACCCCTCGCTCCCCACCCACGGCCCCAC
>NZ_VKJP01000566.1 GCF_007280575.1 Streptomyces benahoarensis
GTGGGGGTCTTTGCGTGGGCGGGGCGGCGGCCGGTACCGGGATACGCCGTGCCCTACGTGCCGAGGCGTACGGGAAAGGGAGTGAGCAGCCGGTCCCACGCGTCCGCCGCCTGGTGCAGTGCCCCGCCGGCGGCCCCGATCCGCGCCACGTACGGGTCGGTGTGATCGGCATTGCGCCGCCACGGCGGAGCCACGTCGTCGCAGAGCAGCACGTCCACCCCGACCCCCGCCCCGGGGAGCAGTCGCTACCCTATGCGCCGCTCGCGCCATTGATCCCGCTCGCCGACGAGATGGAGGCCGTACAGCTGGAGATGGCCCTTGACCTGCTGGAACACGTGGATCGCCTGGTGGTCGAGCGGCGGACCACGCCCGAGCAGCTGCGGTACGCCGTAGCCCGCCTCGCGGAGTCGCTGCGCGACGTGCACCGCATCGCGGTGAGCCGGGGGGCGGGGTAGGGGGCGCCGGATAGCTTGACAGCTCGACGTGTCTGCAACTGATGGGTTGCAGGAGTGGGGCCCCATGTGCAATCGTTGAGTTGCATTTCGATGTGCAGGAACGCCCGAGGGAGGAAGCCGTGAACGACGCCACTTACACCGACGCCGAGCTTGCCGCGCTGGACCGGATCGCCCGGCAGATCGACATCGACGCCCCGGCGGAGCGGGTCTGGGAGCTGGTCGCGCGCCCCGGTTGGTATGTCAACGACGGCGCGGTCGCGGCTGACCCGGACCTGAGCTACGAGGGTGACGTGGCCGTGGTGCGCCATCCCACGCTGGGCGAGTTCCGGTTCCGGACGGTGGAGCTGGACAAGCCGCGCTACGCGGCGTTTCGCTGGATCGGTACCCCGTTCCGGGACGAGTCGACGCCCTCGACCCTCGTCGAGTTCTGGGTCGACGAGCGGGACGGCGGCGGGGTGACGCTGCGCGTCGTCGAGAGCGGGTTCTGCGGCCTCGCCGACGACCCGGCCGCGTGGCTGAAGGAGCGCGAGGGCAACGACCAGGGGTGGCTCACCGAGCTGGCCGCCGCGAAGGTGTTCGTCGAGAAGTCCGCGCCGGCCCCGGGGGCGCGCCCGTGACCGCCGCCCTCCCCGTCATATGCGCTGCGCTCGGCGACCCGACGCGCTGGGAGATCCTGACCCGGCTCGGCGAGGGCCCGATGTCGGCGTCCGCCCTGGCCAGGGTGTTGCCGGTGAGCCGGCAGGCGATCGGCAAGCATCTGGAGGTGCTGCGTGAGGTCGGTCTGGTCGAGTCCGAGCAGCGCGGGCGCGAGGTCGTCCACCTCGCCGTCGGCGCCCGGCTCGGCGCGCTGGCCCGGGAACTGGACCGGATCGGCCGTTCCTGGGAGACCCGCCTGCTGCGGATCAAGGAGGTGGCGGAGCGTCCCGGTCCACACACCCGAGGAGCCTCCGGCTGACGGAAGCCGGCGGATGGCTTACGACGAGGGGACACGAATCATGACCGAGTACGACAGCAGGACAGGGGACCCCGATAGCGGGACAGTGGACCCCGACCGCGCGCCGGCGCTGCCGCCGGTGGCCGACCGGGCCGCCTTCCAGGCCGAACTGGACAAGCTGCGGGTCCGCGAGAAGGCACACACCCGGGAAGGCGACGCGATCGCCGCGGCCCGGCGCCGGCTGCCCATGGTGGAGGTGGCCGCCGACCTCGAACTGACCGGTCCCGACGGGCCGGTCACCCTGCTCGACGCGTTCGAAGGGCGTCGGCAGCTCATCGCCTACTACTTCATGTGGCATGACGGCCACGACGCGGCAGGGCAGTGCGAGGGCTGCACCTGGGTCACCACCCAGGTCCAGGAGCTGTCCTACCTGCACTCCCGCGACATCACCTACGCGGTCTTCTGCCAGGGCCCGTACGAGGAGAGCCGTCGCTACCGGGACTTCATGGGCTGGGACGTGCCGTGGTACTCGGCCCTCCCGTCGCAGGACGAACTCCTGGTGGGACGCCGCGTCGGCATGATGCACCTGGTCTGTTACCTGCGCGACGGCGACCGCGTCCATGAGACGTACTGGACGACGCTGCGCGGGGTGGAGGCGATGGACTACAGCTACGCGCTCATGGACCTCACCGTGTACGGACGCCAGGAACTGTGGGAGGACTCGCCCTCCGGCCGGCCGCGTGTCCAGGGAACACCCGTCGACCACGTCGGCCTGCGGAGCAACGGACGCCCCATCCCTCAGTGGTCCCGCATCGAGGCCGGGCGCTCCGACGACCTCACGCCGCGACCATGACGGCAACCGCATCGCGGTGAGTCGCCGGGCGGGGCAGGGCCCAGGGAAATCGGTGGCTCGCGCCAGGCCCCGGCCGTACCGTCGCGCGTATGAAGCTGCTCTCCGTCAACGTCGGCAGGCCCCGTCCCAATCCGTGGAAGAGCAGACGGGAGACGGGTGGGCGGACGGGGATCGACAAGCGGCCGGTGGAGGGGGC
>NZ_VKJP01000567.1 GCF_007280575.1 Streptomyces benahoarensis
CTACACCTATTAAGTCGTCGGCAGCGTCAGATGTGTTTAAGAGACAGGATATGCGTTGGCCCCCGCCGGGACTGCCATCCCAGGGCGAGGGCCTGACCATCAGAGGAAGAAAGCCGTCTTCCCCCATGGCTGAACAGAAGACTAGCGCCGCCGCGCGCCCGCAGCATCGTGTTCGACGAACCACCACCCGCATCGGTGTCACTCACATCAGGGCGCACCAGACCGACCGGTACACGATCATCGGCAATCACCTCGCCCAGCACCGCGAGTTGTCGCTCGTCGCGATAGGTGTGGCCACTCACATCCTGTCGCTGCCCGAGGGCGCTGCCGTCGATATCCGCACCCTCGCGGACCGCTTCCCCGAAGGGCGGGACCGGATCGCTTTCGCGCTGCGGGAGTTGGAGGCGCACGGCTACGTCGAGCGGGTGCGGGAACGCGTACCGGGTGGCCGTTTCGTCACGCGGACCTACGCCTTCCACGCGCCTGACCTCGGCCGGGCTGCCGGTGGCGAGCCGGGCTGCGTCCGGGAGGCCGGGGAGGCCCGCGTCCGGGAGTCCCGGGAGGCCGGGGAGACCCGGGAGGAGAAGCCTCCGCCGCCCGCCCCGGCCGAGCCCCGTCCCGTGCGGTCCGTGTCTCCCGTACCGCGGGCGCCGCCTCCCGCCGCGGAGGTGCCCGGGGGCGAGCGCCACGATGCGGCCACCGCTCTCCTCGTGGGCCTGCGCCGTACCGATGACCGGCTCACCCTTCCCGGGCGGGAGGTGCGCCGTCTCGTTCCGGCCGTCCTCACCTGGCTCGACAACGGCGCCACCGCCGCGGCCGTCCACCGCACCCTGACCGCGGACCTTCCGGCGGATCTGAAGCACCCGGCCGGGCTGCTCGCCCACCGGTTGCGGGAGCTGCTGCCGCCGCCGCTTCCGGCGCCGGCCGGACCTGCCGCGGGCGAGCCTCCCGGTGCGCCCCTCCGTCCACTGCCGTTCCAGACCTGCGACGGCTGCGAGCGGGCCTTCCGCGGCCGGGCGCCGGGGCTCTGCCGTGACTGCGGCGAGGGGGCCGACTGCCGCGGCGGGCCGGTGGCCTGCGGCACTGCCGCCGCGGCCTGACGAGGCGGCCGTCAGGTCCGACGCCGCGTCGGCAAAGGCGGGCCCGGGGCGGGCGTAGCGTGGAAGGCATGACGAAGTACGGAACCTTCCCCGGCGCGCGGCCCCGGCGGCTGCGGACCACCCCCGCCATGCGGCGGATGGTTGCCGAACACCGTTTGCACCCGGCCGATCTGATCCTCCCGGCGTTCGTCCGCGAGGGGATCTCGGAGCCGGTGCCGATCTCGGCGATGCCCGGTGTCGTCCAGCACACCCGGGACACGCTCCGCAAGGCGGCGGTCGAGGCGCTGGAGGCGGGTGTCTCCGGGATCATGCTGTTCGGCGTGCCCGAGGAGGCGAAGAAGGACGCGGCGGGCACCGCCGGTACGGACTCGGACGGCATCCTCCAGGTCGCGCTGCGGGACGTCCGCGCCGAGGTCGGCGACGACCTGGTGGTCATGTCGGACCTGTGCCTGGACGAGTTCACCGACCATGGTCACTGCGGGGTGCTGGACGCGCGCGGCCGGGTCGACAACGACGCGACGCTGGAGCGGTACGCCGAGATGGCGCAGGTCCAGGCGGACGCGGGCGCCCATGTGGTGGCGCCCAGCGGCATGATGGACGGCCAGGTCGGCGTCATCCGGGACGCGCTGGACCAGACCGGCCACGAGGACGTGTCGGTGCTCGCGTACACCGCGAAGTACTCGTCGGCGTTCTACGGGCCGTTCCGCGAGGCGGTCGGCTCGTCGCTCCAGGGCGACCGCAAGACGTACCAGCAGGACCCGGCGAACCTCCGCGAGTCGATGCGGGAGCTGGCGCTCGACCTGGAGGAGGGCGCCGACATGGTGATGGTGAAGCCGGCGCTGCCCTACCTCGATGTGCTGGCGAAGGTCGCGGACGCGGTCGACGTGCCGGTCGCGGCGTACCAGATCTCCGGTGAGCTGGCGATGATCGAGGCGGCGGCGGAGAAGGGCTGGATCGACCGGGACAAGGCCATCCTGGAGACGCTGACCGGCATCAAGCGGGCGGGCGCCGATCTGATCCTCACGTATTGGGCGACGGAGGTCGCGCGCGGATTGTGAGCGGGGGTGCGCGCCGTGCGGTGCGCGCCCTTCCGTACGGCGCCCGGTGACCGTGGAGGCGGTCACCGGGCGCCGTGGTCGTTGCCGGGGACGGCGTCGGCGGTGGCCGTGCACTCGGGCGCGGTGGCGGCGTGCAGGAATTCCCGGAGCAGGGGTGCTGGACGCGCGCGGCCGGGTCGACAACGACGCGACGCTGGAGCGGTACGCCGAGATGGCGCAGGTCCAGGCGGACGCGGGCGCCCATGTGGTGGCGCCCAGCGGCATGATGGACGGCCAGG
>NZ_VKJP01000568.1 GCF_007280575.1 Streptomyces benahoarensis
TGTTTTGTGTATTGCGTTTTTTTTTTTTTCAAGCAGAGGACGGCATACGAGGTTCATGAGCTTCTCGTGGGCTCGGAGATGTTTATAAGAGACAGGGACGCGCGGGCGCGGGACCGGGCTGCCGCCGGGTCGGCCGCGTCCGCCCGTACGCCCCCAGGTCCCGCGTCGCTCAGGCCCGGATCCGGTAGCAGACCCCGGCCCGAAGCGGGCCCTCCGGGACGGTGGGGTCCTCGTAGTCGTCGGCCGGGTCGTGGACCATGCCGAGGCGTTCCATCACCGCGCGGGAGCGGGTGTTGGCTGCGGTGGTCAGCGCCAGGATCTCGGGCAGGCCGAGCGTGGTGAAACCGTGGCCGAGACAGGCGCGGCCGGCCTCGGTGGCGTAGCCGTGGCCCCAGGCGTGGCGGGCCAGCCGCCAGCCCACCTCCACGCCGTGGAACGGCAGGCTTTCCTCCTCGACGCGGTCGAACCCGGCGAAGCCGAGGAACGCGCCGCCCGCCCGCTCCTCGACGGCCCACCAGCCGTACCCGCGCGCGGCGAACGCGGCACGGAAGCGGGCGACGGAGGCGTCACTCTCCTCGCGGGTGAGCGGGCCGCCCAGGTGGCGGCGGACCTCCGGGTCGGCGTTCATCGCCGCCCAGGGCGCGAGATCGGCGTCCCGCCATTCGCGCAGCAGCAGACGGGCGGTGTGCAGACGGGGTACGGGCGGTGCGGCGGCCATCCGGCCAGCCAAGGGGGTCGCGGCCCGGGTGTCCAGCGGATTTCGGGGCGGGCGCACCCGGCGGGCAGGGCCACGGCACGGCCGCCCGGCGCTGCCCCGCCCGGCCCGACGGCGCGGGCGCCCCGGCCCCGCCCGTCAGCGCCGCCGCACCACCAGCTCCAGGTTCCGGTCGACGGCCTCCCCCGCCAGATCCTTACGGGCCTTGGGCGCGTTGGCCGCCAGTTCGCGGTAGAGGGCGGCCAGGCCGGTCCGGGAGAGGTCGGCGGGGTCGGCGCGGTGCGGGGCGGAGGATTCGACGAGGGTGGTGAAGAGCGACAGCGTGCCGTCGTGGTTGTCGGTCAGCTCGATGACCCGGGCGAGCTGCGGGAAGTCGATGTGGGAGGCGGTGGAGACCTCCCAGAAGCCCGGGTGGGCGGTGACCTCGTTCTTGTGGCTGTGGCCGTTGATCCAGGCGACGATGGACGGGTGGGCGGAGAACAGCGCGGCCAGCTCGGCCCCGGTGTGCCGCTTCTCGCGGGGGCGGGCCGGGTCGGGGCGGGTGTTGTCCATCGTCGCGGAGGTGTGGTGGCTGAAGACCAGCACATGCCGGGCGCCGCCCCGCTCGTTCTCCCGCAGCGTCCGGCGCAGCCAGGCAAACTGCTCCGCGCCGACGGAGCCGGTGTAGTGGCCCGCCGGGTCGGTGGTGTCGAGGCTGATGCCGAGGACGTCATCGGCGACGGGGAAGGTGTAGTGGAGGCGGCCGTCGTCGAGGTGGTCGGCGGTGTAGCCGTGGCCGTGCGGTCCTGGGCCGGTGTGCGCCGGGTCGAGGTGGGCCCGCAGGTACTCGGTGCGGGTGAAGGGGGCCCGCCGGGGGTCCGGGGTGACGTGCCGGGCCTTCTTCGCCTGGGAGCGCAGCAGCTCCTTGAAGTCCTCACCGCGCGGGTCGAGGCCCTTGCGGACGGCCTTCCACACCTGGGCGGCACGGTCGGCGGGGAGCGTCTCCAGCTTGCGGTCGCCGGTGGCGACGGCGGTGAAGAACGGGTCGCCGGGCGCGTAGCAGCCGCCGGGCAGCGAGTCGTGGTTGCCGACGGTGGAGTACCACGGCATCCGCAGGCCGGGGCTGTGGACGGTGCGGATCGCCGCGTCGAGGAAGCCGTCGATGCGCGGGAAGCCGAGGCGTTTGTCGGCGTCGCGCAGCGCGCTGCCGGGCTGCCAGTAGAGGGCGAGGCCGCTGTCCTGGACACCTTCGTAGCGGCGCGGGTCGCCGGAGTTGGGGGTGATCCGGCCGCCGCTCATGGCGGTGAGGAACCAGTCCAGCTCCAGCCGGGAGTTGTTGTCGGTGTTGTCGCCGGTGGTCATCACGAAGGTGAGGGGCGCTCCGGTCGCGGGCCCGCCGGGCAGTGCGTTGACCCGTTCGATGAGCGAGACGACACCGGCGACGGAGAGCGCTTCCTGCGGCCGCCAGGCGCTGGCGGTCTCGGCGCGCAGGTACTCGTACCGCAGCGGGCTCTGCACATCGACCAGGTGCAGGTCGGTGACGTGCACGAACGAGGCGAGGGCGGTGCGCCGCCCGCTCCGCCCGGGGTGGGCGGGGGCCAGCTCGGTGCGGACCAGCCGCCGCCAGCCGGGCCCGTCGCCGAGCCGCCGGTAGCCGCCGGGGCCGTGCGGGGTGGCGACGGAGGCGAGCGTGGTGCCCCGGGTGTACG
>NZ_VKJP01000569.1 GCF_007280575.1 Streptomyces benahoarensis
ATGCCGCACCGCCCGCCCGCCAGCCCGCCCGTCGTGGTGGCCGTCATCCCCGCGCGCGGCGGCTCCAAGGGCGTGCCCGCCAAGAACCTCGCGGCCGTCGGCGGCGTCCCGCTCGTCGCCCGCGCGGTCCGCGCCTGCCGCGCCGCCCGCCTGATCACCGATGTCGTGGTCTCCACCGACGACAGCGGCATCGCGGCGGCCGCCCGCGGCGCCGGAGCCGTCGTCGTCCGCCGCCCCGGCGACCTCGCCGGCGACACCGCCACCAGCGAGGCCGCCGTGCGGCACGCCATGGACGCCTACGAGGCCGAGTGCGCCGTCCGCGTCGACGCGGTGCTGCTGGTCCAGTGCACCAGCCCGTTCCTCACCCCCGAGGACGTCGACGGGGTCGCCGCCGCCGTCGTCGAGGGCGGCGCCGACACCGCGCTGACCGTCGCCCCCTTCCACGGCTTCGTCTGGCGCGACGCCGACACCATGGCGGAGGCCGCCGGTGCCCTGGAGGACGGCACCCTGGAGGCGGCCGTGGACGCCGCCCCGGCCGCCCGCCGCGCCACCGCCACGGCCGTCGCCCCGTCCGGCGGCTACGGCGTCAACCACGACAAGTCCTTCCGCCCCCGCCGCCAGGACCGCCCCCAGGACCTGCTGGAGACCGGCGCCGCCTACGCCATGGACGCCACCGGCTTCCGCGCCGTCGGCCACCGCTTCTTCGGCCGCACCGAACCGGTCCGCACCGACCCGGCGCGCGTCCTGGAGATCGACGACCCGCACGACTTGGCGCGCGCCCGCGCCCTCGCGCCGCTCCTCGACGGGGCGACGCCCGGCGCGCTGCCCGGCGCGGACGACATCGACGCGGTCGTCCTCGACTTCGACGGCACCCAGACCGACGACCGGGTGCTGATCGACGCGGACGGGCGGGAGTTCGTCTCCGTCCACCGCGGCGACGGCCTCGGCATCGCCGCGCTCCGCAAGGCGGGCCTGAAGCTGCTGATCCTCTCCTCGGAGCAGAACCCGGTGGTCGCCGCGCGCGCCCGCAAGCTCCGCATCCCCGTCCTGCACGGCATCGACCGTAAGGACCTCGCCCTCAAGCAGTGGTGCGAGGAGTCCGGCGTCGCCCCCGAGCGGGTGCTCTACGTCGGCAACGACGTCAACGACCTGCCCTGTTTCGACGTCGTCGGCTGGCCCGTCGCCGTCGCCGGGGCGCATGACGTGGTGCGCGGCGCCGCCCGCGCCGTCACCGCCACCCCCGGAGGCAGCGGCGCCGTCCGCGAGATCGCCTCCTGGCTCCTGGGCCCGTCCCTCTGAACACCCCTTACCGCACCGCACGCCCGGGCACCGCGCCCGGCACCCACCCACACATGAAGGACCTCCCCATGAGCAGCAACTCCCGCATCCGTAACCTCGGCAACCGCGAGGCCGGCCCCGGCCGCCCCGTCTACGTCACCGGCGAGATCGGCATCAACCACAACGGCGACCTGGAGAACGCGTTCGCGCTGATCGACGCCGCCGCCGACGCCGGGTGCGACGCCGTCAAGTTCCAGAAGCGGACCCCGGAGATCTGCACCCCGCGCGACCAGTGGGACATCGAGCGCGACACTCCCTGGGGCCGGATGACGTACATCGACTACCGCCACCGCGTCGAGTTCGACGAGGAGGGCTACCGCGCGATCGATGAGTACTGCAAGAAGCGCAACATCGCGTGGTTCGCCTCCCCCTGGGACGTCGAGTCCGTCGCCTTCCTGGAGAAGTTCGACGTCCCCTGCTACAAGGTCGCCTCCGCCTCCCTCACCGACGACGAGCTGCTGCGCGCGATGCGCGCCACCGGCCGCACCGTCATCCTGTCGACCGGCATGTCCACCCCGAAGCAGATCCGCCACGCCGTCGAGGTCCTGGGCAGCGACAACATCCTGCTCTGCCACGCCACGTCCACGTACCCGGCGAAGGCGGAGGAGCTGAACCTCCGGATGCTCAACACCCTCCAGGACGAGTTCCCGAACGTCCCGATCGGCTACTCCGGCCACGAGACCGGCCTCCAGACCACCCTCGCCGCCGTCGCCCTCGGCGCCACCTTCGTCGAGCGCCACATCACCCTCGACCGCGCCATGTGGGGCTCCGACCAGGCCGCCTCCGTCGAGCCGCAGGGCCTGACCCGCCTCGTCCGCGACATCCGCACCATCGAGGAGTCCCTGGGCGACGGCGTCAAGAAGGTCTACGCGAGCGAGCTGGGCCCGATGAAGAAGCTCCGCCGCGTCCCTGGCGTCGTCGCCGAGGCGGAGACCGCGGCCCCGGCCGCGGTCTGACCGGCCCCGGGAAACGGCGGACACCCCCGTGACCGCATCCGAAGGCCCCCACGCCGAGTCGCCCGCGCCCGGCACGGCGGCCCCACCCCGGGAG
>NZ_VKJP01000056.1 GCF_007280575.1 Streptomyces benahoarensis
GGCGGGGTCCATGGACGGCCGCCGGGTGCGGTGGGCATGACCTGATTCTCCCCCGGCCGCGCCCTTCCCGTACGGGCGGCCGGGTGGCTCCCTTACGGACCGGAAGCGACAGCGGGTCTCGTAATCCCGGGCCGGGCGGGGTGGGCACGCCCGGTCCGCGCACGGTGTGCCCCAGTGCGGACCGGCCGAGTGGCCCGGCACCCCTACGGGCCGTCGCCGCGACGCTCGGGGAAAAGCCCGGGGTGCCATGCCGTGCGGAGCGGCACCGCCGCGCCTACGCTCGGTACCGGGATCATCACCCGGGTGCGGACCGCCTGACCCCGGTAGGCGGCGCCCGCACCCCGGCGGCAGGCGGCGCCCCGCCCGCCGCCGGACAGGCGCGACAACCGGAGACCGGAGGCATCCCCATGCCGGACCAGTTCATCGGCGGCCGCTGGACCGCAGCGGCCGACGGCCAGCGGCGTGAGATCCGCTGCCCGGCGGACGGCACCCTGGTCGCGACCGTCGACGAAGGCGGCCCCAAGGACGCGGCAGCCGCCGTCGGCGCCGCCCGCAGCGCGTACGACGACGGACCCTGGCCGGGTACGCCCGCCGCCGAGCGCGGCGCCCTGCTGCTGCGCGTCGCCGACCTGCTGGTGCGCGACACGGAGGCGCTGGCCCGCGCCGAATCGCTGGACACCGGGAAGCGGCTGGTCGAGAGCGTCTACGACATGGGCGACATCGCGAACTGCTTCCGCTACTTCGGCAACCTCGCGGCGTCCGGCGGCACCGACCGCGTGGTGGACACCGGCCAGCCGGGGATCGAGAGCGTCGTCCGCCATGAGCCGGTCGGCGTCTGCGCACTGATCACCCCGTGGAACTACCCGCTGCTCCAGACGGCATGGAAGGTCGCCCCCGCGCTGGCCGCCGGTAACACCTTCGTCCTCAAGCCCAGCGAGCTGACCCCGCACACCGCGATCCACCTGATGCGGCTGCTCGCCGAGGCGGGCCTGCCGGACGGCGCGGCCAACCTCACCCTGGGCACCGGCCCGCTCGTCGGCGCCCCGCTGACGGAGGACCCCCGGGTGGACCTGGTGTCCTTCACCGGCGGCCTGATCACCGGGCGCCGGATCATGGCCGCGGCCGCCCCCACCGTCAAGAAGATCGCCTTGGAGCTGGGCGGCAAGAACCCGAACATCGTCTTCTCCGACGCCGAGTTCGACACCGCCGTCGACCACGCCCTGACCGCGGTGTTCCTCCACTCCGGCCAGGTCTGCTCGGCGGGCGCCCGGCTGCTCGTCCAGAACGACCTGCACGACCGGTTCGTCGACGAGCTGGTCGCCCGCGCCCGCCGGATCCCGCTCGGCGGCCCCTTCGACGAACACGCCCGCACCGGCCCGCTGATCTCCGCGGCGCACCGCGCCAAGATCGCGGCGTACGTCGAGACGGGGCTCGCCGAGGGAGCCGTCCTGCGTTGCGGCGGCGGGCCACCGCAGGACCCGGCGCTGCGCGACGGCTTCTACTACCTCCCGACGGTGCTGGACGAATGCACCCCGGACATGTCGGTGATCCACGACGAGTCCTTCGGCCCGGTGCTGACCGTCGAACGGTTCCGCGACGAGGACGAGGCGGTCCGGCTCGCCAACGACACGGTGTACGGCCTGGCCGGCGCGGTCTGGACCGAGGACGCCGAGAAGGCCCACCGCGTGGCGGCCCGGATGCGGGCCGGCACGGTCTGGATCAACGACTTCCATCCGTATGTCCCACAGGCCGAGTGGGGTGGCATGAAGCAGTCCGGTGTCGGACGGGAACTGGGGCCCGCGGGCCTCGCCGAGTACCAGGAGGCCAAGCACGTGTGGCGGAACACCGCGCCGCGGCCGCAGAGGTGGTTCGAGTGAGCGAGGCGGGTTCGCCGCGCCCCGGCACCCGGGACGACGGCACGCATGACGACGACGCTTCGCTGGCCGAGTTCGGCTACAAACCGGAGCTGAAGCGGACCCTCGGCAACTTCCACACCTTCGCCGCCGGCATCAGCTACATCTCCATCCTCACCGGCACCTTCCAGCTCTTCTACTTCGGCATCAGCCACGGCGGACCGGCGTACTGGTGGTCGTGGCCGATGGTGTTCTGCGGACAGCTGATGGTCGCACTCTGCTTCTGCGAGCTGGCCGCCCGCTATCCGGTCGCCGGATCCATCTACAACTGGGCGAAACGGATGGGCGGTCCGCACATCGGCTGGCTCGGCGGCTGGATGATGCTCACCGCCACCATGGTGTCGCTGGCCGCCGTGGCCCTGGCCTATCAGGTGACGCTGCCGCAGATCTCGTCGTGGTTCCAGCTCATCGGCAACGGCAGCGGCCGGACCGACGCCGCGGCCAACGCCGTACTGCTGGGCAGCATCCTCATTCTGTTCACCACGCTGGTGAACGCGTTCGGCGTCAAGCTGATGGCGCGCATCAACTCCGCGGGCGTCGCCATCGAGTTGATCGCCGCGATCGTGCTGATCGTCCTGCTCGCCGCCCACATCACCCGTGGCCCGTCCGCGGTGACCGAGACCTTCGGCCTGGGCGCCGGCCAGAGCCTCGGCTATTTCGGCGCCTTCCTGACCGCGTCGCTCGCCTCGGCGTACGTCATGTACGGCTTCGACACCGCGTCCTCGCTGGGCGAGGAGTCCAAGGACCCCGGCCGCAACGCACCACGCGCCATCCTGCGGGCCCTGGTCGCCTCGTTCCTCATCGGCGGTCTGATCCTCCTCTTCGCCCTCCTCGCGGTGCCCGATCTGCACGCCAAGGAACTGTCCGTGGACGGGCTCCAGTACGTGGTGCTCTCCACGCTGGGCTCGACGGTGGGCCAGATCGTGCTGTGGTGCGTGGTCATCGCGATCACCGTCTGCGAACTGGCGGTCCACACGGCGGGCATCCGCCTCGCCTTCGCCATGGCCCGCGACAACAACCTGCCCGCCGCGTCCCTGCTGGCGAAGGTCAGCCCGCGTTTCCAGACCCCGGTGCTGCCCGCGATCGTCATCGGCCTGGTGGCCGTCGCGATCCTGCTGATCAACGTCAACCAACCGCAGATCTTCTCGGTGATCACCAGCATCGCGATCATCATGATCTACCTGGCCTACCTGATGGTCACCGTCCCGATGCTCATCCAACGCCTCCGCGGCCGCTGGACCCCCGCCGAGGGCACGTTCTCCCTGGGCCGCTTCGGCCTCCCGGTCAACATCCTCGCCGTCCTCTGGGGCCTGGCGATGTCCCTGAACCTCGCCTGGCCCCGTGCCGCCGTCTACAACGCGACGGGACCCCAGCACTGGTACCTCCGCTGGGGCGCCTTCCTCTTCATCGGCATCGTCGCCGGCGGCGGCTTCCTCTACTACTGGTTCGTCCAACGCAAACGTACGGGGGTGCTGGAGGGGCACGCGGCGGGGTCGTGAGCAAAAAGACCTGAGTCCGCACTCGTGGGGGGGGTGCCGACGAGGTCGGTGACGATGACAAAGAAGCGCTCATCGATCTCGTGTTGCGGGTCCTGGGCTGCGGTGCGGCGTTCACGCTGCGTCAGAGGCGCCAAGCCTTGGCGGTCCCAGGTGAGGGTGGTTTGGTGGTTTGCGTGGAGCGGCCGTGGATGAGGGTGGCCTGCTCGCAGAGCGTGGTGCCGTCCCAGGCGAAGTCCACCTGTTCGGCGATGTTTTGCCCGCCTTCGGTCAGGCGTGGTGTGGCGGTGCGGCGACCGAGGGGGGCGTAGGTGTAGCGGATGCCTCCGGCGCGGTTGATGCGAGCGCCTGTGCAGGTGCGCTCACCTCGCGCCTCAGGGGTGGGGTGGGAGTCAGGCCAGATGGCGTGGGTCTGGTTGCCGACGGCGTCGCAGGCGTGCGGTGCGGCGTCCTGCCGCGTCGCGGGTCCAGCTGCTCACCGCGCCGGTCGGAGTGCGCTGGTCGATGGTGGCGAACCAGGACGGGCCGACGTGCCGTCCGATGCGGGTCGAGGACTCGTATTTCCGGGTGAAGCCCGCCTCGACGACGTCGACAGCAGCAGGAGCCGGCGGGCACCCCTGAGACGCTGCCCCCGTTACGTTCTTCGCGGTCCCGCAAGAGGACCGCTCGGGCTGGACGTCGGCAACAGTGCACCTCACGGGCGTCTTCACCGAATCCTTCGCGGCCTGAGAGCGTCTTCGCCCTCACCGAGGACGCACCCGCAACGGCATCCTCAGCCCCTCGGCCCGCGATCAAGCCCCCACCCTCGCAGCGACGCCCACTGCTGCCGCCAGGCCGAGATCGCCCCGACCCGCACGCATCGGAGAAACGAAAAATCCCCACGGCCTCAACGAGACCGTGGGGATGTTGCTGGTGTCCGAGGGGGGACTTGAACCCCCACGCCCGATAAAGGGCACTAGCACCTCAAGCTAGCGCGTCTGCCATTCCGCCACCCGGACAAGGTGTGATCTTCGCGGGGCGTCCCCGCGGCGACATGGACAACGATACCAAGGTTTCGGAGTGCCTTTCACCTGCGTATCCGCTGGACAGAACTACGCGCAGCGGTTGATAGGGGACGAAGCGTGCACGGATGATCCGTAGCCCCGCGTGCATCAGGTGCCTCACTCGCCTCAAGCCCCTGACATCCGCACCCGCGGCCACGCCCTTTCCGTGAGCGCGACCCGGGCATGACCAATCCTTGGCCCGATCGCGCCCCCTTCCCCCCTGGACAGCGGCCGGACGATGCGGGATAACGGGTTCATACAGTATTCGTCGACTGTATGCAATCCAGATCCGACCATGTCACGGGTCGTCTGCGGGCGGCCCCTCGAAGGGAAGCGATGCCCCATGCCCGAGGACGCGCAGGACCTCATCTCCGGCGGGCACCTGGTTGCGAAGGCGCTCAAGGCGGAGGGTGTGGACGTCGTCTACACCCTCTGTGGCGGGCACATCATCGATATCTATGACGGCTGCGTCGACGAGGGCATCGACGTCATCGACGTACGCCATGAGCAGGTCGCCGCGCACGCCGCCGACGGGTACGCACGGATCACCGGGAAGCCGGGGTGTGCCGTGGTCACCGCGGGGCCCGGGACGACGGATGCGGTCACCGGGGTCGCCAACGCCTTCCGGGCGGAGTCGCCGATGCTGCTGATCGGCGGGCAGGGGGCGAGCACCCAGCACAAGATGGGGTCGCTCCAGGACCTGCCGCACGTCGACATGATGGCGCCGATCACCAAGTTCGCGGCGACCGTGCCGGACACCGCGCGCGCCGCCGACATGGTCTCGATGGCGTTCCGCGAGTGCTACCACGGCGCCCCCGGACCGTCGTTCCTGGAGATCCCCCGGGATGTCCTCGACGCCAAGGTGGAGCGGGGCAAGGCGCGGGTGCCCGCGGCCGGGCGGTACCGGGCCTCGACGCGGTCGCCGGGCGATCCGGACGACGTACAGAAACTCGCCGATCTGCTGGTGCGGGCCGAGCGGCCGGCGATTCTGCTGGGCAGCCAGGTCTGGACGACCCGGGCCACCGACGCGGCCACCTCGCTGGTGCGGGCGCTGAACATCCCCGCGTACATGAACGGCGCCGGGCGCGGGACGCTGCCGCCCGGGGATCCGCACCACTTCCAGCTCTCGCGGCGGCACGCCTTCTCGCGGGCCGACGTCATCGTCATCGTCGGCACCCCGTTCGACTTCCGGATGGGGTACGGCAAACGGCTCTCGCCGGACGCCACCGTCGTGCAGATCGATCTGGACTACCGCACGGTCGGTAAGAACCGCGATGTGGATCTGGGGATCGTGGGCGACGCGGGGCTGGTGCTCACCGCCGTCGCCGAGGCCGCGTCCGGGCAGCCGTCGGGCGGTTCGGTGCGGCGCAAGGAGTGGCTGGAGGAGCTGCGGGCCGTCGAGCGGGCCGCGCTGGAGAAGCGGCTGCCGCAGCTGCGTTCGGACGCTCACCCGATCCACCCGTACCGCCTGGTCAGCGAGATCAACGACTTTCTGACCGAGGACTCGGTGTACATCGGGGACGGCGGCGACATCGTCACCTTCTCCGGGCAGGTGGTGCAGCCGAAGGCGCCGGGGCACTGGATGGACCCGGGGCCGCTGGGGACGCTCGGGGTCGGGGTGCCGTTCGTGATGGCGGCGAAGCAGGCGCGGCCGGAGAAGGAGGTCGTGGCGCTCTTCGGGGACGGCGCGTTCTCGCTGACCGGCTGGGACTTCGAGACGCTGGTCCGCTTCGACCTGCCGTTCGTCGGGATCGTCGGCAACAACTCCTCGATGAACCAGATCCGTTACGGCCAGCGCGCCAAGTACGGCGACGACCGGGAGCGGGTCGGCAACACCCTCGGCGATGTGCCGTACGACCAGTTCGCGCGGATGCTCGGCGGCCACGGTGAGGAGGTGCGCGATCCGGCGCAGATCCGTCCGGCGCTGGAGCGGGCGCGGGAGAGCGGCAAGCCGTCGCTGATCAATGTGTGGGTGGATCCGGACGCGTACGCCCCCGGAACGATGAACCAGACGATGTACAAGTGAGGTGAACCCGTCGTGACCAAGGCACTTGAGGGCGTCCGCGTCCTCGACATGACGCATGTGCAGTCCGGGCCCTCCGCCACGCAGTTGCTGGCCTGGCTCGGCGCGGACGTGGTCAAGCTGGAGGCGACCACCGGGGACATCACGCGGCGGCAGCTGCGCGATCTGCCGGACGCCGACTCCCTCTACTTCACGATGCTCAACTGCAACAAGCGGAGCATCACCCTCAACACCAAGAGCCCGCGCGGCAAGGAGCTCCTCACCGAGCTGATCGCCCGCAGCGACGTCCTGGTGGAGAACTTCGGCCCCGGCGCCGTCGACCGGATGGGCTTCCCCTGGGAGCGCGTCCAGGAGATCAACCCGCGGCTGATCTACGCCTCCATCAAGGGCTTCGGCGACGGCCCGTACACCGCGTTCAAGGCGTACGAGGTGGTGGCACAGGCGATGGGCGGGGCGATGGCGACGACCGGTTTCGAGGACGGGCCGCCGCTGGCGACCGGCGCGCAGATCGGCGATTCGGGGACCGGTGTGCACTGCGTCGCGGGCATCCTCGCCGCGCTCTACCAGCGCGAACGCACCGGCCGGGGCCAGCGGGTGAACGTCGCGATGCAGCACGCGGTACTGAACCTGTGCCGGGTCAAGCTCCGCGACCAGCAGCGGCTGACGCACGGCGCGCTGGCCGAATACCCGAACGAGAGCTTCGGTGACACGGTGCCGCGCAGCGGGAACGCCAGCGGCGGCGGGCAGCCCGGCTGGGCGGTGCGGTGCGCGCCCGGCGGCCCGAACGACTACGTGTATGTGATCGTGCAGCCGGTCGGCTGGCGGCCGCTGACCGAGCTGATCGGACACCCGGAGCTGGCGGACGACCCGGAGTGGGCGACGCCCCAGGCGCGGCTGCCGAAGCTGGCGAAGATGTTCCAGCTGATCGAGGAGTGGAGCGCCACGCTGCCCAAGTGGGAGGTGCTGGAGCGGCTCAACGCCCACACCATCCCGTGCGGTCCGGTGCTGTCGACGAAGGAGCTCATCGAGGACGCGTCGCTGGCCGCCGACGGGATGGTGGTGACCGTCGATCACCCCGAGCGTGGCGCGTTCACCACCGTCGGCTCCCCGCTGAAGCTGTCCGACTCCCCCGTCGAGGTCGACCGCTCGCCACTGCTGGGCGAGCACAACCAGGAGGTGTACGGCGGCGAGTTGGGGCTCGCCGACGAGGAACTGCGGCGGCTCAAGGCGAACGGAGTGATCTGATGGCGGAGCACGAGGACGAGACGGGGCGCGCCGGGGCCGTGCGGGCGGTGCTGGCGGCGGCGCGGGCCGAGGGGCGTACCGCGCTGACCGCGCCCGAGGGCCGGCGGGTGGCCGAGGCGTACGGCATCGCCACCCCGGCGGAGGGGCTGGCGGAGACCGTCGATGACGCGGTGGCGCTGGCCGACCGGATCGGGTTCCCGGTGGCGTTGAAGATCGTCTCGCCGGACATCGTGCACAAGACGGAGGCGGGCGGGGTGCGGACCGCGCTGGCGTCCGCCGCCGAGGTGCGCGCCGCCTTCTGCGACATCGTACGAAGCGCGAGGGCACACTCCCCCGGGGCGCGGATCGACGGGGTACTGGTGCAGGAGATGGTCTCCGGCGGACAGGAGGTGATCGTCGGGGCGGTGACGGATCCGACGTTCGGGAAGGTGGTGGCGTTCGGGCTCGGCGGGGTCCTGGTGGAGGCGCTGGGGGACGTCACGTTCCGGCTGGCGCCCGCGAGCTACGAGGACGCCGCGTCGATGCTGGACTCGATCCGGGCGGCGGAGGTGCTGCGCGGGGTGCGGGGCGCGCCGCCCGTGGACCGCGCGGCGCTGACCGCACTGATCGTGCGGACGTCGCAACTGGCCGCGGATTTCCCGGAGATCGCGGAGATCGATCTCAACCCGGTGTTCGCGGCGGCGGACGGGGTGCGCGCCGCGGACGTGCGGATCCTGCTGGCGCAGAGTGCTCCGGCGGTGCGGCGGCAGCGCTCGCGGGAGGAGATCCTGACCGCGATGCGGCGGCTGATGCGGCCGCGGTCGGTCGCGGTGATCGGGGCGTCGGCGGAGCCCGGCAAGATCGGGAACTCGGTGATGCGCAACCTCGTCGACGGCGGTTTCCCCGGCGAGATCCACCCGGTGAACCCGAAGGCCGACGACATCCTGGGCCGCAAGGCGTACCGCTCGGTGCGGGACGTACCCGGTGAGGTCGATGTGGCGGTGTTCGCCATACCGGCGCCGCTGGTGCCCGCGGCGCTGGAGGAGGCCGGGCGCAAGGGCATCCCGAACGCCGTGCTGATCCCGTCCGGCTTCGCCGAGACCGGGGAACACGCCCTCCAGGACCGGCTGGTGGCGATCGGCGAGGAGTACGGCATCCGGCTGCTGGGGCCGAACATCTACGGCTACTACTCCACCTGGCAGGACCTGTGCGCCACCTTCTGCACCCCGTACGACGTACGCGGCGGGACGGCGCTGACCTCGCAGTCCGGCGGTATCGGGATGGCGATCCTCGGCTTCGCGCGGGCCACCGGAACGGGCGTCTCGGCGATCGTGGGCCTCGGCAACAAGGCGGACGTCGACGAGGACGATCTGCTCACCTACTTCGCCGAGGACGCGCACACCGACTGCGTGGCGATGCATCTGGAGGACCTGAAGGACGGCCGGGCGTTCGTGGCGGCGGCGCGGGCGACGGTGCCGCACAAGCCGGTGGTGGTGCTGAAGGCGGGGCGGACCGGCGCGGGCGCGCGGGCCGCCGGTTCGCACACCGGGGCGCTGGCCGGGGACGACGCGGTCTACGACGACATCCTGCGGCAGGCGGGCGTGATCCGGGCGCCGGGGCTGGCGGAGATGCTGGAGTACGCGCGGGCGCTGCCGGTGCTGCCCACGCCCGCCGGGGACAACGTCGTCGTGATCACCGGTGCGGGCGGTTCGGGGGTGCTGCTGTCGGACGCGATCGTCGACAACGGGCTGCGGCTGATGGACATCCCCGCCGACCTCGACGCGGCGTTCCGGCGGTTCATCCCGCCGTTCGGGGCGGCCGGGAACCCGGTGGACATCACGGGCGGGGAGCCGCCGTCGACGTACGAGGCGACGATCCGGCTGGGTCTGGAGGATCCCCGTATCCATGCGCTGGTGCTCGGCTACTGGCACACCCTCGTCACCCCGCCGATGGTCTTCGCGGAGCTGACGGCGCGGCTGGTCGCGGAGTTCCGGGCGCGCGGGATCGAGAAGCCGGTGGTGGCGTCGCTGGCCGGGGACACCGAGGTCGAGGAGGCGTGCGCGTATCTCTTCGCGCGGGGCGTCGTCGCGTATCCGTACACGACGGAGAAGCCGGTGGCGGTGCTCGGGGCGAAGTACCGCTGGGCGCGGGCGGCGGGGAAGCTGCCGTGAGACCGGCCACGCGGACGTGCGGAGAGCGGACAGGGGGGAGCTGACGGCGGCCATGCGACGGGCAGGGGACGGACGATGAGCACGGAGACGGACCGGGACGAGGACAGGAACGGGGACGACGGGGGCGGGGCGGACCGGCGGGCCGGGTACCGCAACGTCACGGACGGCAAGGGGCGGGTCTACCGGATCGGCGAGAGCGACCGGGATCTGCTGGGGCATTCCCGCAAGCTGATGGTGTATCTGCCGTGGGCCGCGATGATGGCGATCAGCGTGTCGGAGTACGCGTACGGCTCCGCCGAGGACACGCTCTCGCGCGCGCACGGCTGGTCGCAGAGCGACACCTTCTGGATTCTGAGCGTCTGGGTGTTCTTCCAGGCGGGCATCGCCTTCCCGGCGGGGTGGTTACGGGAGCGGGGGGTGCTGACCGCGCGGTGGGCGATGTACCTCGGTTCGGTGCTGTGCCTGGTGGGCTTCGTGGCGCTGGCGCATGTGGACAGCGTCGCGCTGGCGCTCTGCGGATTCGGTGTGGTCGGCGGCCTCGGCTCGGGGCTGATCTATGCGACCTGCATCAACATGGTCGGCAAGTGGTTCCCGGAGCGGCGGGGCGCGAAGACCGGATTCGTCAACGGCGGCTTCGCCTACGGCGCGCTGCCGTTCATCTTCCTCTTCAACTACGCCTTCGACACCTCCGACTACGACGAGATGCTGGACCTCATCGGGGTGTACGTGCTGGTCGTGGTGGCGGCCTGTGCGTGGTTCTTCCGGGATCCGCCGCCGAACTGGTGGCCGCCGCACCTCGCGCCGCCGGCCGGGACGCCGGATGGGACGCCGGACGGGACGCCGGACGGGGCGGCGCCGGTGGCCGACCGGCGGAGCGCGGCGAGCCTGGCGAAGAACCCGCCCGCGGTACGGCAGTTCACCCCGAAGGAGGCGCTGCGCAGCGGGATGCTGCCGCTGATGTGGCTGTCCGTCGTGCTGACGGCCGGGGTGTCGATCTTCGGGATCTCCTTCCAGGTGGACTACGCACGGGAGGTCGGCTTCGGGCCGCTGGTGGCGGCGTCATCGATGGGCGTGATGTCCGTCGTCAACGGCGTCGGGCGGGCCGTCATGGGATGGCTGTCGGATCTGTGGGGCCGCAAGACCACGCTGGTCTTCGTCATCGTGGTGCTGGGGCTGGCGCAGTTCGGGGTGATCTGGGCGGGGAACGTCCACAGCCAGTGGCTGTTCCTCGTCTTCGCGTTCCTCTCCGGCTTCGGCGGCGGCGCGTTCTACCCGCTGTTCGCCACGCTGACCCCGGACTACTTCGGGGAGAACTACAACGCCACCAACTACGGCCTGGTCTACAGCGGGAAGCTGATCAGCGGACTGTTCGGCGGTGGGCTCGGCTCGATGGTGGTGGGCGCCTGGGGGTACGACGGCGCCTATGCGCTGGCCGGTGGTGTCTCGCTGGTGGCGGCCGGGTGCGTGCTGCTGTTGCGGCAGCCGGGCCGGGAGCGGCCGCGGGCGGCGGTGGCCGGCGAGCGGCCGGCCAGCCGTGAGCTGATCTGAGGCGCGCCTGGCATACGGGGTCGAGCGGGGCGGGCGGTGCCGGGGAGGCGCCGCCCGCTCCGGTCATCCGTCGGTGGGGGTGCCCGGTGCGTCGTGGGTGCCCTCGGCGATGGCGCGGTGGTGGCGGACCACCTCGCTGATGATGAAGTTCAGGAACTTCTCGGCGAACGCCGGGTCGAGCCGGGCGTCGGCGGCGAGCGTGCGCAGCCGCTCGATCTGGGCGGCCTCACGGGCCGGGTCGGCGGGCGGCAGGCTGTGCCGGGCCTTCAACTCGCCGACCTGCTGGGTGCACTTGAACCGCTCGGCGAGCAGATGCACCAGCGCGGCATCGAGGTTGTCGATGCTGCTGCGCAGGTAGAGCAGCCGCTCCCGGGCCGCCCGGTCGGAGACGGCCGCCGCCTCGCCGGCCTCGGGTGCGCTCTCCTCGCTCATACGTGTCTCGCCATTCGTCATCGGGTGGTGCGTGATCGGATGCAGGTTACCGGTCCGCCGCGCCGCCGGTCAGGGGCGTCTCGGGGAGCGGAACGGGCGGGGGCGTCCGGGGTGGACGGGTGATGCCCGGTGGGGCGGACCGGAGGCTCCGGTGGCGCGGGGCCGGGAGGTCCGGGGCGGACGCCGAGGCGCGGGACCGGGCGCCCGGATTCCGAAGCAGCCCGGAGGCCCGCCCCCCGCCGCTCACCCGTGCCGTTGGTCGTGCCCGTTCTCCCGCGCCCGCTCGTGGTACGTACGCCGGGTGTGCTCGGTGTGGGCGCGCATCACGGCGGTGGCGCGTGCCTCGTCGCGGTCGGCGATGGCGGCGATCAGTTCGCGGTGCTCGATCCACGACTGGGCGCCGCGCTGCCGGGCCACCGGCGTGTAGTACCAGCGCACCCGGCGGCCGACCTGCTCGGCCAGCTCGGCGAGGACGGCGTTGCCCGCCAGCTCCATCACCTTGGCGTGGAACGCGGCGTTGGCCGCCACCGCGCCGTCCACGTCGTCGTCGCGCACCGCGCGCTCACCGGTGACGCACAGCTCCTCCAGGGCGATGATGCCCGGCGAACCGGTGTGCGCGGCGGCCAGCCGGGCGGCCTCGGCCTCCAGCAGCGTACGGACCGTCAGCAGCTGGTCGGCCTCCTCCTCGGTCGGCTCGTGGACGAACGCGCCCTGGGCGGGCCGCAGATCGACCCAGCCGTCGGTGTTCAGCCGCTGCAACGCCTCCCGGACCGGCTGCCGGGAGACGCCGAGGTGTCCGGCGAGTTCGCTCTCCACCAGGTGGGCCCCGGGGCGCAGCGCGCGGGTGGTGATGAGTTCGAGCAGCGCCTCGTAGACCCGCTCGCGCAGTGGGCCGGGCCGTTCGAGCTTCGGGACGGCTCCGTACGGAAGTCCGCTGGACAGCATCGGGTCCCCCTTGGTGTGGCGGCCGGGCGCGGCCCTCGGGGGCGGCACCGGACGGCCGCTCATGGCTATCGTCTACAGTTTACCGAGTACGTTGTACCGTTGCACCCGGCCTGCCGCACCCACCACCGGCGACGGCACACCGGGCACCGCACGACGGGTGGAGGCAGACATGGGACGGGTCACCGAACGGCGCCGCGTCATCCGCGTACGGGACGGGTCCGTGGGCGCCCGGCCCGACACCCTGGTCGTCGAGGAGCCGCTGGAGATCCGGCTGAACGGCAAGCCGCTGGCGATCACCATGCGCACCCCGGGCGACGACTTCGCGCTCGCGGCCGGTTTCCTCGTCAGCGAGGGCGTCCTGGCGTCCGCCGCGGAGCTGGCGAACATCGTCTACTGCGCCGGCGCCACCGACGACGGCGCGAACACCTACAACGTCGTCGACGTCCGCCTCGCGCCCGGCGTTCCGGTGCCGGACATCAGCCTGGAGCGGAACGTCTACACCTCGTCGTCGTGCGGGCTGTGCGGCAAGGCGAGCCTGGACGCGGTGCGCACCACCGCGCGCTGGGCGCCGGACGCCTCCCCCGGCCCCGCGGTCCGCCTCACACCGGAGACGCTGGGCACCTTCCCCGACCGGCTGCGCGCCGCCCAGCGGGTCTTCGACCGGACGGGCGGGCTGCACGCGGCCGCGCTGTTCCGCCCGGACGGTGAGCTGCTGGACGTACGCGAGGACGTCGGGCGGCACAACGCCGTCGACAAGGTCGTCGGGCGGGCACTCCCGGACGACCGGCTGCCGCTGTCGTCGTGCGTGCTGATGGTCTCCGGCCGGGCCTCGTTCGAGCTGGCGCAGAAGGCGGTGATGGCGGGCATCCCCGTGCTCGCCGCCGTCTCCGCCCCGTCGTCGCTCGCCGTCGACCTCGCCGCCGAGACGGGCCTGACGCTGGTCGGCTTCCTCCGCGGCAGCTCCATGAACGTCTACGCGGGCGCGCACCGCCTCGGCCTCGACGAGGCGGCCGCCGGGAGCTGAGCCCCGGGCGTCCGTCAGCCGCCCGCGCCCTTCCCCGCGCCGTCGGCGCCGTCGGCCGGGCGCACGATCCGGGTGAGCAGGCCGATCAGCTGCTCGCGTTCGGCGGGGGTCAGCGCGGCGGTCAGCTCGTCGTTGGCGCGATCGCCGAGCTTCTGCGTACGGCGCAGGACGCGCCGCCCCTCCGCGGAGACCTCGACGGCGTTCTTCCGGCGGTCCCGGGGGTCGGGCGTCCGCGTGACCAGCCCGCCCCGTTGCAGGTCGGTGACGACGGTGACCATGTCCTTCGGGTCGATGCCGACGATCCGCCCCAGCTCCGCCTGGGAGACCGGGCCGGTCTCGGCGACCGCGGAGAGCACGGCGTGGTGCATCATCCGCATGCCTTCGGTGGCGAGCGCCTCGGCGACCAGCCGGTGCCCCCGGGCCGCGGCCCGTCCCAGCAGCCAGCTCGGCAGGACACGGATGCGGCGGGGGGCGTACGGGGCGTCGGCCATGGTTCCACGGTAGCGCCGATCCATAGGACCTCCCAACGAAAAACCATTGGTTGCCCCAATGAACTCCGCTGCCGATGGTGCGCCGGGCGCGCGGCGGCCCGCTACCCGGGCTGCCCGGGCTGCCCGGTGACGAGCCGGCCGGGGAGGCGGTCGCGCTCGGCCCGGACGTCACCGGCTTCGCCGTCGGCGACCGCATCACCTCGTTCGGCCACCCGGGCGCGTACGCCGAACTCGCCCTCGCCCCGGCCCGGTCGGCCCTCCCGCATCACCGAGGGGGTGAGCGCCGCGCAGGCCGTCGCGCTGACCCGGGGCGGGCATGTGGCGCTGGCCGCGCTCGACACCGCCTCGCACATCGACCTCTCGCGCCCCGGGCGGCACGGCGGTCCGCGGGCCGGGCGGGTGAAGTCGGTGGGGCGGCGGGCGAACGGCCGCACACTTCTGCCAGCCTGTAACGGCGGCAGTACGTTCCGTCACCCATGACATGGGACGTGGGATGTCCTGTGGATGACGCCGATGCCTCGAAGGGCAGGCCGGACCATGACGTCAGTTCTCCGTGCACCCTCCCGCCCCCACCGCAGACCCCGGCGGCGCCGCGCCGTCGCCGCCCTCACCGCCCTCACCGCCGTGGCGCTCACACTGCTCCCCGCCGCCCCCGCGGGCGCCGCGGCCCGCAGCGCCGCACCGCCCGGCGGGTTCGATCAACGGGTCCTGTTCAGCGCGGCCCAGGGCCCGGGCTACGCCTGCTTCCGCATCCCGGCCCTCGTCCGCTCGGTCCGGGGCACCCTGCTCGCCTTCGCCGAGGGCCGGGCGCACGACTGCGGCGACGCCGGGGACATCGACCACGTCCTCAAACGCTCCACCGACGGCGGCCGCACCTGGGGCCCGCTCCAGGTCGCCACCGAAGGCGGCGGCGACACCCACGGCAATCCGGCGCCGGTCGTGGACCGCCGCACCGGCCGCATCGTCCTCGCC
This sequence comes from Streptomyces benahoarensis, assembly GCF_007280575.1. Taxonomy (GTDB): domain Bacteria; phylum Actinomycetota; class Actinomycetes; order Streptomycetales; family Streptomycetaceae; genus Streptomyces; species Streptomyces benahoarensis. The sequence continues at coordinate 15,283 of NZ_VKJP01000056.1, forward strand.
GAGACGTACAACAAGGGCCGCGCCGACGGCCTCAGTTGCGCGACGCCCTGCGAGCGCACCCCGCACCTCCAGTACAGCGACGACGACGGCGCCACCTGGTCGGCGCCCCGCGACCTGACCCGCGCGCTGCGCCCCGCCGGGTGGAACTCCTGGTACGCGACGGGCCCGGTGCACGGCATCCAGCTCACCCGGGGCCACCACGCCGGGCGGCTCGTCCTCGGGGTCAACGCCGAGAGTTACGCCGGTGGCCGGGTCACCGCCAACCACGCCGCGCTGGTCCACAGCGACGACGGCGGCACCACCTGGCGCCTCGGCGCCGTCGACACCTGGCCGGTCGCCGCCGACGGCACGTTCCACCAGAAACCGTCCGAGATGACGCTGCTGGAGCGCGCCGACGGGTCGGTCTACGTCAACGCCCGCGAACAGGACGGTACGGACCTCGGCAACCGCACCGAGGCGGTCAGCCGCGACGGCGGCGCGTCCTTCGCCCACCCGTTCCGCACCCTGCCCGGCTTCCTCGCGCCGATGGTGCAGGCGTCGACGCTGCGCCTGCCCACCGCCGGGGGCGGCAGCCGCACCCTCCTCGCCGCCCCCGCCGACCCGGACCGCCGCCGCGCCATGACGATCCGCTCCTCGTACGACGAGGGCCGCACCTGGGAGGAGGCCGACCGGGGCGCCCGCGTCACCGGGGACTGGTCCGGCTACTCCGATCCGGTCACCATCTCCCCCGGTCTGACAGGGCTGTTCTACGAGGCGGGCGCCGCCGACGCCCGCGACGAGATGCGGTTCGCCCGCTTCACCGACGCCTGGCTCGGACCGCGCCGCGGCCCCGGCCCCACCACCCCGGACCGCGCGCCCGGCGCCCGCCCGGCCACCGTCCTGGGCGGGGCCCGCGCCACCCCCGGCGTCCTCGGCCGGGCGCTGGCCTTCGACGGCGCCGACGACGCGGTCCAGGTCCCCTTCCGCGCCTCGCTGGCGCTGGGCGACGCTCCGTTCACCTGCGCCCTGTGGTTCCGCTACGACGCGACCGGCGGCGAGCAGCCGCTGCTGTGGACAGGCGGCTCGGGCAGCCGGTCCCCGCAGGTCACCCTCGTCGGGGACCCGGCGCACGGCCGGATCACGGCCACGCTCACCACCGTCGCGGGCGCCGCGCCACCGGTCACCACGGAGCTGTCGACGGCGGGCGCGTACAACGACGGCCGTTGGCACCTGCTGGCGCTGCGTCGCACCGGCGGCCGGTTGCTGCTGACGGTGGACGCCACGGCGACCACGGCCGCACCGGACGTCCCGGGGTCGGTCAGCCGCGGCTCGGCCTTCGGCGTCCGCCTCGGCGAACGCCTCGACGGCCGCGCCCGCTTCACCGGCGCCCTGGACGAGACCGTCGTCCTCGGCCGTGCCCTGTCCGACGCCGACCTGACCGCCCTGCACGCCACGGGCCGCACCCCGGCCGGACCCGTCGTGCTGCGCCTCGGTCTTGACCGGGTGACGACACCCTGACGGAAGCGGGCCCCGGAGGGCGGCGGTCCTACCGGGGTTCCCCGGCGCCGACCGGCTCGCCGTCGTGGGCCTCGGCGGGGCCATCGCCCTCCGGGGCGTCCGCCGGACCGACCGCCTCCGGGGCGTCCGTCCCGCAGGCATCCGTCTCCGGGCCGTCCGCCTCCGCCCGCGCCGCGTACCGCTTCGCCAGCACCGCGCAGACCATCAGCTGCATCTGGTGGAAGAGCATCAGCGGCAGCACCGCCAGGCCCGCCTGGGCGCCGAAGAGGACGCTGGCCATGGGCAACCCGGCGGCCAGGCTCTTCTTCGAACCGGCGAAGGTGATGGCGATCCGGTCGGCCCGCCCGAAGCCCAGCTTCCGGGAGCCGTACGAGGTCAGGATCAGCATCACCGCGAGCAGCAACCCGAGAACCCCCAGCAGGATCAGCAGGCGCAGCGGCGAGACCTGGTGCCAGATCCCGGCGCTCACCCCGGCGCTGAACGCGCTGTAGACGACCAGCAGGATCGAGCCGCGGTCCACCAGGCCGAGAACCTTCTTGTGCCGGGTGAGGAATCCGCCGATCCAGCGGCGCAGCACCTGGCCCGCCAGGAACGGCAGCAGCAGCTGGCAGACGATCGAGACCAGCGCACCGCCCGAGACTCCGGGCCCCTCGCCGTCCAGGAGGAGCGCGGCGAGCAGCGGCGTGACGACGATGCCGACGAGGCTGGAGAACGACCCGGCGCAGATCGCCGCCGCCACATTGCCGCGCGCGATGGAGGTGAACGCGATGGACGACTGGATCGTGGACGGCACCAGGCACAGGAACAGCACGCCGGTGTACAGACCGCCCGGCAGGACGTACGGCACCAGGCCGCGGGACGTCAGGCCGAGCAGCGGGAAGAACACGAACGTGCAGGCCAGGACGGTCACATGGAGCCGCCAGTGGCGGAGTCCGGCCATCGCCTCGGCGGTCGAGAGGCGGGCTCCGTAGAGGAAGAAGAGGAAGGAGACGGCCCCGGTGGCGGCGGCGTCGGCGACGGTGGCGGCCGATCCGGTGGCCGGGAGGAGCGCGGCGAGTCCGACGGTGGCGAGGAGCGCCAGGATGTATCCGTCCACGGGGAGCCAGGAGGGGAGGGCGAGGGCAGGGCGGCGCATGATCTCACTTCGGTCGTTCGGCACAGGGACGGCGGCATGGACGGTGCCCTCTCCAGAGTGCCGGTCCCCACGGATATCGGGAACCCCGTTCGCCGCACTCACTGTGATGCCGGAACGTGATTACCATGCCCGCACACCGGCCCGTTCCGGCCACGCCGCTCCCCCGGGCGCGGTCCCGCGGTGGCCGGACCGTCGCCCACCCGAGGTGCCCCGTGTTCGATCCCGCGCAGTTGCGTACGTTCCTCACCGTCGCGCAGACCCTGAGCTTCACCCAGGCCGCGCACCGTATGGGGCTGCGGCAGTCGACCGTCAGCCAGCATGTGCGGAAGCTGGAGGAGGCGGCCGGGCGGCGGCTGTTCGCGCGGGACACGCACGGCGTGGAGCTGACCGAGGACGGCGAGGCGATGCTCGGCTTCGCCCGCACCATCCTGGAGGCGAACGAGCGCGCCGCCGGGTTCTTCACCGGCACCCGGCTGCGCGGGCGGCTGCGGTTCGGCGCGTCCGAGGACTTCGTCCTGACGCGGCTGCCGGAGGTCCTGGAGGGGTTCCGCCGCGAACACCCCGAGGTCGACCTGGAGCTGACCGTCGAACTTTCAGGCACCCTCCATGAACTTCTGGCGGCCGGGCGGCTCGACCTCGTCCTGGCGAAGCGGCGCCCGGAGGGGCCCGGGGGCCGGCTGGTGTGGCGGGACCGGCTGGTGTGGGTGGGCAGCGACCGGCTGCGGCTCGATCCGCACCGCCCGGTGCCGCTGGTCGTCTTCCCGCCGCCCGCGGTCACCCGCGCCCGGGCGCTGGAGTGCCTGGAGGAGCACGGCCGGACCTGGCGCATCGCGTGTACCAGCGGGAGCCTCAACGGGCTGATCGCCGCCACCCGCGCCGGGCTCGGGGTGATGGCGCACACCCTCGGCATGATCCCGCCGGGCCTGGTGCGGATGGCGTCCCGGGCCGGGCTGCCGGAGCTGGGCGGGGTGGACTTCGTCCTGCTGCACGGGCGGCGCGCCACCGCCGCCCGCGGTCCCGCCGAGGCGCTGGCCGACGCGATCCTTGCCGGGGGCGACCGGCTGCAACTGCCGTGACGGCCGGTGGACCCCGGCCCGGCTCCGGCCCGGCCCCATCCAGGCTCCGGCCCGTCTCCCGCCCGGCTCCAGCAGCGGTTTCCGGCCGGACGGCACCGCGGGTTCACCCTTCCGGTGCAGAGGTTTGGTGCAGATACGGTCCCCAGGTCGTGATCGTTCCGCAGGTGGATGACCGGTCCATGTCCGCTCTTCCGGGGAGTGGTCCGTTTCCTCCGGATGGCCGGAGGGCGTCCCGGCCCGTTCGGAACGTGGTAGGGCCCTCCCACGGGGCGATGCCGTGGGGTACGGTCGCGGCCGTGTGAGGAGTACCACAAGGAGCTGGGTCATTGCGCGAGTTCACCGTGGAGCCGTTGGCGACCGGGCCCCGGGTCGGTGGGCTGGCGGACACCGTCTTCGACCATGCGGCACGCGATCCGGACCGGATCTCGCTCGCCCGTAAGGACGGCGAGGGGCGCTGGACCGACGTCAGCGCCGGGCAGTTCCGGGACGAGGTCATGGCGCTGGCCAAGGGCCTGCTCGCCCAGGGCATCCGCTTCGGCGACCGGGTCGGGATCATGTCCCGCACCCGCTACGAATGGACCGTCTTCGACTTCGCCATCTGGGCGATCGGCGGCCAGTCCGTACCGCTGTACCCGACGTCCTCCGCCGAGCAGGTCTTCTGGATGCTGCACAACGCGGGCGTGACGGCCTGTCTGGTGGAGCACGAGGACCATGCGATGACCGTCGGCTCGGTCATCGGGCGGCTGCCGCAGTTGCGCCGCCTGTGGCAGCTCGACACGGACCCGGTGGCCGAGCTGACCGCGGCGGGTGCCCATCTCGACGACGATGTGGTGCACCGGCACCGGATGGCGGTCACCCCGGACGCCATCGCCACGGTCATCTACACCTCGGGCACCACCGGCCGCCCCAAGGGCTGCGTCCTGACCCACGCCAACTTCATGGCCGAGGCGGACAACATCGTCGAGCGCTACGACTCGGCGTTCCACTCCCGGCCCGGCGACGAGGCGTCCACCCTGCTCTTCCTGCCGCTGTCGCACGTCTTCGGCCGGATGGTCGAGGTCGCCGCCCTCCGCGGCAAGGTCAAGCTGGCCCACCAGCCGGAGCTGAGCGCCCGCGCCCTCCTGCCCGACCTGCGCAGCTTCCGGCCGACCTTCGTCCTCGCGGTGCCGTACGTCTTCGAGAAGGTCTTCGCGGCGGCGCGGCGGCAGGCGGAGGCCGAGGGGAAGGAAGGGCCGTTCGACAAGGCCGTCGACGTCGCGGTCCGCCACGCCGAGGCCCTGGAGCACAAGGCGTTCGGCACCGGCTCCGGCCCCGGCGCCGCCCTGCGGATGCAGCACCAGTTCTTCGACAAGGTCGTCTACTCCAAGGTCCGTGAGGCGCTGGGCGGCCGGGTGCGGCACGCGATGTCCGGCGGCTCCCGAATGGAGCGCCGCCTCGGCCTGTTCTTCGCCGGTGCCGGGGTGCGGATCTTCGAGGGGTACGGCCTGACGGAGTCCACCGCCGCCGCGACCGCCAACCCGCCCGAGCGGACACGGTTCGGCACCGTCGGCACGCCCATCCCCGGCACCACCGTCCATATCGCGGACGACGGCGAGATCTGGCTGCGCGGCGGCCAGGTCTTCCAGGGGTACCTGGGCGATCCGCAGGGCTCCGGCGCCGTGCTGCACGACGGCTGGTTCGCCACCGGCGACCTCGGCTCCTTCGACGAGGACGGCTATCTGACGATCACCGGCCGCAAGAAGGAGGTCCTGGTCACCTCCGGCGGCAAGACCGTCTCACCGGTGGCCCTGGAGGACCGGGTCCGGGCACACCCGCTGGTCGCGCAGTGTCTCGTCGTCGGCAACGACCGGCCGTTCGTCGCCGCGCTGGTGACGCTGGACCCGGAGGCCGTCACCCACTGGCTGACGATGCGCGGCAAACCGGACATGCGCCCCATGGAGCTGGTGCGCGACCAGGATCTGGAGACGGAGATCCGGCGGGCCGTGGTCGCCGCCAACACCCTGGTGTCGCAGGCCGAGTCGATCCGGACGTTCCGGATACTGGCCCACCAGTTCAGCGAGGAGCAGGGGCTGCTGACGCCGTCACTGAAGCTGAAGCGGAAGGCGATAGAGACGGCGTACGCGGCCGAGGTGGAGGCGCTCTACCGGGGCTGAGCCGGACGGGGCGGCCATCCGGGCGGTACGGGACATTTCTCCTGGTGTACGGGAATACGGGGCGGCGGATGATCGTTGTCGCCCCCGCACACGCACCACAACGTAAGGATCGATTCCCCGTGAGCCAGGTCCCCACCATCACGCTCAACAACGGCGTCACGATGCCGCAGCTCGGTTTCGGCGTCTGGCAGGTGCCGGACGCCGAGGCTGCCGTCGTGGTCGGCCACGCCCTGGAGGCCGGCTACCGCAGCATCGACACCGCCGCGATCTACGGCAACGAAGCGGGCACCGGCCGGGCGCTCGCCGCCTCCGGCATCCCCCGCGACGAACTCTTCGTCACCACCAAGCTCTGGAACTCCGAGCAGGGCTACGACGCCACGCTGCGCGCCTTCGACGCCTCCCTCGACAAGCTCGGCCTGGAGCAGGTCGACCTGTACCTGATCCACTGGCCGCTGCCCGCCAAGGACACGTACATCGACACCTACCGCGCCTTCGAGAAGATCTCCGCGGAGGGCCGCGCCCGGGCCATCGGCGTCTCCAACTTCCTCCCCGCCCACCTGGAGCGGCTGATGGGCGAGACGTCGATCGTCCCGGCGGTCAATCAGATCGAACTGCACCCGTACTTCCCGCAGGCCGACTCCCGCGCGGTGCACGCCCGGCACGGCATCGCGACGGAGGCGTGGTCGCCGCTGGGCCAGGGCAAGAACCTGCTGGCGGAGCCGGTGCTCACCGAGATCGCGGCCAAGCACGGTGTGACGCCCGCCCAGGTGGTGCTGCGCTGGCACCTCCAGCTCGGCAACGTCGTCATCCCGAAGTCGGTGACGCCGTCGCGGATCGCCGCCAACCTCGATGTCTTCGGCTTCGAGCTGGACGACGCGGACCTCGCGGCCGTCGCCGGTCTCGACAACGGCACCCGGCTCGGCCCGGACCCGGCGGCCTTCGACGTCGCCTGAGCCCGGCAGCGCAACACGCCGCCGTCCCGGTGGACCGGGGCGGCGGCGCGCTGCGGGCGGGCAGCGGGTTACGGCCGGGAGCTCGGCGGTTTGCGGTGGTGGCCGTTGCCGGGTTCCTCCGCCGGGGCGGGGAGCGGCGGCGCGGGAGGTTCGATCTGGCGCACCAGCTGGTGGAACGAGAGCAGCGCGGTGATCGGCGGCAGCCCGGCGACGCTGATGGCGGACAGCGTCAGCGGTGCGTGGGCGACGCACAGCACGACGGCGAGGGCGGAGAAGAGGATGACCACGCACCACGAGTGCGCGACGCGGCGGCCGTTGGCTGAGGCCCGCAGGATGGCGAGCGACGCCACCATCCAGGGGCCGTAGATCAGCAGCGGCCACAGGTCGGCGAGGCCGCCGGAGGCGCCCTGGGAGGCGAGGGCGCGCAGCGGCGCGTAGCAGACCATGGCGCCCAGCACGCTGATCATCACGGCGGTGAGGGCGGCGACGGTGGCGCTGATCCACCGCGCCCAGCGCCGCAGCCGGGCGGAGTCGGCGCGGTGGACGCCGGGCCGGTGCTGCCGGGTGCGCGCATGGCTGACGGCGGGTCCGGCGGGTGGTGGCGCCGGACATCCGTCCGTCGCGTGCGGGTCCTGGGGCGCCGGGCCGGAGGTCTCCCACACCGGGACGTTCGCCCAGGCGACCGCGTCGAACCCGTAGGGGTCCGGCTGCGGTGCGAACAGCGGGACGCCGACCGGGGGTTCGGTGTCCCGGACCGGACGGGCGAAGGTGCCCTGGCTCGGCACGAACTCATCGGTCTGCTGCACCGGGATGTAGGTCTGGGTCTCGTGCACGTCATGTCTTTCGGGAGGAGGACCCGGCCGGGATGCGCGTGCGGCGCGGGCCCGCACCCGGCGCAGCCGCCGGGGCGGGCCCGCGGTGGCGGGGCCGAATCGGGTGAGGGACGTGGTCGCAGGGGACGTTCACGGGCGGTGCGCGGCGCCGAGCCGCCCGGGGGCCGCGCGGCCGGACGCCGAGAGGCGCGCGACGGCGGGGCGGCGCCTGCGTATGCGCCGGGCCCGGGCGGGCGTGCGGCGGGCGGGCGGTGGCCCCGCGCAGGCACCGGAGCGGCCGGCGGGACGGCGGCGGGGCGGCCCGCCGGCTCCTTCGGCTCGGCGCACGGCGGGGCCACCCGGCCGCGCACGGTCACTGGCGCGTGCTGACGTCACGCCCGGTCCAACGAACAAACCGGCCAGTCGTACATGCTGCATTCGAGTGATGCGGAAGCACCCGGAATCGCGAACGGGTTCGGCCGGTCGGCGTAGCGCGGGGTGTCGCTCGCGCACCGTCCGGCCGAACGGGAGCCGGGCGGGCGGTTCAGCGGCGGCAGCGGCGACGCCCCCGGCAGCAGCCCCAGCGGGCGCCGGTGCCGAGCAGGCCCAGGCCGATGCCGAGCATCCAGGTGTCCTTGGCGAGCGGAATGCCGTCCTGGGTGGGGCGCAGGCTGCCGGGCTCGCGCATCCCGGGGGTGCGGAGGTAGAGGCCGACGAGTCCGGCGGAGAACCCGGTGAGCGCGGCGCCGGCGAGGCGGCTCGGTACGACGGGGGCGAGCAGCGCGCTGCCGACGGCCACCTCCGACCAGGCCAGCAGCCGGACGAAGACGCGTGGTTCGAGCTTCTCCAGGAACGGGTACGCGGTGCAGGCCAAGCCGTGGATCCCGGCGGCGGTGTCGTCGTCGGCCGTCATCTTGCCCAGACCGGAGTTGAGGAGGAACGCGCCGGTGGCGAGGCGCGGGGCGACGTCACGAGGTTCGGGCAGCTTCATCGGAGCCTCCCTGGATAGGGTCGTCGGCCCCCCGACCGAGCTTAACCAGGGGGCACCGGGGCTGCCATGCCACCGGTGACGGGCCCCGTTCCGGTGGGCCCGGGAGGCGCGGGCGCGCCCCGGTCGCCGGGCGGGCGGCGGCCGGGGCGTTTTCCGGTCCGGTGGCTACCGGGCGCGGGCCGCGTGCACGGTCTGAGCCGCGAGCAGGAAGACGTCCGGGCGGCGGGCGAGACCGGCCGGGTCGTCCGGGTCGAGGAGGCGGGTGGCGACGGCCAGGTCGTCGGGGGCGAACTCGTCGCCGAACGCCTCGACGGCGCGGGCCAGTGCGGCGCTCACGTACGCCCGGCCCGCGGCGGACAGCGGGGCGGGCAGGTCGACGAGGAAGCTGCGGCTGTGCGGGGTGCCGAGGCCCGCGTCGGTGAGGACGGCGGGCCAGTCCTCGACGGTGTCCTCGGCGCCGGGCAGCGCGGCCCGCATCCGCGCGAACCACTCCTCGGTCGCCGCGTCCAGCCGCGCCTGGAGGCCCGGGCGGCCCAGTCCGATGTCGCGGGGCAGGAAACGCTGCGGCAGACCGCCCTCGGAGAGGGCGAGCAGGCCGCCGGGGCGCAGATGGCGGGCGAGCGTGGCGACGGCGCGCCGCTGGTCGCCGACGTGGTGCAGGGTCCGGCTGGACCAGATGAGATCGGCGTCGCCGACCGGCCCGGCCGGGTGGCCGCCGGGGTCCGGGGCCGCGTCGTCGTCCAGGCCGTCGGGGAGTTCGGCGCGGTGGGTGGTGACGCGGTCGGCGAGGCCGAGGGCGGCGGCCCGGGCGCGGGCGCGGTCCAGCAGCGCGGGCGTGGGGTCGACGGCGACGACCTCCGCCTCGGGGAAGGCGCGGGCCAGCAGGCAGGTGGCGACGCCGGGGCCGCTGCCGACGTCCAGGATGCGGCGGACGGGGGCGGGCCGGTCCGGGTCCTGCGGGGTGAGCAGGGTGCGCAGCCAGACGGCGGCCTGCTCGAAGACGGCGGAGTGCAGTTCGGCGCCGCTTTCGAGGAGCGGCCCCATCACCTCCCAGTCCATGCCGGCGTCGCCGTGGTGGTGTCCGGGGGCGTGCGCGCCGTGGCCGTGCGCGGGGGTGTGC